>NZ_JBCOTQ010000038.1:0-23206 GCF_040920445.1 Collinsella aerofaciens | reverse complement strand
GCTCTGCGTCGTGCCCAACTCGTCATCGACCGCTTTGGCCTGCCTGCCGATGAGGCGCCGTTCTCGCTTTCGCGTGGCCAGCGACAAATGGTGGCGCTTGCCTCCGTCGTAGTGGTTGAGCCCAAGATCGTCGTACTCGATGAGCCCACGAGCGGCCTTGATTACCGCGAGTGCATGACCGTCATGGAAACGGTGCGCACCATGGCCGAGCGCGGTTGCGCCGTTATCATGGTCTGCCACGATATGGAAGTCGTCTCGGATTTTGCCGAGCGCATTGTGGTGATGGCCGACGGTCGCATCCTCGACCGCGGCCGCACGCACGAGCTATTCTCGAACATCGAACTCATGCAGCATGCCTACGTGGAGCCTCCCCAGGTTATTGAACTCTCGCGCCGTCTGGCATCTTCCGTCTCGCCCGCTTTTGCGCAGGTGAGCGAGGTCACCGATGTCGTTCGAATTACCAAGGAGATGGTCCACCGTGGTTAACGTCATCGACTACATGCCGGGCGATACGCTACTGCATCGCCTGAACCCCGTCGTCAAACTGGGCCTCGCCGCCGCCATCATCGTCGGCATCTTCTTGTCCGACACCTACGTGGCGCTGCTGGGCTTTTTGGCACTCACCCTTGCGCTGGGTGCCTATGCCGGCGTCGTCGACCGTCTGTTCTCGCTGCTCAAGTTGCTGATCCCGCTCGCGCTTATCATGCTGGTGCTCCAGCTGGCCTTTATGCGCGATGGCAACGTGGTGTGGGGCTTTATCACCGACACGGGCCTCATCACAGGATCGAAGGCCTGTCTGCGCCTACTGGGTGTGGCGTTACCACTCATCCTCATGCTCATGGTGACCAAGCTCAACGACCTTGCCAACGCCTGCGTCGAGGTGCTGCACGTACCGTATCGCTATGCCTTCACCTTTACCACGGCGCTGCGCTTTGTGCCGGTGTTTGGTCAGGAGATGAACGCCATCATGGAGGCGCAGACCGCACGCGGCGTCGAGTACGACACCAAGAACCCCATCAAGAAGCTTAAGCTCATGCTGCCACTGTGCGTGCCACTGCTCATCTCGAGCGTGGGCAAGACCGATGCCACAGCCTTGGCGGCAGAACAGCGCGGCTTCTATCTGCGTACGCGCGCCAGCTCGTACAAGCGCTATCCCATCAAGGGTCTGGACATCGCCGTGCTCATCGTCAGCATCGCCCTCATCGCCATCGGCTTCCTGTTCTAGTTCACCACCGACAGCAACCGCCCAACGCAAAAGGCCTCAGCTCGCACCAAACGAGCCGAGGCCTTTACTGTTTCACCAGATAAAACCTGCCAAAATTAACCTGTCCCTTTTTGACAGGTCGAAAGCTAGAGGCGGTAGGGGGCGCCGCTGCGGATGATGGATTCGCGCACCAGGACATCCATGGCGTCGAGGGTGATCTCGGGCATCTCTCGGTACTTCTGTAGCACCGAGAGCTCGGTGCAGGCCAGAATGACGCGGTCGCAGCCGCTACGGGCGAACTCCCACATCACGCGGTCGAACTTATCCATATCGGGCTCACGTCCGGCCTTCACATCATCGTAGATAAGCGACATCACATCGTTCTGACGTTTCTCGCTGGGATAGACGACCTCAACACCCGCAGCCTTACATTCGCGGCCGTAGACGCCCGCGCCCACGGTTCCGTCGGTGCCCATGATGCCAATCTTGTGCACCGGCTCGGCAGGCATACTCAGGTTGGGGTCGAACTCGCACTCCCCCATCACCGCACCAGCCAGAGCATAGCGCACCGACTCACGCGGCATATGGATAATCGGCACCTTCGTAAACGACTGGATCTGGTCATAGAAGTAGTGTGACGTGTTGCAGGGAATGGCAATGTGTGCACAGCCCAGCGACTCGAGTGCCTGGGCGCACTCTTTCATGGTCGCCAGCAGCTTAGCATGCTCGCCGGTCTTAATGGCCAACGTGCGGTCGGGCATGGTCGACTTGGAGAGTACCACCATGTCGATATGTTCCTGATCGCAGGCAGCAGCCGTATGACGCACCACCTGGTCGTAGTAATACGACGTGGCCTCGGCGCCCATGCCGCCGATAACTCCCAGCTTTTCCATCGCCGCCTCCTTGGTGACGCTTGCGCAATTGCGCGTATCATACCCGCGCCCGCCCGATGTAAACCGGACGGGCGCCGCGCTCATCTACTTGTAATACGTCTTGAACAGCTTAAAGTGGCGCAGCTTGGTGTGCCACATGCGCAGCCAGCGGTTAAAGACAAAGTCGCCCTTCATAAACGAAGGGTCGGCGCCCTTGCCTTCCTTGTCCAGGCGATGCACCTTAGCGCGCAGCTCGGGATCCTTGACGTACTTGTCGACGACGCCCATGGGGACGACCATCCACAGCGCCTCGTCCTGCGCCGTCACAAACTCCGGTTCAAACGGGCGGTTGAACACATACTCGTCCACCACATACTTGGCAACGTTAAAGCCGCTGTTGGTGACGTAGTAGTTGCTGCGGCCTTGGCGCGTGTTGAAATCGAAGAACTTAAACGAGCCGTCGCGCTCGTCGTACTTAACGTCAAAGTTGGAATAGCCCACAAAGTGAAGGTCCTCGAGCAACTTGCGCACGCCGCCCATGAGCTCGTCATTGGGCTCGGTGATGATACAGGCGTGGTTGCCGACACCGTGAGGCTGATGCTCCTCGAGCAGCACATGGCCCAGGCACATCATGCGCACCTTGCCGTTGCGGTCGGAATAGCTGGTGAGCACGCGCATGTACTCGTCGTTGCCGGGCACGCGATCCTGCAAGATCAGGTCGTCGGTGTAGCCGCTGGCATACGAATCGCGAATGACCTGTTCCAGCTCGGCGCGGTCGGCAATCTCATAGGCCTTCTTCTGGCCCTCGAACTCGTGCTGCCACCACATGATGCCGTCAGAAGGCTTCAGAATCATCGGGTAAGGAAAATCGATCTGGTCGAGCACTTCGGCAGGCGCCTCACCCTGGGCATTGAGCATCGCCTTGGCAAAGGTAAACGTGTGCGGATAGGGCACGCCATGCTTCTCGCACAGCTCGTAGAAGATCTCCTTCTTCTGGCACTGCTCGAGCATGCTGTAGGGCGCGTAGGGAGCGACGATGTTATCCGCCAGCTCATGGGCATCCTTGGCTTGAGCCACGAGAGCGACATAGTTGTCGCCACAACCCACAAGGACAATCGTCTTATCGGCATGCGCTTGGGCAATGCCGTTGACGGTTTTGAGCATCACGGGCATGGTGTCGATATCCACGTTGGGCGTGTAGTCGATAATCTGGCTGCGGTACGCGGGACCCGTCTGATACTTGCCAAAGACCAGACTCTTGACCTGGTACTCCTCGTAGAAGGCGCGCGCCACCGAATAGGCGTTGATGTCGCCACCGAGCAGCACGGGAATGAACTCGCGCTCTGTAAATTGCAATGCCATGGAAACTTCCTATCATGAACTGCCCACACAACGGGCGGTCTTTGCGCAACTGATTTATTCTAGCGTGCCAAGCCGCCGGCGCCCAAAGCTCCACCGTATCTATGGCAATCGACGCAATCGTCCAGCACGAAGGCCAGCACGAAGACGGCGCTCACCGTTGTATGACAATGGGCAATGAACCTACCGTTGTTGTAGGATTCAGCGTATTGACATCTTCGAGCGAAAGGCGCACACGTGCCCCAAGACCATCCGACCGATAATCCTATCCTCAATGCCGCGAAGCGCGAGCTGGCGGAACGTGCGAAAGCGACCGCTCCCCTGTGCACGGCAAACGACGCCTACAACGGACCCGCCCGCATCGTCTCGATCAACACGTCGGCACACAAGGGCACGCGCAAGTCGCCCGTCGCCGATGGACACGACACCGTTATAGAGCAATTTGGCCTCGCCTCCGACGCACACGCCGGGCATTGGCACCGTCAGGTTTCCTTTTTGGCCGCAGAGTCCATCCAGACGGCGCAGGCCCGCGGACTCGATGTGCGCAAGGGTGACTTCGGAGAGAACTTCACAACCCGGGGCATCAACCTGCTCTCGCTCCCCTTGGGCGCACAGCTCAAGCTTGGCAGCGAGGTGCTTGTCGAAATCAGCCAAATCGGCAAGGTCTGCCACACACGCTGTGCCATCTACTATCTCGCCGGCGACTGCATCTTTCCCCACGAGGGCGTTTTTGGCGTGGTACTAAAGGGCGGAGAGGTCTACGCCGGCGACGATATCCAGGTAATCAAACTCGGCGACGGCACCTGTTCGTTCACCCCCGCCGAGGCCCTCGAAGAGATTGAGCAGGCTCGCCAGAAGGGCACGCTGTAGTTATAAAACCCCACGTTGAGATGGCTTTTACAGCCCAAAACCCCTCTCAAACAGAGCTCTGTAACGTTAAAGTTGAACTCTATGGTTTCTCAACAATTCATCATAACTGCAGGTCAAAGCCAAAGCCTCAAGTTCAACTTGACCCTTTGGAACCTTTAAGGTTCAAGTTGAGGTCGAAAGCAGTAGTAGAATACCGTTCGAACCATAACCTACGATTGATTGCAGAGGGACTGGATGCAGCATTCGAATCATCGCACCGCAGCGCTCATTGCGTCGAAGCCGGCTCGTATCATCACGAGCGCCGTGCTCGCCGTTGCGCTGACGGCCACGCCGATGCTCTCCCCCGTTGCGGCGTATGCCGCCTCGCAGGCAACGCAGGACCAGCTTTCCGCAGCCCAGCAGAAGATTGAAGCCGCCACGAGCGCCTACAACGACGCCCGCACCAAACTCGATGACCTGCAAAAGCAGATTGATTCCAATGAGGCAAGCATCGAGGAAATCGAGGCTAAGCTTCCCGAGCAGCAGTCCAAGGCAAGCTCCGCCATGCGCGATCTGTACAAGTATCAGAAGGGCACCAATCCTATCGTGAGCTTCCTGGTCAATGCGCAGAGCCTGGGCGAGTTCATCACGACTTGCAAATACACCAACCAGATCACGAGCTCGAGCGTCGACGAGATCGAAGAGCTCAATAACATGCAAACCGAACTCGAGCAGAACAAGGCCGAGCTCCAGCAGGCCAAGTCTCAGCTTGAAGCAGAGCAGAAAAACGCCGAGGATGCGCTGGCGCAGGCCCAGCAGCTCCGCAGCGAGGCACAGGCAAAAGCCGAGCAGGAAAATGCCGCCGAGCTTGCCAAGCTTGAGGCCGATAAGGCCGCTGCCGCCGAGAAGCTCTCGGGCGAGGGCGTAAGCGGCAGCAATTCCAGCAGCCAGGCCACCAACACCAACACCACCATCGACACCACGGTGAACAGCTCCAATACTGGTAGCTCCGATTACGATTCGTTCATTAATGAGTGGACAGGCCGCATCGACAATTATCTCGCCGGCTCCCCCATGGCAGGCCAAGGCTATAACTTTGCCGTCGCCGCTTGGAATACCGGTGTCGACCCCCGTTGGTCCCCCGCCATCGCCTGCATCGAGAGCACCAAGGGTGCTTATTGCGCCAATTCTTACAACGCCTGGGGCTGGAGTGCACGTGGCGGCGGTTGGCGCAGCTTTGGCAGCTGGAGCGAGGGCATCTCCGCTCACGTTGCCTATCTGGGCGCCAACTACGGCTCCACCCTTACCCCGGCAGCGGCCAAAAAGTACTGCCCGCCCACGTGGCAGGACTGGTACAACAAAGTCGCCGCTCAGATGAACCGCATCTAAGTGCAACTGCAAAGGGCCCCAATGGGGCCCTTTTCTTTTAGGTGGCGGAAGTATCGACGACGCCGGTCGCATTGGCAACCGCGACTATGACAATCATGCATAGGAGCAGCACACCCAATGCCTTGAGCCAGAGTTTCGCGAGTTTCTTGCCGCGATAGCTGTCGAGCAGTGCGAATCGCCGACGAAGACGGCGCTTATCGAACAGCGCAAAATGCATAAGCACCATAAGGCCATCGACAAAGAAAAAATACTCGATTATGAGAAGCCACGTCGGGTAGCTTTGGTTTGCTCCGGTGGGGTGAAAGACGGCAAAGTGACTTCCGACAAAGAACACAAGCAACGAGAAGCAGACGAGCGTATTCCAAATGCGCCCCAGAGACTCCGGAACGCGAGAGAGCAGGCCGCATGCCGCGGAGGCGGCAGGCCTAGGAAGCCCTGCGGGGTTCTGGAGCCCTTGGGGCGTCAACGCCGTCTCCGAGTCTGGAGTACGGACAGGCGCAGGCGCAGGAGGCCGCACGGGGCGACTCAGATCGTATGCCGCGCGCGTCGCCCGTCCCAACGCTTCCGCACTCGCAAAACGCTTGGCCGGATCGAGCGCCATCGACATGCAGACGGCATCGGCAAGTGGAGTGGGAATGCCGCGCGCCTCGCATTGCTCGCGCATGTCGAGCCCTGGTTTAGGGTCGACTCCCGTCAAGCAGAAGAACAACAGAGCGCCAAGTGCGTAGACGTCGCTGCGCACACTCGTCTGCCCAAACCCATACTGCTCGGGCGGCGCATAGGGCCGTGTCCCAAACTTGACGGTGTCGGCATCGGCGCCATCGCGCCATACGCGCGCGATCCCCAGGTCGATAATCACCAGCGATGAAAATGTCAGGCCGTCATCAGGCGTATAGTTGGCACCTGTCACGATGATATTCGACGGCTTGAGGTCGCGATGGATCACCGGCGCCGACGTCTCCCCCGCTATTGCAAAACCGGCGTGGAGCTCGCCCACGGCATCGCATAGGGCAGGATACAATTCACGCGCATAATCGGGGGTGGCTCCCAGACGGTCCACCAGCGCCCCGAGCGTCTCCCCTTCGATGTATTCCATAACCACGTTGAGCTCGTCGCCCACACGACGACAATCGACGATTCTGGGCAGGTGCTCAAAACGCCTGCCTGCCCGCTGAGCGGTAAACAGACGCTCGTATGCCCCGCCGATTTGAGCCGAAGCATCGATGCGTTTACGGACAAAGGGGCCGAGCGAACCACCGCCGGTTCCTTCAAAGTACACGAGCTCGGTTGCTTCAACGGACGAGCGCTTAAGTACACGCTCCACGCGATAGCTGTCGTCGCGATCGAGCGACGCCAGGTGCTCGGCAAGCGCTGCGGTCAGCTCGTCATCGGAATATGTTGGGCTCTGAGTATCCATAGCCTCCATCATAGCGCAGGGCGCAGACACCCCATGGCATCCGCGCCCCGTTCGTTTGCATCGTTGTTCGACAGCTCTACCGGCTCAGATATCAGCCGCTAACTCACCGTCTCCTCGCCAAAGCGATACAGTTCCTCGTTGACCTTTTGGAGACTGCACCCGCGATCGATGCAAAAGATGATAATCGCATCGCGGCGGTCCTTGCAGTTAAGGACGCTTACCCCGGCAGCCGTCAGCGCACGGTTGGTCTCTTTGAGCGTCAGCGCCATCGCAAAGGCAATCTGCAGCACCTTGTTGCGACTCGGATGACGCGCGCCGGTAAAGATCTGATAGCCAAAGGTCTCATTGAGATCGGCCATACGAACCACGCGCGAGCGCTCCAAGCCCTTTTCCTGCAGCAGCTGCTTCAGGTAGTCCGAAAGCGACGGGGCGGCAAAGTCGTGCTCCCTGATATAGCCATCGATGTTCGGCGCATCGAGAAGCTCATTGAGCAACTCCTCGGTCAGTTTTTTATCGGGCATACGACTTCACCTCCCCCAGTGCATGCAACATGCTAGAAACCGCTTACGTCCGAACGCTCCCAGCTAGCAACCTGGTCGGGAGACACCGTACCCAGCGCCTCGAACTTCCAGGAGCCGCCCGCCTTCAGATGATTGGTGTTTGCAAGAGCCGTTCCAACCTGGTTGCCATCGGCATCATACAGAACATACTCAATCTGAATGTAGCTCTTTTCCTTGTCCGTGTTATTGGTCAGCGTGCCCGTGATCTTATAGGCAAACTGATTGGAAGTGTCTTCAGCCTCGTCAGCAATGGTATACGGTTCTTGCGGTTCTTTTTGCTCCTCAGCCTGCTGTGTCGCCTCGGCAGGTTTTGCCGAATCGCTCGCAGGCGAATCGGTTGAATTGCCACCCATAGAGCCCACGACACCGACAATAACCAGCACCACGATGATGCCTAGGACAATCTTGCCGATCGGCTTCTTTCCCTCTTTTGCCATTATTCATCCTTCCTACGATCCGGCTACCGTGCCGGCACACAGCACATCGTAGGAAGGATTGAACTTGAATTCATTAGCTGAGAGCTAAGGCTGCGGTAAACGGCCAATGCAGTTATCCAAACGCCGAGCAAACGCACTTTGCGCGACCGTCTGCTGGCAGCGCATCAACCCACCGTGACGGATTCCCCGGTAAAGGTGCTCACAAGCAACAGGATAAAGAAGGCCAAATAGCTGATGCTCAGCAGGTAGGCGATGACCAAAAAGGCAATCCATCCTACATTGGTCTTACCGTCGGCGCGGCGCTGTTCACGACTGCGATAAAGCCAAATCGTCACGCCGATGGCAGTGATAAACAGCACGAATGCCGCCGCAGCCAGCCCAGCAAGCACAAACATCACGCCAATGCTTACAGCGATGACCGGAAGCAGCAGCAAACCGCACCCGCATCCACCCGGACTATATACGGCAGACTGTCGGCGTCGTTCCATCGCCGCGCCACCCCCCATCATCTTTGAGCACTACAGTGCGATAGCCTGCTGAACAGGAACGATCTTGTCGAGTTCCGGTTCGATCCGCCTTTTCTCGGCCTCAAGGTCAAACGCCACCTGAGCGCGCAGCCAATAACCATCCGTCAGGCCAAAATAACGGCAAAGACGGAGGTCGGTGTCGGCCGTCACGCGACGTTTTCCCAAGACAATCTGCCCGATACGCTGAGCCGGAATCCCAGTCTCTTTCGCAAGGCGATATTGAGAAATGCCCATGGGAACAAGAAACTCCTCTTTGAGAAGCTCACCAGGAGTCACCGGCGACAGCAAATCGGCCGAAGTCTCATCACTTGTGATAATCGACGATTTCGACATTCCAAGCCATCTCCTGTCTCCACTCAAAACAGACCCGATAGCGCTCGTTAACACGGATGCTATATTGACCGGCACGATCGCCCTTCAAAGCTTCCAGGCGGTTGCCCGGTGGAACGCGAAGATCATCAAGCGAAGCACAAACCTGCAGTTGGCGAATCTTCCTCAACGCAACACGCTCAAAGGGCACGAACCTCCTGACCCGCACACCCATGGCAAAGCGTTCGGTATCCTCATCTTTATACGATGCAATCATAGTATCGCCTTACGTTAGTAACGTCAAACGTTTCTATAGACTTACATCTCTATTATATCGTACGTTTGTTCGTGTTTTCTAGAACAAATAGTCCTTCACGCCTTAGTCAAGCGAAAGTAATCGTTTGTAGACATCGAGGCCTTTGAGTAGGATTTCCTCGTCGAAGAGCATGCTATCGGTATGCAGAGCGCTTGTTGCATAGGCGGGGCAGCCATCCGAATCACTCGGGTTGTCTTGGTCCTCTGGCACGCCCATGCCTAGCAAGAAGAACACGCCCGGCAGATGGCGTTGATAGAACGCGAAATCCTCGGCGATCAGCAGCGGTTCCTCCACAAGCTGCAGCCCGGGCAAGGCAGGCGCGACGCTGGCAAACAACTCGGGGTCGTTGTCGACCGGCGGATAGCCCTCGGCAAAGTCAAGATCATACGTGCAGCCCGTTGCGGCACAGGCATCGTCCAGCACGCGGCGCACGCCTTCGCGCGCCCGGTCGAACATGTCGTCCGTAAACACACGCAGGCTTCCGGCCACATGGGCCTCCCCCGCCACCGCGTTGCAAACCGTACCGGCCTGCAGCAGACCAAACTTACCGATACAGGGCTCGTCGGTGCCCAGCTCGTCCATCAGTTCGCGCTCGGCAACCAAGAACTTGGCAGCCGCCAGCGCCGCATCGTGCGACTCCTCGACCGGAACGCCATAGGTCTTAGCGATATGGATGCTCGTCCCGTGAATATGAATGTGTGTCTCACTCGAACGCGCCAGCAGCGGACCGGAACAACTCGCCAACGTGCCGGCAGGCAGATCGGGCCACACATGGAAGCCAAAAATGCGGTCAGCCCCATAGCGCTCGAACACACCGCTCTCGCATACCGTCTTGGCACCACCGGTCGTTTCCTCGGCCGGCTGGAACACAAAGAGAACGTTGCGCCTAATGGCGCCCGGCTGCTCGCGAATCGTACGGTCGACATACGTCGCGGCGGCAAGTGCCATGGCCATGTGTCCGTCATGTCCGCAAGCGTGCATCTTGCCGGGATGGATCGAGGCAAAGGCCGCTCCCGTCGCCTCCGCGATGGGCAGCGCATCCATATCGGCGCGAATCGCCGTGGCACGCGCGGCACCAACGCCAGCGTCGAAGAAAGCGCAGACGCAGCTGGGACACGGATGGGTCACCTCGCAAGCGAGCGGCGCCAACACGCCCTCGATATAGGCGATAGTCTGCGGAAGATCGAAATCGAGCTCCGGAATGCGATGGAGATCGCGGCGATAGCGACGGAGTTCTTGGAGCTCGGTCATAGAGAATCCCTTCGTGAGGCACATCTGTTGCAACTTATTGTGATACAGGATTGTGGCACACATGTTTCCAGCATATTGCTGCATTTTTTAAACGTTATATACGAATACTCTTGTTTGGTAAAGTGCAACGTGATAGGGTCTTTACCACTTGATAGAGGCGCGGGCACGAAGAGCCGCGGGCGAGCCGGCAGGCTTTGACCCCGTGGGGAGGCGAAACCCGCCGAACTGGGTTTTTCGGGCACGAACAACCTGGTGGGCCTGTGGGAAACACCCACAGGACTGTCTGCAGCAATGCGGGAGCGCTATCCGGACATTGGGTCCACGCTATGCGGATTCGATGCGCAGATGGCGCCGTCTGGATAGCGAGGTTTACGGGACATGGCATTGACCCCCAACGAGGCATATGCGGCCAAGCAGCCGTTTGTGGACAAGGAGACACTCGAGCATATCGTCGAGCAGTTCCCCACGCCGTTTCATCTATACGACGAGGCGGGCATCCGCCGCAACATGCAAGAAGTGCGCGACGCCTTTGCATGGAACCCGGGCTTTAAGGAATACTTTGCCGTCAAGGCCAACCCCAACCCGGCGCTCATCTCCATTCTCAACGAATACGGCTGCGGCTGCGATTGCTCGAGCTATACCGAGCTCATGATCGCCCGATCGCTGGGTATCACGGGACACGACATCATGTTCTCGTCCAACGACACGCCGGCTGCCGACTTTGAGCTCGCCGACAAGCTGGGTGCCATCGTCAACTTTGACGACATCAGCCACATTGAGTTCTTTGAGCGTGTTGCGGGGCCCATCCCCAAGACGGTCAGCTGCCGCTTTAATCCAGGCGGCCTGTTCCAGCTCTCCAACGGCATCATGGACAACCCGGGCGACTCCAAATATGGCATGACCACCGAGCAGCTCTTCGAGGCCTTCCGCATGCTCAAGGCCAAGGGCGCCGAGGACTTTGGCATCCACGCATTCCTTGCCAGCAACACTGTCACCAACGACTACTACCCCAAGCTCGCGCGCATCCTCTTTGAGCTTGCCGTACGCCTGGAGCGCGAGACCGGCGCACACGTCGCCTTCATCAATCTGTCCGGCGGCGTCGGCATCCCCTACCTGCCCGAGCAGCAGGCCAACGACATTCGCGTCATCGGCGAGGGAGTACACGCGGCATACGACGAGATCCTGGTTCCTGCCGGCATGGGCGATGTGGCGATCTGCACCGAGATGGGTCGCTTTATGATGGGCCCCTACGGATGCCTGGTCACCAAGGCCATCCACGAGAAGCAGATCTACAAGGACTATATCGGCGTGGACGCAAGCGCCGTCGATCTGATTCGTCCTGCCATGTATGGCGCTTACCACCACATTACGGTGATGGGCCAGCCGGGTGGCGACGACAAGACCACAGCGCCCGTCACGGACACCTACGACATCACGGGCAATCTGTGCGAGAACAACGACAAGTTCGCCATCGACCGCGAGCTGCCGCATATCGACATGGGCGACCTGCTTGTGATCCACGATACCGGCGCGCATGGCTACTCCATGGGCTACAACTACAATGGACGCCTGCGCTCCGCCGAGGTCCTGTTGCGCCCCGACGGCTCGGCCGACCTCATCCGCCGCGCCGAGCGCCCGGGCGATTACTTTGCCACGCTCGACGTGCTGCCGAGCGGCCGAGAGCTGCTGGCCAAGTCGCGCGCCGAAAGTGCCCGCCGTCGCGCCCAAGACGAGCGCCTGACAGTCGCCGCCCAATGGAACAAACGCATCCAGATCGCGGACGCGAAGGAGAAGAACATGGACATCCGCAATCTCGAGGGCTCAATCGTCGCCCTCGTCACGCCGTTTAAAAAGGATGGCAGTGTCGACTTTGACGCACTCGAGCGCCTTATCGATTTCCACCTGCAAAACGGCACCGACGCCATCCTCACCCTGGGCACCACCGGCGAGAGCGCCACGATGACCGACGACGAGGATAACTCCGTCGTCGCCGCCGTGGTCAAGAATGTTGCAGGACGCGTCCCCGTCATTGCCGGCTCGGGCTCCAACTCCACGCAGACCATGCTCACCAAGTCGCTTACTTACCAGGGCTTGGGAGCCGACGGCCTGCTGCTCATTACCCCCTACTACAACAAGTCCAACGAAGAGGGTATCTATCAGCACTTTAAGACCGTCGCCGATGCCGTGGACATCCCCTGCATCCTGTACAACATCCCCGGCCGCTGTGGCTGCGGCATCAGCGAGCGCAACGTAGAACGCCTGGCCGCGCACCCCAACATCATGGGTATTAAGGAGGCCTCGGGCAACGTCGCCTACGCGGCCAAGATCGCCCACCTGCTGTCAGACGACTTCCGCATGTACTCGGGCGAGGACGCGCTTACCGTACCGCTCATGAGCCTGGGCGCCTCGGGCACCATCAGCGTGTGGGCAGACGTGCAGCCGCAGCTCGTGCATGACATGTGCCGCGCCTACTTGGACGGTGACGTGGCGCGTGCCCGCGATATCCAAATTGCTGGCCAGCCGCTCATCAATGCCCTCTTTAGTGAGGTCAACCCCATCCCCGTCAAGGAAGCGCTCGCCCAGATGGGCATGATCGAGGCAAACTACCGTATGCCGCTGTGCCCCATGGCAGACGACACGCGAGCCGCACTTACCGATGCTCTGAAGGGAGCTGGTCTGCTTGATTAAGACCGTCATTATGGGAACGGGCCGCATGGGCTCGCTCATCCGCACCACCGCCGAGGGCGTTGTCGACGCCGGCGGGCAGCCCGTTTTTGATATCGTCGCCCAGATCGGTTTTGATCTGTCCGAGCTCGAGAGCGCCCCGGCGGCCGACGTTATCATCGACTTCTCGAACGTCGTGACCTTCGATGCCGTCGTCGTCTATGTCGAGCGCACGGGTGCCGCGTTGGTCTCGGGCACCACGGGCTATACGCCCGAGCAGATGGACCGTCTGCGTGAGCTGGGCCAGAACACCCGCGTTATGCACTCGGGCAATTACTCCATCGGCATCGCAGCCCTGCGTCATCTAGTGGCCCAGGCCACGCGCGAGCTGCCCGGCTTTGACTGCGAGATTGTCGAGACGCACCACAATCAAAAGGTCGACGCCCCCAGCGGCACCGCCAAGCTGCTGCTCGACGCCGTAGTCGAGGCCGAACCCGAGGCAGGCTACCACCCCGTCTACGGACGCGAGGGCATGTGCGGCGTGCGCGACTCCAAGGAAATCGGCATGCACTCGCTGCGCGGCGGCACCGTCGCCGGCGTGCACGAGGTGAGCTTCTTTGGCCAGGACGAGGAGGTCACGCTCACCCACCGCGCCACGAGCCGCCAGATCTTCGTCAACGGCGCCTTGGCAGCCGCGCAGAAGCTCGTCACCCGCGAACCCGGCTTCTATACGTTCGACCAGGTCATGTTTGTCTAACCAGGTGTCAACCGAATCCGCCCAAAGGAGAGATAGCAAATGAGTAACGCAGCCGAGATGGATGCACAGGAGATTATCAACTACATCGCCACCGCGCCCAAAAAGACGCCCGTCAAGTTGTACGTGCGCGAGAAGCCGGGCATGAAGGTCCAGTGGGGCAATGCACACGTCTACGGCGGTCGCCGCGGCAAGACCGTCTTTGGTGACTGGGATGAGCTCAAGGCAATCCTCGACGTCAACGCCGACTCCATCGACTACTACGACGTCGAGAACGACTGTCGCAACTCTGCCGTGCCCATGCTCGACCTTAAGGGCATCAACGCCCGCATCGAGCCGGGCGCGATCATCCGCGACTGCGTCGAGATCGGCGACCGCGCCGTCATCATGATGGGCGCCATCATCAACATCGGCTCCGTCATTGGCGAAGGCTCTATGATTGATATGGGCGCCGTCCTGGGCGGCCGCGCAACCGTGGGCAAGAACTGCCACATCGGCGCCGGCACCGTACTGGCAGGCGTCGTTGAGCCCGCCAGCGCCACGCCCGTCATCATCGAGGACGATGTCATGATCGGCGCCAACGCCGTGGTCCTGGAGGGCGTGCGCGTGGGCAAGGGCGCCGTCGTGGCTGCCGGTGCCGTGTGCGTCGAGGACGTCCCCGCCGGCGCCGTCGTGGCCGGTGTCCCCGCCCGCGTCATCAAGATGCGCGATGAGAAGACCGACAGCAAGACCGGCCTGGAAGAGGGCTTACGTCAACTTTAATAGTTACGCGGTTTTGACAAACCGCGTTTTCGCTGGCGTATGCTCAACCTGCGGCGCAATGTCAGCAACCAAGCCGAAAACAAAAAAGGCCGAAGCCCCGAAGGGCTTCGGCCTTTGTTTTTCTGCAACGTCCAAGCGCAGCTTATCGATTCTCAATACTTCCGATGTTCTTGAGCTCGATGGAAATGAGGCCGTTGGGCTCATTGACGAACTCAATGTACTCGGAATTCGAACCCATCTCTGCCGGGAAGCTGATCTCGATGCCCGTATCGGTACGAATCTTGTGATTGCGCACCGCCGCGCGTTCGACCTGCTTGCGCTCCACGGGCACACGCTCAGGCACCTTCTCCTCGGTCAGTGCCGCGCGCACGCTCTCCTTGATAACCGGCTCGTCCTCAAAGACCTCATCGACGATATCCCAAGGGGGCAGTTCCTCGTCATCCTCAACTTTCTCGGCAACAGCAGCCTTAACCTTGGCGAGTGCTACAGCCGTGTTGGCACCGTGCTCCTCGGCGACTTCCTCGACCACACGCGTCACGGTGTCGATGACCTCCTTGCCCGATACCCCCGTGTCGCACTGCAGCAGGCCATCGGGAATGAGCATGCGATCCTCGCCGGCAATCTTGCGCTTCTTATCCACATAGCCGATCTCCATGGTGCTTGCACGCACGATTGCATAGCTCGGCACCTTTTGCGAGGGATTCGGCAGAATGGCGTAGTGGCGCGCAATGTCGTTGCGCACCTCGCCCTCTTCGCGACCTACCTCGTGCATAAAAGCCTGCTTGGAGCCCAGCAGCATCACGGCAAACCAGCGGGCATCCTCATCGTCATCAAAGTCCGCCACAAGCACGTCAGTGGACTCGGCTTTCTCGGCCTTGGTAAGTTCGGAAGAGATGAACTCCGCAATCTGCTGAGACAGGTCCACGAACTCACGCTCACCAAAGAAATAACCCTTGAGCTCGCCGCCGAATGCGGAGTTCTCGGCAAACGTGGCGCGTTTATTGTCGGCCGAGGTGCGTGCGCGGCGCAGATGCGTGGTCACGAAGTTGCGCACGGTACGGCTCTCGATATCGAGCTCTCGCTGGCTCATGACGTTGACGGCAGAGTCAAAGTCCAGGATATGCAGAATCGCGTGATTGATTTTCATATACGGCATTCCGTTCTAGATTGAATTGAGCACGAACCAGTATAGCGGTCGAGCCCGCCCCAGGCGCATCGAAGATTGGTGCATCGGGGACAGGTTGCTCTGCACCAATGGTTAGCGCAGGAGCTCGGACTGCCAAGCCTCGAGCTGTTCTGCCAAGCTCTTGCCGGCAGCGGGCATGTCGATCTGGGGACGTTTGGGCAGAAGCGCACACTTAAGAATCGCAACGATAGTCTGCGAGACAAAGCGTCGCGTATCCTTGTCAAAGCCTTGCGCAGTCTGGAGCATCACGGGCAGGCTCTCGCGCAGATTCCCAGCGATATCCGCAAACCGCTCAGCACCCGTAGCCTCAAGCACGGAGAACAACGCATCTACAAAACGCTCGCGCTCGCTAGGCGACACTGCAAGCAGCATCTCGCGAATGGAACCATCAACGTATCGAGCACCGGCAGACAGGCGCTCACAGTACACGAAGTCGCAACCATCAACCACCCAGCTAAAGGGATTGTGCTGCAGCAGGCTGAACTCGGTGCTCTCAACGATGGCATAGTCCTCCTGTGTCTCGAACATCATGCCGAAGATCGACGACCGAGGTAGCGTCTTGTCGATTCGACCGGAAAGATCGGCAAAGGCGTTGCCGTTCAGAAACTCCTCGACGAAGCCCGGACCATCATGGGAATACGCCCGTTCGATTCGCTCACGGGCGACATCGGAGCACATCGCCGCACCGTACACCGCAAGGTTTCCGCCCTTGGAATGACCTCCGCACAAAAGCGGCCCGTCGATCGCATCCGCCGCCTCGTCCACATAACGCGCCGCGGATTCCTGGGCCGGCACAGGACACCGGAACGCCATGTTAAAATCCTCTTTCCAGCCCACAATCGTGCTGTCGGTCCCCCGGAAGGAAAGATAGCTAAACCTCGCCGGAAACCGGAACGTCATGGCTGCAAACTGCTCCGTCGCCACCACATCGCTCACAGCACGATAGCCGCAAACGTGCACGCCACGGTAGCGAGGACTTGCTGCCACGGCCTCCAACAAGGCCCTGCTCCCCTCCGGGTCCCACAAGTCGTCAATCATGTCCCGGTAGCACTCGGCACGCAGCAGCTCGCGTACGTCAAGGCCCTGCCAGTTCGTCAGCTCCGCCATATCACCCGGCAAACGCAAATAGGACAACCACGCAAAGACGAGGCTATCCACCGCGCAGAACGGCCGCTCCTCAAACGGATCAAACACCGTCTGGGCATAGGTCAAATAATTAGGCGAATCCGACATGGCCCTCCCATCAACTATGGTGCATTGGGATGGTGCATTGGGGTCAGGTTACTTTGCACCAAAAAGGCGCCCGGGCCGTGTGGACCCGGACGCCTTCATTGTAGCTTTTCGCTCTAGCGAGCTTGATTTAGCAGGAGAAATCGACGCTGTCGATGATGTCCTTGAGGGCCTTGGCGGAGACGGTGAGCTCATGCTGCTCGTCATCGTTCAGCGGCACGGGGACGCGGCAGACAACGCCGTCGCGGCCAACGACGGTCGGCATGGAGATGGCAAGATCGGACAGGCCATACTCGCCCACCATGAGCGAGGAGACAGGCAGAACGGTCTGCTCATCGCGCATAACGGCGGTGCAGATGCGCTTGACGGCCATGGCGACGCCATAGTAGGTGGCGTGCTTCTTCTCGATGATGGTGTAGGCGGAGTTCTTGACGTCCTCAGCGATGCGCTTCTCGGCAGTCTCATGCTCCAGATGGCCGTGAAGCTCACAGAAGGTGTTCAGCGGAACGCCGGCAACCTGAGCGCTGGACCAAGCGACAAACTCGGAGTCACCGTGCTCGCCCATGACATAGGCCTGGACATCGCGCGGGTCAACCTCGACGTGGGCACCAAGCATCTGCTGCAGGCGGCCGGTGTCGAGCACGGTGCCGGAACCGATGACGTGGCCCTCGGGCAGGCCGGACATCTTGATGGCGGCGTAGGTCAGAACATCGACCGGGTTGGAGACGATTAGCAGAATGCCGTCGAAGCCGGACTTCTTAATCTCGGGAATAATGGACTTGAAGATGCTGACGTTCTTGTTGACCAGGTCCAGGCGGGTCTCACCGGGCTTCTGGGCAGCGCCAGCAGTGACGACGATCATGGCGGCGTCGGCGACATCGGAATAATCGCCGGCGTAGATCTTCATCGGCTCGGCAAACGTCATGCCGTGCGCGATATCCAGGGCCTCACCCTCGGCGCGGTTCTTGTCCACATCGATGAGGACCATCTCGGAGAACAGACCGCTCTGCATCAGCGCGAACGCCGAAGACGAACCGACGAAACCGCAGCCGACAATAGCGACCTTCTTCTCGTTAACCATTAGAAACTCCCATCTCTCTCCACAAACAAGCCGCCCGGGAACGACCCGAGCGGCTTGCCGTAATCCCAATACATCCAATCGGGACTTTGATTATGCTCCTATTCGCAGCCAAAAATCGACCGTTTACCGAAATTGTTTGCAGAATTCGTAAAATAACTGCACGAAATCGGTTTCGAGCTATTGACGAGTCGAAATAGGTTTCTAATACAGGCCTGCCTCGCGAATGGCCTCGACAGCCAAAGCGATCTGATCGGGCGGCAGGACCAGCGCCATGCGCACGTGCCCCTCGCCCGAAGGGCCAAAGCTCGCGCCCGGCGTCACCACAACGCCGGCCTTCTCCATAAGCTCCTCGCAAAACGCCATGGAATCGGTGCGACCACCGGGAAGCTTGGCCCATACAAACATAGATCCATGCGCGTTGGGACGCTCCCAGCCCAGACCCTCGAGACCGTCGCACAGGGCATCGCGGCGCTCCTGGTACTTCAGACGCTGCGCCTCGACCTCATCGCGCGGACCGTTCAGGCAGGCGATAGCAGCCTTCTGGATCGGGAAGAACATACCGAAGTCGATCTGGCCGCGCAGCTTGGCAAAGGCCGAGACCACATCCTCGCGACCGACCAAAAAGCCGATGCGGGCACCGGTGACGTTAAACGACTTGGAAAGCGAGAAGAACTCGACGCCCACCTCGAGCGCACCGGGATACTGCAAGAAGCTGCCGCCGGGCTCGCCGTCAAACACGATGTCGGAGTACGCGTTGTCATGAACGATCAACAGATCATGCTCGCGAGCAAAGGCGATAATCTCCTCGTAGACCTCGGGCGTACCCACCGAGCCGACCGGGTTCGCGGGCAGCGACACGATCATATACTTGGCACGATCGGCCACCTCGGGATCGATACCCGCCACATAGGGCAGGTAATTATGCTCGGCAACCAGCGGATAGTATTCGAGCTTGGCATCGGCGATCTTGGCACCCGCCTCAAAGACCGGATAGCACGGATCGGGAACCAGAATGGTGTCGCCCGGATCGAGCAGGGCCAGGCCCAAATGGCCCACGCCCTCCTGCGTGCCGTTGCACGACTGCACCATAGACGGCGTAATGCCCGAAACGCCAAAGCGACGCTCATAGTAATCGCACACGGCCTGCTTGAGTTCTGGCAGGTCGCGCAGGGCATACTTCCACATCTCGGGATCTTGGGCTGCCTGCGTGAGCGCCTCGACCACGTGGTCGTACGGCTTAAAGTCGGGCGTGCCCACGCTCATGTTGTAAATGGTCTTGCCCTGAGCCTTCAGCGCGAGAAGCTTGTTGTTGAGCGAGGCGAAGACCTCCGCGCCAAAGCGGTCGAGACGCTGTGATGCCTGCATGGTGCCACCTTTCGATATAAAAAACGCGGCGCTCCGACAAGAGCGCCGCGCGATACGGGCCATCAGATTGCAAAAGTGTAACGCTTGCAACCCCCGTATTGGTTCAATTTAGCCAACCTTAGTCAACTGGATTGAGCGCGTCGATCTGCGCAAGCCACAGACGCGAGCTAGCGTCACTCGGCATACGCCAATCGCCGCGCGGGCTGAGCGTCACCGAGCCCACCTTGGGACCATCGGGCAGGCAGCTGCGCTTAAACTGCTGGGCAAAGAAGCGACAGTAGAACGTACGTAGCCACGTGTAGACAGTCTTGGCGTCGTAGACGCCCTCGAAGCTCTTGAGCGCCATGCGGTAGATCTTGCCCGGCTCAAAGCCAAAACGCAGCAGGTAGTAGAGAAAGTAGTCGTGCAGCTCGTACGGGCCCACCAAATCCTCGGTCTTCTGCGCAATCTCGCCGTCGCCCGTGGGCGGCAGAAGCTCGGGGGACACCGGCGTATCGAGGATGTCGAGCAGCGTCTCGGCAATACGCCCGCCAAACACATCGGCCGCATAGCGCACCAGATGGCGCACAAGCGTCTTAGGCACGCTCGCGTTGACGGCGTACATGCTCATGTGGTCGCCGTTATAGGTAGCCCAGCCGAGCGCCAGCTCCGACAGGTCGCCCGTGCCGATGACAAAACCGCCAGCCTGGTTGGCCAGATCCATCAGAATCTGCGTACGCTCGCGCGCCTGGCTGTTCTCGTAGGTCACGTCCTGCACGGCCGGATCATGCTCGATATCCTTAAAGTGCTGTTCCACGGCAGCATGGATTGAGACCTCGCGGAAGCTCACACCTAAGTCACGAGCGAGCGACTCGGCATTGGACTTAGTGCGGTGCGTCGTGCCAAAGCCGGGCATGGAAACCGCCGTGATACCCGTGCGCGACAGCCCCAGTGCATCGAAGGCACGCACGGTCACAAGCAGCGCTAGCGTGGAGTCCAAGCCGCCCGAAAGGCCGATGACCGCAGCCTTGGTACCTGTGTGGGCGAGGCGGATCTTGAGGCCCGCAGTCTGCAGACCGAGGATCGTCTCGCAGCGCTCGGCCAAGTCGCCGTGGTCGGCCGGCACAAAGGGCGCGCGCGGGAAAACGCGGTCGATATCGCAGGCATCGCGCAGGACAGGTTCTTCGGCCAGCACGCCCTCAAACGAAAACTCAACGGCCGTGGCCTCCGGCGCATCGTCGGTGCGCGTCCACGTCGTCGAGCGACGGCGCTCGGCAACCAGGCGGTCAAGGTCAACGTCGGCGATGGCCATATCGCAGGTAAGCAGTTTGGTCGCGGCGAGCTTGGAGCCGTTTTCGTAGACGAGGTTCTCGCCCGCAAAGACCATGTCGGTCGTGGACTCGCCCTCGCTCGCGTCCGCGTAGGCATAGGCGCAGTACAGGCGCGCGCTCTGGTTGGAGATTAGGCTGCGGCGGTAATCCGCCTTACCGATAATCTCGTCCGAAGCCGACGGATTGAGGATCACCGTCGCACCGGCAAGCGCCATCTCGGTCGAAGGGGGCGCCGGCACCCACAGGTCCTCGCAGACCTCAACGCCCAGCACCATATCCTCGGCACCTTCATCACAGCAGCGGTAGACAAGCCCCGAACCCAGCGGAACCGGACCCTGACCGGCAAACTCGACCCACACGGGATCCGCAGGCGATGGAGCAAACCAGCGACGCTCATAGAACTCGCCATAGTTGGGCAGATACTTCTTGGCCGTAAGACCCAAAAGCTCGCCCGCGCAGCACACGGCAGCGCAGTTGTAGATATTCTCGGCAACTGCAACGGGAAGACCGATGGTAAAGACAATCGGCAGCTCATGAGTCTCATCGAGGATATGCACCAGAGCAGCCTCGCAGGCATGCAGTAATGTACGGTTATGGAACAGATCGGCTGCGGTATAGCCGCACAAGTTGAGCTCGGGCAGCACCAGAGCACGAACGCCGCGCTCGGCAGCATCGCGAACAGCCGCCAGCGCAACCTCGGCATTACCCTCGACATCGGCGACGCGAATCTGCGGCGACGCCGCCGCCACACGCAAAAAGCCATCGTTCTTATTAGCCGAAACGCAGCATTGCCTTGTTGATCTGGACACTGGAGGCCCCTTCTACCCTGAGATTCAGTCTAACGGTCGTTCACATATCTCTAACTAGCCAAAGCAACCTCCCAGTTTACTGAGAGGCCAACCTGTGCTAAGAGCATGTATTTCAAAAATATCTTTAATTAAAAAAGGAGAAATCGATAATCGACTTCTCCTTTAAGCGAGGCAAGTAAATTCCGAAACTAATGGCAGAATTTATCCATGTAGTCCTCAAAGTCGAACACTTCTACCACGACGCCCTCTTCCTGAGACTCTTTCAGTTGCTCCAAGAGATCTTTATTAATAACGTCCATGCAGAAACCTCCTCTATCTAATTAATTGTAGTATATCTGCTTTCATGCAATTATCAACCAACTTGTTTAATTGCTCCTCGTTTGTCGATAGTCCCTCTTTTTTCAAAATGTCTCGCACCTCGTTCTTAGTAATCGGCTTTTCAAACAACGAAAGCAAAGCGAACGAAAAATCATTAACCGCACACATTCTATGGGTGGCACAACTCAGCAGTACTCTTAACCCCTCTTTTGAGCGTCCGACTTCTTTAACAAACGAACTTTTAACCAATTGAAAACCATTATCGTGCATTACATAATCGGCATCGATATTTGTATTCAGCAATCCATAATGCAACAGTTCTTCTATCGCCCTTGTCAGCTCGAGGTCGCCCTGATCAAGAATAAGAGAAATGCTACAATCGGCCTCCAATAAACGGGCCAACTTAAGGTATACCAACTGGGAAACAGCATAGACATGATGGTATTCAGAATTATAGAAGTAGGCAAATGGCTCAACGAGCACGACAGAGGTCTTGGAATCCAGCCAGATTCGATCAGCTGGATTTAGACTAGTTGGCCGTCGCTTTACTTTGGTCAAATGTCCCTTATACCTGACAGCGTGAATAGAATCTAGGATCCAGGTCACCTCTGAAATATGAAGCCGCTGGGGCAAGTCAATTGTGTCGCTACCGTTTATGACCTCTTGCATATAAAAATCAATATGATGCTCATCAGATAAGGATTTTGCTTCATTTAAAGTTAAACCAGTGCCTGAAACATAATCCACTTCGAGGCGCAAATCCTCATATTGGGACTTCGGCATTACAGAGACACCATACTTATCGGGATGATTCCAAACATCCGACCCCATAACGAGACCAAAATTCGTAAATCCTCTCGTGGAATATGGAACACCACATACCTGTTTTGAATAATTCAAAAAATTCTCTGTATAAGCTAAGGTGTTCAGAGCCTCTTCTTTAGTTTCGGTCGGAAAGCCAATCATAAAGAATAGATGAACAGGAATACCCGCATTGAGACAATCATGGATATTGCGATCAATCCAATCAACTCTCGTGTTCTTCTTCATTAGATCAAGAACTCTTTGGTTGTATGACTCGAGGCCAAACTGAATCTGCCTACATCCACTTTGGTATATCTTGTTGAAAACGTCTGTACTTAGGGTTGGAGAGAACCTCGTTGTTAGCGCCGGGCGATTTTAGCCGCTAATAGTCAAACGATTTTGACCAATCCCGGTCACCGAATAATGGCCACCG
>NZ_JBCOTQ010000037.1:18459-23320 GCF_040920445.1 Collinsella aerofaciens | reverse complement strand
TCCTGAGCTTGCCGATCTCGGAAGGCACGTGCAGACCTTTCGTCATGGCCTCCTACCTTTCTTTCGGGCCCTTGTCAGGGCCGATTCGTTAGCGCCCCTCCGTGTGAGGCGTTATTGCTGACAGCACTAGTTATATCCAAATTCCACCCGCAATTCCACCTCGCCCCCGAACGGTCAACAAAGTGCGATGAACGGTATATCGCATATGATTCCCCCATAATGCACTTCAGCGTTCTAAAGTAGCTTTTTAAAGGTAAATGCTCTTTTTTCTTAAAAACCATTTGCGATTGCGTCTCTAAACTTTTGATTCAGAATTGCATAGCTAAATCGGTTTTATGTATATAAATGACGCTAGTTTACGTTTCTGCCTGTATTCGATGATATTCAGCTATCTATCATTCTTATTCATACTTACGCATCAGTTGAGTGAGGATATAGACCGCTTGCAGACGAGCGGGGCGTCAGTCCTATGACTTGTCAGCGTAAGAAGTAGGTAAAGATACCGTTCACGCGATACGTCCGTGCCAGCGGTCGACTAAATTGAGACAATAGTGATTTAGAGTTAGGCTACCGTCCTCTACGGGGACTGAACGGACAGATGCATATGTCGAGCAAAATCGAAAAGAAGCAAGCCGCTGCAAAGCTGCGCAAGCCGCCGCGCGACTTCTCGTACACGCAAAACCGAGAGCTTAGCTGGCTGCGCTTTAACAACCGCGTGCTTGACGAAGCCTTCGATGAGACCGTTCCGCTGTTCGAGCGTCTAAAGTTCGTGTCGATTTTCGAGTCTAACCTCGACGAGTTTCTCATGGTGCGCGTGGGCGGCCTGTCCGATCTGGCAGAGCTCAAAAAACAGCCTGTCGACAACAAGAGCAATATGACCGCCTCCGAACAGGTCGATGCTGTCATGGCCGAGCTGCCCGGGCTCCTTACCCGCTGGGAGTCCATCTTTAAGAGCATCGAGGGCAAGCTCGACACTCTGGGCGTTCACCGCGCCCGCATCGATTCGCTTACGCCCGAGGAGCGCACCTTTGTAACCCGCTACTTCCAGGCCTACGTGTCGCCGGTTATCTCACCATTGGTCATTGACCCGCGCCACCCCTTCCCCAACCTGCGCAACGGCGCGCTCTATCTGGCTTGCGGCCTAGACGGCGTCACTGACGAGGAGAGCCTGCTGGGCCTTATCGAGATTCCCGCCTCGATGAACCGCGTGGTCGAGATCCCCTCGCCCACCGGCACCTACTCCTACATCTTGCTCGAGGACGTCATCCTCGCCTGCCTGGACAGTTGCTTTGGCTCCTACAAGCCACTCGACCGCGCGCTCATCCGAGTCACCCGCAACGCCGATATCGACCCGGACGGCGAGGGCGTCGAAGAGGAAGAGGACTACCGCCAGCACATGAAGCGCATCCTCAAGAAGCGTCTGCGCCTGCAGCCGGTGGTGCTCGCCGTATCGGGCTCACTCGAGAAGCCAACGCTCAAGACCATCCGCAAAGCGCTCGAGCTCTCGCGTCGCTCGGTGTTTACATGCGATATCCCCCTTGACCTGGGCTACGTCTTTGGCATTGAGGGCAAGATTCCCGAACACCTACGCAACGAGCTGCTCTTTACGCCGTTTAAGCCGCAGCCCAACCCCACCATCGATATGGCCCGCTCCATCCGCGAGCAGGTGTTGCAGCACGACAAGCTGCTCTTTTACCCTTACGAGGCCATGAACCCGTTCTTGGACCTGGTGCACGAAGCAGCCTACGACCCCGAGTGCATCTCGCTGCGCATCACGCTCTACCGCGTGGCCAAACAGAGCCGCCTGTGCGAGTCGCTCATCGATGCTGCCGAAAACGGCAAAGAGGTCACGGTACTCATGGAGCTCCGCGCCCGCTTTGACGAGCAGAACAACATCGAGTGGGCCGAGCGTCTGGAAGAGGCCGGCTGCACCGTTATCTACGGCTCCGAGGGCTTTAAGTGCCACTCCAAGATCTGCCAGCTCACCTATCGCGAGGGCATGGCGCTTACCCGTCTGACGCTTTTGGGCACCGGCAACTTTAACGAGAAGACGGCCAAGCTCTACAGTGACTTTATGCTCATGACCGCCCATCCCGGTATCGGCGAGGACGCCAACCTGTTCTTCCGCAACCTGTCGCTGGGCAACCTGCGCGGCGACTACCGATTCCTGGGCGTGGCGCCCGTGGGCCTCAAGCCGCTCATCATGCGCGGTCTGGACCGCGAGATTCAACGCGCCCTTGTCGGCGAGCCCGCCCGCGTGTTCTTTAAGCTCAACTCGCTTACCGACCGCGAGGTCATCGACAAGATTGCCGAGGCATCGTGTGCCGGCGTGCGCGTGGACATGATCATCCGCGGCATCTCGTGCCTCAAGCCGGGTGTTGCCGGCAAGACCGAGAACGTGCACGTTCGCTCCATCGTCGGACGCTTTCTGGAGCATGCGCGCGTCTATGCCTTTGGCGTGGACTCGGACATGATCTACCTGAGCTCGGCAGACATGATGACGCGCAACACCGAACACCGCGTGGAGATCGCCTTCCCCGTGCTCGACCCCACCTGCCGTGCCCTGGTGCACGAGTACATGGGCATGCAGCTGCGCGACAACGTGAAGGCCCGCAGCCTCACGAGCGACGGCACCTGGGTCCCCGTAGAGCGTGCAGAGGGTGAGAAACCCTTCAACTCGCAGGAAGCTCTACTGGAGCGTGCCTATCGCAACGCCGAGGCCGCGCCCGAGCCCGTCATTGAGGCGGAACCTGCCCCCGAGGCCGAGCCGCAGCCAGTAGCACCCAAGGTCCAAGAGGTCCAGGCGACCGTCATTGAGCCCGAGCCTGCACCTGCACCTCGGCCCGAGACGCAGGTCACCAAGCCCGCACCCGAGACGAGCGCCCGTCGCGATAAGCCCGCTGGCAAGACCAAGGCCATCGAGCGCCATCGCCCCGGTCGCGTGCGCATGGGCCTGGGCCTGATCGGCCTGGGTCTTAAGACGCTCATTACCGGCAAGACGAAATAGTCGTTTGTAGAAGCAGTTTGTAGAAGCGCCCCGCATTTGAGGAAAGCCTCAGATGCGGGGCGCTTTTCCCTGCTACCATGGTGCGGACAACAACGCGAATGACAGGCAGGGATATGAAGCTCACCATAGAATCGATGACGTACGGCGCCGACGGGCTGGCGCATGCCGACAACGGCAAGGCCGTATTTGTGCAGGGCGCCGTGGCGGGCGACACCGTCGAGGCCGAGATCGTGCAGGACGGTAAGTCGTTCATGCGCGCCCGCACCACCGAGGTTCTAGAGCCAAGCCCCGATCGCATTCAGCCTCCTTGCCCCTTCGTTGGCATTTGCGGCGGCTGCTCGTGGGGCAACCTCTCGCGCACGGCACAGCTTGCCGCCAAGGAACAAAACCTGCGCTCCACGCTCGAGCGCATCGGCAAGTTCGCTCCTGAGCAGGTCGATGAGTTGGTGCAGCCCATCTGCCACACCAAGGACGACTGGGGCTACCGCAATAAAATCGAGCTCGAACCGACCGTCGTCAACGGTCGCATGCGCCTTGGCATGCACGGTGTCGACCCCAGTAAAATCGTGACCGTCGATACGTGCCCGCTGTTCGATAAGCGCTTCCCGAAGGCGCTCAAATCGGTCGTCGGCGCACTCAACTATCTAAGCGGCAGCCATGACTTGGGGCTCGAACGCGTGGGCATTCGCGCATCGCGCCGCACCAAGGCACTCGAGGTCGCGCTCTGGACGCCCACAGGCTCTTTTCCGCGCTCGCAGGTCTCCCGCGTGCTGGCGGACGCCGCTCACCCCACGAGCATCGTGCGCGTGATGAGCAAGGGCGAAAAGAAGGCCCGCCGTGTCTCCAAGGTCGAAATGCTCGCCGGAGAGGGCTCATGGACCGAGAATATCGCCGAGGGTCAGATGCGCTTGTCTGCCCCGTCTTTTTTCCAGGTCAACACCAAGGGTGCCGAGATTTTGATCGATCTTGTCATGGAAGCGCTCGACCCGCAGGAAGACGAGCTTGCCGTGGACCTGTACTGCGGTGCCGGCACCTTTACCCTGCCGCTCGCCCGCCGCTGCGACTTTGTCGCTGCCGTCGAGGCCTACGGCCCCGCCGTGCGCGATCTACGCCGTAACCTGGAAATCAACAAGCTTGATAACGTCGACGTCATTGGCGGAGACGCGGTGCGCGAGTTCCCCGACCAGGATGCCGACATCTTGGTGGTCGACCCGCCGCGCGCAGGCCTCGCCCCCGAGGCGATCGGCCTTATCGCCAGCACGAGTGCCCGCGATGTCGCCTACGTGAGCTGCGACCCGGCCACCCTGGCGCGCGATCTCAAACGCTTTGTCGAAGAAGGCACCTTCTCCCCCGTAAAGATCACGCCAGTCGACCTGTTCCCACAAACCTTCCACTGCGAGACCGTCGTCCACCTTAGGCGCAACTAGCCGCTTAATCATTGCTCAGAAAATCATTGGGAAATCGAGCGTGGCAAGCGGAGGTCTTCGGGGTATAAGACGGCTAATTGTATGCCGCCTATGAAAGGAACCCTCATGCCCAGCGTTGCCGTTCTCGCCGCCGATGGCTTTGAAACTATTGAATGCTTGACCATGGTCGATGTCATGCGTCGCGGCGGCGTGCGTGCCACGCTCGTCTCGATCATGCCCACGCGCGAGGTCGTAAGCTCGCTGCAGATCCCCGTGACCTGCGATGCGCTCTTTGATGAGATCAACTTTGACGAGTACGACTGCGTCGTGCTGCCCGGCGGCCTGCCCGGTGCCACCAACCTGCGCGCAGATCAGCGCGTCTGCGACGTGGTCTGCGAGTTCGCCGCAACCAAGCACGTCGCCGCCATCTGCGCCGCCCCGTTTATCC
>NZ_JBCOTQ010000037.1:0-18307 GCF_040920445.1 Collinsella aerofaciens | reverse complement strand
GTCCCTCCCCTTTGCATTGGAGCTGCTGCGCACGCTCGCCGGCGACAAGGCCGTCGAGAAGGTCGCCGAGGGCATCCAACTATGATTTTGGCTTCGCAATCGCCGCGCCGCATAGAGCTGATGCGCGAGGCAGGCTACAACATTCGCGTGATTCCCGCGGATATCGACGAAACGCCCTTTGATGGCGAGGCCCCGCTCACGCTTGTCGAGCGCTTGGCACGCGCCAAGGCGGCTGCCGTTGCTGCCGAGTATGCCGAGCCCAATGAGCTGACGGTCGCGGCCGACACCATCGTCACCTTTGACGGCAAGATTCTGGGCAAGCCGGCAACCGAGGACGAGGCGCGCACTATGCTCCGTGAGCTTTCGGGCCGCACGCACCAGGTCGCAACCGGCGTCTGCATCGTTAAGGCAGGCGATACGGCCGCCCCGCATGCCGCCGAAAGCCTGTCCTTTGTCGATGCGACCGACGTGACGTTCTACGAGCTCACCGACGAGCAGATCGAGCACTACGTCGCCTCGGGTGAGCCCATGGACAAGGCCGGCGCCTACGGCATTCAGGGCACAGGAGGACGCATGCTCGTGCACGATATTTCGGGCGACTTCTATAACGTGGTGGGCCTACCCATCGCCCGCGTCGCGCGCGCGATTCAAAAACTCTCGTAATTGCATCTGGCGCTGGGTATCCCCCGGCGCCTACAATTTTGGCGTACCGTACGGATCCCGACCGGGCACAAGGCGCGGCGGAAAACCGATAGGAGTTAAACATGGATACACTGCTCGAGGCCATTGACGTCTGCGATGTCGATGGCTTTTGCTATGGCAACTATACGGACGAGGAGGCCGGCACCGGTTGCACCGTAATCGTGGCACCCGAGGGCGCCACCGGCGGTGTTGACGTTCGCGGCGGTGCTCCCGCTTCGCGCGAAACCGACCTGCTGCGACCTGAGAACACCGTCGACAAGGTCCACGCCGTCTGCCTTTCGGGCGGATCGGCCTTTGGCCTCGAGGCTGCAAGCGGCGTCGCTCGCGAGCTTGAGAGCCGCGGCATCGGCCTTCCCGTCGGCCCCACGCAGGTGCCTATCGTGTGCTCCAGCTGCATCTTCGACCTTGCCTTTGGCGACCCCACCGTGCGCCCCGACATTGAGGCCGGCATCGCCGCCGTGTGCGAAGCACTCGACCACACCCCCACCAAGCTCGAACAGGGCAACGTAGGCGCCGGCACGGGCGCCACCGTGGGTAAGCTCATGGGGCCCGCCACCTGCATGAAGGCCGGCCTTGGAGCTGCCGCCGTGGCACTCGGCCCCATCAAGGTGGGCGCCGTGGTCTCGGTCAACGCCTGCGGCAACGTTGTCGACCCCTTCACCGGCGAGTGGGTCGCCGGTATGCGCGCCGCGGCCGATAGCGACCAGATCGTCGACATGGAACTCGCAGCCTTTGCCGCCGCCGGATCCATGCAGATGCCGCTCGACCGCACCAACACCACCATCAGCTGCATCGTCACCAACGTGGAACTCACTAAGGCACAAGCCACCAAGGTCTCCCAGATGGCCGCAGACGCCTACGCACACGCCATCCGTCCCACGCACACCACCAACGACGGCGACACCATCTACACCCTCGCCAGCGGCAAACTGGGCGCCCAGGCAAGCGCCGCCGTTCCCCTAGACCTGCTGGGCATGCTCGCCGTAAGGGCCTTGGAAACCGCCATCGTAAACGGAGCCAAAACCGCCAAAACCTCCCACGGCATCCCCGGCGCCGCGAAGTAGCCTAACCTGACCGGTTGCCCGGTGGGGCTTGGTTATGTTTGCTGCTCTACAGTCCTGGCTCGCACGAAGAGCACATTAAGTGCTCTTCGGCTCGTGCGGAACTCGCGACAAACATAACCAAGCCCCACCGGGCAACCTACCAACCAGATTCTTTTCAGCCCAGGCCCCTGTGTACCGCGCGTCGAAGATCTTCAAATTCAGGCAGCCTGACAATCGATTCTTATAGCAGAGGCCCCTTGGCCTTTAGTTTGATACAAGTTCCGCACGAGCCGGAAAGCACTTAATGTGCTTTCCGTGCGAGCAGGACTGTTCGCAGTAGCAAACTAAAGGCCAAGGGGCCCAGTCAACCTATCAGCAGCGATTACTCGGCAGCTAGTTGAATTTGAAGATCTTTGAGGCAAGACGGTATAGGCCGAGTGTGGTTTTGTCTCCGGCCCGTCCGCGCAGATTGGTGAAGAACCCGACCACGCCGTAGCGGGCACGACGATACATGCGCTCGTCGTAGGCCTTCAAATCATTCCACAGCGTCTTTAGGCGCTCGTCGGCGCAATCTTCCTCGGAAAGCTTGGTGAGCACCGAGCAGATCGCCATCATCATGGTGAAATAGCCCATCATGTACGAGCGCAGACGCGACGACTCAACATCGCTGTACAGGTGGTACGACTCCATCATGATGCGCGTCACACGGAACTGCTGGTCCAGACGCTTGACCATCGTGGCCTCGTTGACACTCTGGCCCTCGCGACCGATAAAGTAGCGATAGAGGTCGATGTCGGCGTAGTACATGGTCTTGCAACGCGGCAGCGGCACGTAGGCGTAGATGTTGTCCACATAGAACGTGTGCGGCGGCATGGGAAGGTTGGACTCGCGCAGCACATCCGTGCGATAGCACAGGCTGTGCATGAGTAGGTTCTGGTCCAGGCGGAAATGACCGATCTGATCCCAGGAAAAGATCTTTTTGCGCGGCAGGGCAAATTTGTAGCCAATAGCGGTATGCGTGCCCTCGTAAACCTTCTCGTACACGTAGTTCGAGATAAACAGGTCAACGCGCTGGTCACGCTCTTCAAAGCCACGCAGAATCGACAGCATAGTCGAAAGAGCCGCAGCATCGAGCCAGTCATCCGAGTCGACGACCTTGTAGTAGGTGCCCTGTGCCTCGCGCAGACCCGAAAGGACGGCAATACCGTGGCCGCCGTTCTCCTGGTGCACCGCGCGAATGATACCGGGATAACGTGCCTCCCACTCGTCGGCCTTATCGGCCGTCTCGTCCTTGGAGCCGTCGTCCACTACGATAATCTCGATATCGGTGGCGTAATTGCTCCCCTCCAAGATGGAGGTGATGCAATGGTCCATGTCCTTGGCGGCGTTATACGAGGGAATACCGAATGTTATGACTTTATGCATGGCAGGCGATAATCTCATCCGAAAGATCGAGGGCGGAATTGGTCACAGCGTCCATATCGTAGTAACGATACTCGGCCAGACGACCCACCGGGTGGAAGTTCGTCAGGTTCTGGACGCGCTCAAGATAGCGCTCATAGAGCTCACGGTTCTCGGGCTCAAGAATGGCGTAGTACGGCGTCTCGCCCGAGCCGGGCGTATAGGCCTTGGAATACTCCTTCATGATGGTGGTCTTGCCGGGCAGGATCTGACCGGTCATGTTCTTGAACTCGGTAATGCGCGTGTAGTCCTCGCTCGTGGTGTAGTTGACGGTGCCCACGGGCTGGAACTGGTCCATATCGAGCGTCTCGAACTTCATGTCGAGCGTGCGGTACGGTAGCGCGCCCAGATCGAGATTGAACAGCTCATCGAGCGGACCGGTGTAGACGATCTCGCCACCATAGACCTTGCCGTCGATCTTGACGGTAGTCTCGTCGATTTCAAAGAGGTCACGGGCGTCCACGTCGCAGAACACGTCGATCAGGTCGTGGTCGAGCATGTGCTCAAAGAGCGCCGTGTAGCCCTCCTGCGGCATGCCCTGGAAGGGAGCTTGCGGGAAGTAGCGGTCATCATCGCCCACAAAGACGGGAACGCGGCCGGTGATCGAGGGATCGATCTGATCGGGCGTCTGGCCCCACTGCTTCATGGTGTAATGTAAAAAGACGTTCTCGTAGACGTAATCGGCGACCTCGGCAAGATCCGGGTCGTTCTTCTTACGCAGCTCCATAATGGGCACCTTGACATCCTTGCCAAAGGTCTCCACGAGCTTCTGATACAGCTCCTCGCCGCGCTCGTCACCAAAGGCGAACTTGAGACTCGCATGGTTGAAGGGCACGGGCATAAGGGTACCGTTGATGTTGGCGAGCACCTTGTGCTGATAATCCGTCCACTTGGTAAAGCGCGACAGGAAATTGTGCACGCGCTCGTTAAAGGTGTGATAGATATGCGGACCGTACTCGTGAATCAGGATTCCGGCCTCGTCAGTGCAGTCATAGGCATTGCCCGCAATGTGGCTACGGCGCTCCAAAACGGCAACACGATAGCCGATGGTCTCGGCAAGACGGCGGGCGCAAACGGCACCGGCATATCCAGCACCGACGACAATCATGTCGTACGCGCCGGCGTTAAAGCCTTCAGGCAGGCCTGAGGTAATCTGCATCGATACTCCTTGTCAAAAGCCACGGGCTCGTTAGCTGGGCTTTTCTCGAACATTCTTCGAGACATATTTATCAGAGCGATTATAGCGCTAATGCGTCCTATAATGAGCTTGCCACACAAGGAAAGCTCAAGCACCGCGGCGTACATAATTGAAAGGTAAACCCGCTAGCAGCGGGTTTATTCGTGAACAGCCGGGTGCCTGGAGCTTAGCGAAACGCTTGTAAGGAGTAACATGAGCGATTTCCTAAACCGTATGAAGTCTGCCGCCAAGGCCGACCTTAAGACGATCGTCCTGCCCGAGGGCGAGGATCCGCGCACTATCGTCGCGGCCACGAAAATCATCGAGGAGGGCCTGGCAAAGATCGTCATCCTGGGCAACCCCGACGAGATCAACGTTCCCGGCGCTACCGTCATCGACCCGCGCAATGCCGAGAAGCACGAGGAGTATGCGCAGAAGTTTGCTGAGCTCCGCGCCAAGAAGGGCGTTACCATCGAGCAGGCTCGCGCCCAGGTGATGGACGCCACCTACTTTGGCACCATGATGGTCAAGATGGGCGACGCCGACGGCCTGGTCTCCGGCGCCTGCCACTCCACCGCCGACACCCTGCGCCCTGCACTTCAGATCCTCAAGACCGCCCCGGGCACCAAGCTGGTCTCGGCCTTCTTCGTGATGTGCACCGACACCCCGCAGTTCGGCACCGACGGCACGCTGATCTTCGCCGACTGCGGCCTCAACATCAACCCGTCCTCCGACGAGCTCTCCGAGATCGCCATCGCCTCCGCTCACTCCTGGTCCACCTTCATGGGCAACGTTGAGCCGCACGTGGCCATGCTCTCCTACTCCACCATGGGCTCCGCCGGCGGCGAGGTCGCCAAGAAGGTCCAAGAGGCCGTAAAGTTCTGCAAGGAGAAGGCTCCCGAGCTCGCCATCGACGGCGACCTGCAGCTCGATGCCGCTATCGTCCCCACTGTCGCCCAGCTCAAGGCTCCCGGCTCCTCCGTTGCCGGCAAGGCCAACGTGCTCGTGTTCCCCGACCTCGAGGCCGGCAACATCGGCTACAAGCTGGTCCAGCGCTTCGCCGGCGCCGACGCCTACGGCCCCATCCTGCAGGGCATCGCCAAGCCGGTCAACGATCTGTCGCGCGGCTGCTCTGCTGACGACATCGTGGGTGTCGTGGCCATCACCGCCGTCCAGGCTCAGATGGCTGAGTAGCGTACGCACTCGCCCGAAGGCCGTACGGGCTAACCCCTGAAAACGTCCTCGACCAATGAAACGCCCCCGTTCTGCTCCTTCGGAGCTACGAACGGGGGCGTTTCTGGTCTGCGGATTGTTTTCAGGGGTTAGCCCGTACGGCCTTCTACCGCTACGTAGCAATTAGGGCATCTGGAGTGGACGGCGGCTTGGCTACGAGCTGAGGCTGAAGATCTGGATGGCCGGGTGCCGTTGCTGGGAGTGCAGGCGTTACTGGCGATGGTCACTTTGGGACTGGTATTTCCGCCTGCTAGCAAAAAGGCCTCCGGAGCTGTTGCTTTGGAGGCCTTTCGTTTACTTGCAAATGCGCGCGTTAGTTGTTCTTGGTCAGGCGCTCGACGTCGTGGGCGATCATGTATTCCTCGTCGGTGGGGATGACCATAACCGTGACGGAAGAGCCGGCGGCGCTGATGACCTGTGGGCCGTTGCCCACGGCCTCGCGGTTCTTGTTGTTGTCGATGCGCACGCCCAGCCACTCAAAGCAGTCGCAGAAGGCCTTGCGGATCGACCAGTCGTTCTCGCCGATGCCGGCGGTAAAGGTAATGGTGTCCACGCCCGCCATGGAAGCGATCATGGAACCGGCCTGCTGCATGGCCTTATAGGCGAACATATCGAAGGCGAGCAGGCAGCGCTCGTCGCCCTCGGAGGCGCGCGTGCGGATGTCGCGGGCGTCGTTGGAGATGCCCGAGATGGCAAGCAGACCAGACTGCTTGTTCATCATGTCATCAACTTCCTGATAGCTGTAGCCGCCCTCGCGCTGGAGGTAGCACACGGTAGCCGGGTCAATGGAACCACAGCGAGTGCCCATCATCAGGCCGTCAAGCGGCGTGAGGCCCATCGTGGTGTCGCGGCACACGCCGTCCTCAATGGCGGCAAGCGAAGCACCGTTGCCCAGATGGCACGAAAGCAGGCGGTGGCAGCGCGAGCCCAGGATCTCCTTGGCCATCATCCACTCGTAGCGGTGGCTCGTACCGTGTGCGCCGTACTTGCGCACGTGGTACTTGTCGCACACGTCCTTGGGCAGCGCGTAGGTGTAGGCGACCTCGGGCATGGTCATGTGGAACGAGGTGTCGAAGACGGCCACGTTGGGCAGCTCCGGATACTTCTCGCGGCAATATTCGATTGCTGCGGCCTCGCCGTAATTGTGCAGCGGAGCGAGCGGGGCCACCTCAAGGATCTTAGCCATGACCTCATCGTCGACGACCGCGGAATCATCGAAGTGCCAGCCGCCCTGAACGATACGATGCCCAATGCCATCAATCGTAAAGTCGGTCTTCTCGAGCTCCTCGAGCACGCGAGCGATAGCAGAGCGATGATCGGGGAAAGGGACCTCCTCGGTCTGCTTAGCGCCACCGTTCTCGGAGTGGCCAAAGATGCCCATGTCCGATCCGATACGCTCGCAGTTGCCCTTGGCGAAAACCTTGCGGGTATCGGTATCCAAAAGCTGATATTTAAGGCTTGAGCTGCCGGCGTTGACAACAAGTACGTTCATGAGACTCCTTCGCAGTGCAATACGGTCGACGCAGGCCCCTTAAGGCGGCCGCATTTTAATAAGAAGTTATCATATCTTGATAAATAGCTATCAGCATATCGCCCAACGAGCGCAAAAGAGGGGCCGAACGGCGCTCGGTCGTCCAGCCCCTCCCCTCTTGCAATTACTTGCCGTTGACGATGCGCTCGACGTCGGAAGCGATCATGAACTCCTCGTCCGTGGGGATGACGAAAATCTTGACCTTGGAATCCTTGGCAGACAGGCACCAAGCGCCGTCACCACGCAGGGCGTTGCGGGCATGATCCATCTTGACGCCCATAAAGGCCAGACGGTCGGCAACGCCGGCGCGAACAGCCGGAGCGTGCTCGCCGATACCGGCAGTAAAGACCAGGGTGTCCATACCGCACATAGAAGTAGCCATCTCGGCAGCCTTGGCGGCAATCTTGTAGACAAACATGTCGAAGGCGAGCTGAGCATCGGGGTCACCAGCGGCGGCGAGCTCCTCGACGTTGCGGCAGTCGTTGGTCTTGCCGCCGGTCACAGCCAAAAGGCCGGACTTCTTGTTCATCATCTCGTCGACCTCGTCGAAGGTGTAGCCACCCTCGCGCTGCAGGTAGCACACGGTAGCCGGGTCGATGGAGCCGCAGCGGGTGCCCATCATGACGCCGTCGAGCGGCGTCAAGCCCATGGTGGTGTCCATGCACTTGCCGTCCTCGATGGCGCACAGGGAAGCGCCGGAGCCGATATGGCACACGACGACCTTGCGGGCCTCGCCGTTGGTCATCTCGGCGACCTTCTTGGAGATGTAGCGATAGCTGGTGCCGTGGGCGCCGTACTTACGGATGTGCAGCTTGTCGCAAACATCCTTGGGAAGGGCGTAGGTCTTGGCGACCTCGGGCATGTTGAAGTGGAAAGCGGTGTCGTAGACCGTGACGTTGGGCAGATCGGGATACTGCTCCAGGCAGTACTCGATAACGTTGGCCTCGGGGTTGTTGTGCAGCGGCGCCAGCGGGGCGACCTCGCGAATCTTGGCGAGGACGTCCTCGTCGACGAGGGAGGAATCACCAAAGTACCAACCGCCCTGAACGATACGGTGGCCGATGCCCTCGATCTTGACGCCGTTGGCCTCAAGGTCCTTCAGGACGACCTCGATGGCGACCTTGTGGTCGGGGAACTCGATGTTCTCGGTCACCTTCTTGGAACCGTTGGCAGCGTGGGTGAAGGTACCGCCGGTAAAGCAGACGCGCTCGCAGGAGCCCTTTGCGGACACCTTGTGGGACTTGGTATCGATGACCTGATACTTAAGGGTCGAAGATCCTGCGTTGACGACCAGAACGTTCATGTGTCTCCCTACTAACAGGCGGTGTGGCGCCGCCAGGTTACATACGCTTCAATAATAAACCCAAACGCCCTCGCGCTCGGGTTTATTGCGTTGATATATAAGTTATCGGTGCTTGAGCTTCCGTTTCATTGCAAGGAAAAAGCGCCCTCAGATGAGGTTCTCGCCCAGGTTCTTGCCGCCGAGGACGTGCATGTGGAAGTGCATGACGGTCTGACCGGCGTTGACGCCCTTGTTGGAGATGACGCGGAAACCGTCCTCCAGACCCTTGGCCTTGGCGACCTCCTGGATGGCGTGGGCCATGGCGCCCATGGTCTCGGCGGGCACGTTATCGGCGATGTCACTGTAGTGCTTCTTGGGGATCACGAGCGTGTGGACCGGCGCCTGGGGATTGAGGTCGTCGAACGCGATGACCTGGTCATCCTCGTAGACGACGGTCGAGGGGATCTCGTGGTTGGCAATTTTGCAGAAGATGCAATCACACATGGTTGGTTCCTTTCTCACAGACCAAGGTAATTATATTTGGTCGGGATGGTTAGAACGAAAGGTTGTCGTCGGTGTTGGCGGCTTCGCCGTCGGCGAGCACGTCGTTGCCGTCGACGTCCTTCAGGAGCACCGAGACCTTCTGCTCGGCATCGGACAAGCGGGTACGCAGGCTCTTGAGGAGCTCGACGCCGCGGGTATAGCTCTCAAGCGACTCCTCGAGCTCCATATCGCCCGACTCCAAGCTGCGGATGATGAGCTCCAACTCCTGTGAAGCCTGCTTGTACGTAAGCTGCTCGACCGGGGTCTTCTCTGCCATATCTGTTTCCTTTCCTAAAGGTTTATCGCTATGAAACGCGGCCTACTCGACCGTATCGACCGTTGCCGCCACGTTGCCGTCTGCCATGCGCACGCGAATGGCGTCACCGGGCTTAAAGGTCTTGGCGCTCGTGGCCACCCCATCATCGCTGTACGCGATGGAATAACCACGGGCAAGCACCTTGAGCGGCGACAGGGCATCGAGCGAGGCTGCCGCACGGCCCAGGTCGGATGCTGGCTTGTTGAGCATCGTGCGCCCCTGATGCTCCAGGCGGGAGCTTGCGAGCGTGAGCGCATGGCGCTTGCCATCGAGTCCTGAGGTGCTTGCGATCAAGCGCTCGGGCAGACGCTCAAAGTTGGAGCGGAATGCCCCAACCGAACGCGTTATGGCGCCGGACAAACGATCGGCCGTCAGGGCAAGCTCAGACTCGCGACGCTCAACCATAAACGTTGGGTCGTTGAGGCACGGGCGGCACGCAGCCGCATCGAGCGCATCGCCCAAGCGAGCCGTATAGGTATCCCAGGCACGGCGACCGCGCTGATCGAGCATCTCCAGGTCGACCTGGGCCGACCCAATCATCGATGCCATCGCAGCACCCAGACGTTGATAGCGCGCCTCGAGCACATCGGCCAACTCCGTCATAGCCGGCGCCACCGATTCGGCCGCCGCCGTAGGCGTGGAGGCGCGACGGTCGCTCACCATGTCGCAAATCGAGGTATCGGGCTCATGGCCAATGCCGGTCACCACGGGCACGGGACAAGCCGCCACCGCGCGGGCAAGCTCCTCGTCATTAAAGGTCATGAGGTCCTCAAAGGAGCCGCCGCCGCGCACCAACAAAATACAGTCGGGCGCCGGCGTAATGGAAGCGGCGCGGCGCAGGTCCTCAATGAGCTCTGTCGGCGCACCCTCGCCTTGTACCTTGGCACCCACGCAGACGAGCTCGACGAGCGGGTTGCGACGACGCAATGTGCGCTTGACGTCGTCGATTACGGCACCCGAAAGCGAGGTGACGACCGCCACGCGGGAGCAGAACACCGGGATGCGGCGCTTGCGCGCTTCGTCCATCAGACCCTCACGGCGTAGCTTTTCGGCCAGTTGCGCCACTTGTTGACGCAGCAGACCCTCCCCCGCCAGCGAAAACGAGCGAGCGACAAAGCTCATGCGGCCCGTAGCCTTATAGAGATTGAAGCTGCCCTTAAAGCTCACCTGCATACCGTCGCGCAGATCGAACGTGCGCTTGAGATAGGCACCCTTCCAAATGATGCAGTCAACGGCGGCCGAATCGTCCTTGATCTGGAAATAGCAGTGGCCGCTTCGGGCGTTAGGACCACGAAAACCCGTGACCTCGCCCAAGACGCTCAGCTGCGGAATGGCATCGAGCGCACCGGCGGCGATCTCCACCGCCTGGCTCACGCTGAGCTCCTTGCGCTCTTGCTCGTCCGAACCGTCGAACTCGGCGGAAACGGCATTACCGGTTAGGTTCCAGCCTGCCACGCAGCCTCCTTTCGTTATCGAGCACAGAGGCTCCGGCCCCGTGCGAAATTAAGTCCAACACATAGTACAGCGCCGCGAGGACACGAATCCCCGCGGCGCCTGCCTGTCCCATTTGTTATCGGTTGGAGTTTCTGTTGTAGCGAGCCATAAGGTAGAGCAACTGAATGATCGAAGTGAGCGCTGCAGCCACATAGGTAAGCGCGGCTGCCGTCAGTACCTTCTTGGCGCCGTTGACCTGCTTGGAGCTCATGCCCGACTGCTCGATGTACGCCACAGCACGTCGGCTGGCGTCAATCTCGACAGGCAACGTAACGAGTTGGAACAGCACACTAAACGAGAAGAAAATCAACGCGAGGGTCGTGAGCCCGGCAATGTTCATAAACAGGCCCAAGAGTAACACGATGGTCCAGGTGTTCTGGGTAAAGTTGACGACCGGCACGAGGGCGGTACGCACTTTCATCATGGCATAGCCGCTTTGACGCTGGGCGGCATGGCCCGCCTCGTGGCAGGCGACGGCAACGCTTGCGACCGAACCGCCCGAACGGTTGGCATCCGACAGATACAGGTTGTTGTCCTGCGGGTTGTAATGGTCGGTGAGCTCGCCAGCGACACCCTTGATACCCACGGCGCTACAACCGTTGGCATCGAGCATGCGGCGAGCGACTGTGGCACCCGTATCGCCGTCCGAGCGAACCTTGGACCAGGTTTTGTACGTCGAGTTGATATAGTTCTGTGCGGCAAGGCCAAGCACCGTGCAGACAAGAACAACCAGCAGGTACAGCGGGTCGATGCCAAAGCCGTATCCATAGTAATAAGGCATGCGAATTCCTCCGAGTCGAGTTACACGTTGGAGGCATTTTACCCACTCAACCGGCTAGGCTTCCCTACAGGAGCTCGATTTTGCCGTCCTTCACCGTCAACCCCATATTGCCGGAAAGCAGATCGTCCAGGCGCGAGCCCACAAGCTCAAAGCGCCAACCTTCGCGCAGGCGGCTCTGCTCGGGATGCTCAATGTAGTCGGCCAGGTCATCGCGCGAGGCAATGACCGAGGTCGCAACGCCTGAGCGCTCGGCAACCAGGCGGATAAGCGCATACATAAGGTCAGTCACGCTCTCCAGCTCCGGCGAAATCTGACGATGTCCGCGCACCAAGAGCGGCAGGCGATCGTGCGGACAGCTCGCACCGCGCTTGATGGCCATGAGCGCACCGTCCACGTCGCGCTCCCCCAATTGATCGGTACCGCGAATGCTACGGAACTCCTCAACGCGCACGGGATTGCGCTTAACGAGCGCTAGCAGCGTGTCGTCGGACATGACCCACTTGCGTGGGATGTTGCGCCGCTCGGCGCGGTCCTCGCGCCAGGCGGCGAGCTCGCGCGCGATACCCAGCTGATGACGGCTGCACGAATTGATGCGCTTGACCTTGCGGAACGCCTCGTGGCGATCGGCGCGATAGTGCGACTCGTCAGCCAGCGGGCGCAGCTCGTCGAGCACCCAGTCCACACGGCCCAGCTCGCGCAGGCGGCTCATCATCTCGGTATAGGCGACGATCAGGTACTTGACGTCATCGATCGCATACTCAATCTGCTTATCGGTCAGCGGGCGGCGCGACCAGTCGGTCAGTGACTCGGTCTTGGGCAGCGATACGCCGCAGAACGTCTGAACAAGCGCGCCATACGAAATCTGCTGGCGCTCGCCCAAAAAGGCGGCGGCGACCTGCGTATCGAAAATCGGTCGTGGCAGCACGCCCACGGTATGGAGCATGACCTCCATATCCTGCGAGCACGCGTGGAAGACCTTGGTCACGCTCTCGTCGGCCATAAGCTCGGCCAGCGGCGATAGGTCGTCGATTACCAGGGGATCGACCGCGACGCTCTCAGCAGGGGTGGCAATCTGAACCAAACATAGACGCGGATGGAACGTGCGCTCGCGCAAAAACTCGGTATCGACGGCAATCGCGTCGAACTCACGGGCGCGCTGGCAAAAGTCGAGTAGAGCCTGATGTGTGGAAATGTACATATCAACCCATCGAATAAGGTTAGGCCCGAAAAACACGGGTAGGATATCGGCATTGCCTTACAACTATACTCGGTTAGTCACAGAACGGGAACGTAAGTATGCGCTGCCTTATCATCCACAACCCGGCATCGGGCCCCAGCTCAGATGAAATCTTCGCATTCACGCACGCCCTTGCACAGGGCGGCGACGAGGTCGTGATGCGCTTTATCGGCGATGGCATGGAACCCGAGGACGCCGTGGCAGACGTGCGCGAGTTTGATCGCGTGGTCGTTTCGGGCGGCGACGGCACCGTCTCCAACGTGCTCGACCAGATGCGCGGATGCGGTGTCCCCACGCTCGTCTTCCCCTCCGGCACAGCCTGCCTGTTCTTCAACAACATCGGCAATGCCCCCGAGGCAGCGGCGCTTGCCAAGGCTTGCCGCGCCGGTCGCACGGTCAAAGTGGACATGGGCGAGCTCTTTTGGCTCGACGAGAACGGCAACGAGAAGCGCCACGGCTTTATCATCATCGCCGGCTCGGGCTTCGACGCCGAGATCATGATGAAGGCCGCCCCCACCAAAAACGACATCGGCGAGATCGCCTACTTCCTCTCTGCGCTCGCCACGCCCAACCCTACGGTAGCGCACTTTACGATTGAGCATGACGGCATTGTCGAGGAGCTCGACGGCATCTGCTGCATGGCCGGCAACACCTCGGTCATCCAAAACGACATCAACCTGTTCCCCGACTGCCGCATGAACGATGGCATGGTCGACATTGCGGTCATCGAACCCGTGCGCACCGTGCAGCTGTTGCCTACCGTGATCACCGCTGCGCTTGACCCCGCCGGCAAGGTACTCGGGCGCCCGCAGTTCAAGATCATCCAGACCAAGGAAGCCAAGATCACCTGCACCCCGTCGCTGGGCATGCAGTTCGATGGCGAGATTATCTCCAGCAATTCGGGCGTCTTTGGAGCCCGCGCGCTTCCACAATGCCTCGACCTCATCGTCGACGAATTCTCCCCGCTCGGAAAATAAGAGGACCCTATGAACGACAATCCCCTGCTCGGCTTTATCATCATCGTTTTGGCCATGCTCGTCGGCTATGCGATCAACGTAATCCACCGCCGGAAGAAGTAATTCCACATTGGCATGATATTCATCCAATTATCGTCTCCCCTGCTGTTTATGCATTTGCCAAGCAGCGGGGGATTTTTCTTTGTGCCCCGTGCAAGGCGCTTTATTCAGGTACAGTAATTGCAGGGTGCCTTTATTTAACTAAAGCTACAAAATGAGTATTTTTATCCGCTCATCGCATATTTTAGGACGCTCATCGAGTACTTCATCGAATTAGATGAATACTCTTTAGACTTCCTATAGGCTAATAGATGTATTTATTAGCTGAAATCCTGCACGGTTCCGCAGGGTTTCAACGGTTGGGAGGGATTATGAGGTTTACTCATCCTGTCAACACGCTCAAAAAGCTCGGCTGCGGCCTTGCGTTTGGAGCAGCGGCCATCATGGCCATGCCGACTTCGGCACTCGCCTGCACCCAGATCTACATGGGCAGCAAGCTCACGGCAGACGGCAACACGTACTACGGCCGTTCCGAGGACTTCGGTCCGCGCTATGTCAAGCATTTTGGCATTGAGCCCGCACACAAGGACGGCAACGAGTACACCTCGGTCGAGTCCGGTTTTGAGTACAAGTCCAAGGGCGCAACCTACCGCTACACCTTCGTTCGCGACAACCCCTCGCAGTGGGAAGATCGCTACGACGCATATTCCGAGGCCGGCATCAACGAGAAGGGCGTCTCCTGCTCTGCCACGTTGAGCACCTCCTATAACGAGAAGGCCGAAGAGGCCGACCCCATCACCGAGGAGACCGGCATTGGCGAATACAGCTATGCCAGCGTCATCCTGGGCGAGAGCGCCACGGCCCGCGAGGGCGTCGAGCTCATCGGCAGCCTGATCGACGAGCAGGGCGTCTGCTCCAACGATCAGATCATCATCGCCGACAGCACCGAGACCTGGTTGTTCGCCGCGCTTTCCGGCCATCAGTGGATTGCTATGAAGCTCGCCGATGACATCGCCTCGCTCAACCCCAACATCGGCAACCTCACCTATAACGTCGACCTCGATGACACCGAGAACTGTCTCCATTCCGAGGGCATCGAGTCCATGCCTAAGGAGAAGGGCTTTGCCGAGTACACCGACGGCAAGTTCGACGTCGCCAAGACCTACGGCGAGAAGATCGACGAGGCCGGTATGCACCAGTGGTCGCGCTATATCCAGGGTCGCGATTACTTCATGGCCCCGCTGGCTGAAGGCACTGACTACGAGATCGTCAAGGACGAGCGCGAAGAGGCTCGCGCCACGACCGGCGCCCTGGTCCACGAGATGCAGCCGCTGTTCTTTCAGCCCGGCAAGTCCGACTGGAACACCTTTGAGATGATTCGTTCCTTCGCCGCTCGCGGCGAGAATGTCGCCGGCCTCAACGCCAACACCGACGGCGCCTATGCCATCGGCTCCAACCGCAACACCGAGATCCACACCTTCCAGATCCGTCACGGCATGGATCCCGAGATCGCGACCATCCAGTGGGAGATGCTCTCCAACGCTGAGTTCTCCGTCGCCATCCCCCTCTACTCCGCACTGCTCACCGAGGTCAGCCCCTACTTCAGCGATCAGGATGTCCCCTTCGATCACTGCGAAGAGGAAGACGTCGTGAACAACGAGGAGCCCAAGAACTCCATCAACTACGTCCTCATGGACATCAACACGCTCGCCTATGAGAACCGCGACCACTGCGCCACCGGCGTCCGCGCCTATCTCGACGCCCTGCAGAAGGAACTCATCGAGCAGAACCTGACCGTCGACGAGGCCATGCAGGCCGAAGAAGGCACCGAAGCCCGCACCGCCCTGGCCAACAAGGCCGGCAAGGCTGCAACCAAGAACACCTATGTTAAGTGCAAGGCCATGCTCGAGGAGATGCGCGACTACCTCCAGGAGGGCGATTTCTCCGAGGAGTTCGTCCCGAGTGACTACGATGTTGACAACAACTGCCTGGTCGAGTCCATCACCTACGCCGACGAGGCCCTTTCCGATGAGGACGTGGCCGAGCCCGAGGCCGAAGAGGAAGAGGTCACCGAGGAGAAGTCCGAGGGCAACAACATGGCCGCCATGGCCGTTGGCGCCGTCGTCATCATCGGTGTCTGCGCCTACGTGATCTATCGTCGCAAGAAGGCCTAAGGCCCTCATGTCCTAGCTGAGCGGGCAAGGCAGCGATGGCAGCCTCGCCCGCTCAGCCCGCTCTTTTGACCGGCGGGAAACCCGCCTGAAATCTTTTCAAAAAAGATTTCCCCGCACACACTTCGCTGTGCTATAGTGCAGCGCAACAGCAACTAGGTGCGACCGCGCCACGGCATCACGAAAGGAGCCACCAACATGAAGAACACGATGAAGTCTCTCAACAACTGGTGGTGGCGTGATGCGAATACGATCGGTCGACAGTGAGTCCCTCACGCCTGTTTTTGCGCTCTAGGTGATTGGAAGGCCTCCGGTTTCGACCGGGGGCCTTTTTCTATCTCGAGCCCGATCGCATTCGCATCACGCGCCTCCGCTTTTCCCCTGCGCTTCCCTTCAGAAAGGATTTTCACCATGTCTCAGAACACCACCGCCACCCAGCCCCGCACCGTCCAGACCGCCGACCGCGGCAAACTCGACGTCCGCGCTCTCGTCCTGCTCGCCATCCTGCTCGCCGCCGGCTTCATCCTCAACTTCACCGTCGGCAAGGCCATCTCAGGCATCTCGGGCGGCATGATCAGCCCCGAGTTCATCATCTCGGCCTTCTGCCTCACCATCCTGGTCGTTCGCCCCAACATCGGCCAGGCGCTCGTCATTGGCCTCATCTCGGCTGCCGTGATCCAGATCACCGCCACTTCGCCGTTCGTCGATTTTGCCGCCGAGGGCATCGCCGCCATGCTCATGGCCGGCATCGTCAACGCCGCCGGCAAGGACGGTCAGGTCAAGCCCGCAATCGCCATTGTCGCAACCTTCCTGACCACCTTTGTCTCCGGCGTCATCTTCATGGTCATCAAGATGGCCATGCTCGGCGTGGTCGGCGAGCTCGCCGCCGCCATGCTACCCGTCGTCGCCATGACCGCCGTCTTTAACGCCATTCTGGTCGGCGCCCTCTACATGCCCATCCAGAAGGCCCTTAGGCTCAACTAACCCGCTCGGCTTTACGAGCCACCCCATCTTGGCGTTCATTCGACGCTCGCGTACCCAAGTACGCTTCGCTCCTCTTTCGCGCCAACCTGGGGCCCCTCGTAAAGCCGTCTCCGTGCTTCACCACCAAAGACCGTCCCAAACAACGAGCTTTTTTGGGACGGTCTTAAACAACTGGTCATGTAAGAACGTCCCCAATGACTATGAAAGGTATCCATGGAAACGATCATCAACGTCGACGATGTCTCGTTCTCCTATGGCACGCAGACCGAGCAGGCGCTCAGCCACATCTCGCTCAGCGTGAACAAGGGAGATTTCATCGGCATCATCGGGCCCTCGGGCGCCGGCAAGTCCACGCTTGCCGCCTGCCTGTCGGGCGCCGTGCCCCACCACTACACCGGCACGTTCTTTGGGTCCGTCATGGTTGACGGCCACGATACCTGCGAGGCCTCGCTGACCGACGTGTCGCAAATCGTTGGCAGTGTGCTGCAGGATATCGACACGCAGATGGTCGCTTCGGTCGTCGAGGACGAGATGCTCTTTGGCCTCGAGAACTTTGGCGTTCCCCACGACCAGATCGAGCAGCGCGTGAGCGAAACGCTCGAGACCGTCGGCATCAGCGACCTGCGCGACCGCGAGATCGCCACGCTCTCGGGCGGACAGAAGCAAAAGGTAGCCATCGCCGCCATCCTCGCCATGCGCCCGCACGTCTTGGTTCTCGACGAGCCCACCGCGGCACTCGACCCCGCCAGCTCCACGTTGGTCTTCGAGACGCTGCGTGAGGCAAACCGCGCACTTGGAATCACCATCGTCGTCGTTGAGCAAAAGGTCGCCCTGCTCTCGGAGTACTGCAACCGCGTGCTCGTGCTCAACCATGGCGAAATTGCGCTGCAGGGCGAGCCACACGAGGTCTTCGCGCATACCGACGAGCTCCGTGCCATCGGCGTCGACTGCCCTCGCGTCACGCGTATCTTCAATAGCCTCGAGGCCGATGGCCTGGTAAGCGGTACCCCCTGCTTGGATGTCGATGAGGCCGAGCGCCTGATTTCGGGCATCGTCGACCCCGCACACGCGGCCATCGAAGCCCAGACGCCCACCGGTTCCCCGCATGCACCGTCGCTGCGTCCGCATGCCAAGGACGCCGAACCCGTACTCACCTTCGACCATGTCGAGTTTGCCTATCCCAATGGCGGCGCCGCCGTCCACGACCTCAACCTGACCCTCTATCCCGGCGAGCTCGTGGGCATCGTCGGCCAAAACGGCGCCGGCAAGACCACGCTCACCAAACTGCTCACAGGCCTGCTTAAGCCCGCCTCGGGCAGCGTACGCGTCACGGGAC
>NZ_JBCOTQ010000036.1:0-23602 GCF_040920445.1 Collinsella aerofaciens | reverse complement strand
CGGTGGCCATTATTCGGTGACCGGGATTGGTCAAAATCGTTTGACTATTAGCGGCTAAAATCGCCCGGCGCTAACACGTCGCCATGGCGTGCGTCGAGGGATCGAGCCAGTACCACGCACCGTTTAGGTTGAGCCAGCCGGAGGCCAGCGCGCCTGAGCCCGTCGCGTAGTACCAGGTCCCGCCGTCGAGCACCCATCCGGTCGCCATCGCGCCGGAGCCATTGAACCAGTATGCGGAGCCATTGCACTCATGGAGCCCGATGGCCATGGCGTGCGTCGAGGGATCGAGCCAGTACCAGGCCCCATTGGTATAGAGCCAGCCAGAATGCAACGAGACCGGATTGACTGAATCCACATAGAACCAGTTGCCGTCAAACGAATTCCAACCCAGATTCCATTTAACGGATTCTTGAGCAGGACCATCATCGATTGAATCGGAAGGAGAAAGAGTCGAGGGGACGGATTGCCTCTCAATATCAGTAGGGATAGAGGAGCTTATGGGTTCTGCGTTCGCGATATCAACCACACCGGGCCCAGCGAGCAGTAGGGTTGAAAGAATGATTAGGATTAATATTATTCGCTTTTTCCTTGCCATGTGCAGCCCCCAGTAGTAACCAATTTTTACATAAACATAGTCTACAAATGGATGGCTAAGAGCAATATGTAATTAGAAAAAAGCAATTAAAGAAGAGCTGCTAGCCAAGCCATACACCATTGCTAGCAAAAGAGTATTGCACCCCATCGATTTCTTGAACACCCGTAGTCATTGCGTGCGTCGTGGGGTCAAGCCAGTACCAGGCGCCGCCGACGTATGCCCAGCCGGAGGCCAGCACGCCTGATCCCGTCGCGTAGTACCAGGTGCCGCCGTCGAGGACCCAACCGGTCGCCATCGCGCCGGAGGCGTTGAACCAGTACGCGGAGCCGTTGCACTCGTGGAGCCCAGTGGCCATGGCGTGCGTCGAGGGATCGAGCCAGTACCACGCACCGTTTAGGTTGAGCCAGCCGGAGGCGAGGGCGCCGGAGCCAGTCGCGTAGTACCAGGTCCCGCCGTCGAGGACCCATCCGGTCGCCATTGCGCCGGAGCTGTTGAACCAGTATGCGGAACCGTTGCACGAATGGAGGCCCGTCGCCATGGCGCCGCCCGCGTCGGGGTCGAGCCAGTACCAGGAGCCGCCGGTGTAAAGCCAGCCGGTCGAGGCGATACCGTCAGCGAACCAGTACCAGGAGCCGTCGACGAGGCCCCAGCCGTTAAGAGGGCCGCAGCTGCCGAAGTAGCGGCGGACGCCCTGCGCATCAGTCTGGTAACCCGTCAGCATGGCCCCCGTCCGGGCGTCGAAGCAGTAGGGCACGCCGCCGACGGAAACGGGGCCGCGCGCCAGCGCGCCGGAGCCAGTCGCGTAGTACCAGGTGCCGCCGTCGAGGACCCATCCGGTCGCCATCGCGCCGGAGGCGTTGAACCAGTACATGGAGCCGTTGCACTCGTAGAGCCCGGTGGCCATTACACCGCCCGCGTCGGGGTCGAGCCAATACCAGGCTCCGCCCTGGCGCAACCATCCGGTATACGCTTTGCCGTCAGAGGTTGCGTAATACCAAGTGCCCTCTTTTAACTGCCAGTAATAAAGAGAGACATCAACATACGCGTAATTCATATCAACATTTCCGCTAATACCAGAAACTTTTCCGCGGCTTGTATACTGCCAAAAGCTGTAACTGGCGGTATAGTGACATTGGGAGTTGTATTGAGCAATCCAATGATCCCAAGAACCGCTCTTAAATACAGGGTCGGTCAATATATTGTTAAACCAATTTAGGTTTGCATAAATGCCTGGCTTATATCCAGCACTAGAAATCTTATTACAGAATGTCTGAGCTCTAGATGCAATTCCGGATTGACGACCATCTGCAATAATTGTCTTGTCCTCAAGATCGTAATACACCGGTAGCCTAGGATTGTGCCCCGATAGGCAGTCAATCACCATGGACGCCTCATCGGCTGCCTGTTGATTATCAAAAGCATATGAATAGACATAGACGCCGTAGGGAATTCCGAGTCGCTCGCACTCAGAAATATTTCGATTAAATTGATAGTCAACTCGACCGCCGAAAGACGGAGCGCCAAACCCAACGCGCAGAATAGCGAAATCGATGCCAGAAGCTTTAACTGCGTCCCAATCAATACGCCCTTGGTGCTCGCTGACGTCAATGCCCTGAGCTGTAACCCCATCGGGAAGAGCGTCCATAGACAATAAAGCTATTCCGTCTTCTTCGGAAGAAGCATCATCTGAAACTAATTGTCCACCCTCATAACGCCAAGAATTCTCAACCAGAGTCTGAGCAGCCTCTGCATCCGCAGGGCATACAAACATAGAAACGGGCGCAAAGAGCATCAGCACCAACAATGCCGAAAACAACTTAAGATGTTTGTTCATGTAAACCTCGTCATTCGCTCTTGATTGCGTCTAGCTTACAGCATAGCTATGAAAGATTCCCGAACATCTAACAGGACAAGATGCCATCTAGGACAATAAATAGTTGGGCGCAATGCTGCAAAGAAAAGAAGAACTTACCGGCAGGGTTGAACCCGCAGGCTCATTGCCCCCTCCTCTTGCCCCCAAGAATACCGACTTCAAATAAACTTTCAAACCAGATGTCAAAAAGGTAGGGGGCCCAGAGAGTCCCCTACAACTCGGAATTCTAACGAATCAGTATTACTTTCGATGGGCCCAAAGCGGTCAAACCGGAGATGCGATTTCCATAACCATCACTATGCCAGAACAAATTTTCGCTCGGCGAATTGCCCCAGAAAAAGCCAATGTGGCTATCGTCCGCATATGGGTTGTAAGGATTGAAGAACACAATGTCCCCCTTACGAGCCAAACCACTACGTAACAACTCATCAATAGAGTTGAAATAAGTCACGTTCGCACACGTATCGATAGCGTAGCCGTACCAACGATAAGCGTTTACGCAGCCGCCCCTTCCGGGACCTCCACTCCAAGGGGAATGGCTCTGCTCGGCGGCAATGGGAGCTAAATTCCCGCCCGCCTTCATATATGCATGCGATACAAATCCACCACAATTCATGCCCGTATAACCGTCCCAACGCGGATCACCCTTTGGGTACATGCACGTTTCCTGGCTGAGATGCGTGTCGTAGCGTGTTCCACGGTAATAGCCGTCGTTTTCGTGGCTCATAAGCCAATTGACCAAGCTGGACCTATTGACCCCCAAAACTGAACCAGACGTATTCAACCATGCACCACTTGCATTGAAGTAATAGTCAACGCCATCGATTTTCAGCCACCCGTTAGCAAACATGGCACCCGAAGGCTGGAGCCAGTACCACGTACCGCCGTCATTAAGCCATCCAGTTTTCATCTTGAATGTGGAAGGGTCCATCCAATACCACGCACCGTTGACATATTGCCAACCAGACTTAAGGACACCATTGGAAGATGCGTAGTACCAAGTATTGCCACTTTCGTCAGAAGCGTCTTTCGACATAATCCAACCAGACGCCACGTTAACGACACCATTCGCATCCGCATAGAAAACCGCATCTCCAATATGAATCACACCTGGCAATGAAGACGAGTCAGTACGATCAGCGACTACAGGAGATCCATCAGATGAAGTAGGCAACGGCTCGCTCAGTGCTCCAGACGAATTCGCCCATGCCATACCATCGTTCAAGTTGATCCAGCACGAAGATGCCATTGCACCGGAATCATAAGAAAAATAGCGCTTGCTTCCTACCGCAAATTCACCAGTACGCATTGCGCCGGATACATCATCAAGGTAATACCAGGCGCTTCCGGACTTTATCCATCGCCCTCGTTGAATAGCTCCGTTTGATGCGGCGTAATACCAAGTACCATCAGCAAGTGCCCAGCCTGTTGCCATGGCACCTGAGCTCGTAAGGAAATAGGTGGACGAGCCCACTTGCACAAAGCCCGTGAGCATAATATGGCTTCCTGGATCCAGGTAATACCAAGAATTCCCTAGAAGTAACCAACCTCCATGCAGTAAGCCGTTGGAGTCAGCGTAATACCAGTTGTTGTCAATAAGTGCCCACTGGGAGGATAGCATGGCCCCTGAACTGTTAAAGATATAAGAGGTGCCATTGCATTCATTCAGCCCGGTGGCCATAGAACCGTCTGCAGGATCAAGCCAGTACCAACGACCCCCATCCGAGAGCCAGCCCTTTACCAGAGCGCCAGAGCCGGAAAAATAATGCCAGACAGAAGCATCAAGATGCCATCCGATAAGCATTGCACCAGAAGAAGAGAATCCATACGTAGCTCCCCCAATCTGCAGCATCGCATCGTGGACCATCTTGCCCTCATCATCCAGCCAATACCAGTTGCTGCCGTCTGAAAGCCAGCCTTTTACCATGGCGCCAGAACCGGAGAAATAACGCCAAGCAGAAGTGGAGCCCGTAGAATCTAGGTACCAGCCGACACGCATTGCGCCCGAAGAGGAGAAGGCATACGTCGCACCCCCGACTTGAACCAACCCATCCTGAGCCATTCGACCTTCGTCGTCGAACCAGTACCAGCTACCGTCTATATGTCTCCAAGAAGAAACAGCGATTGTTCCGTCGGACAAGCCCCAACGCCAAAAACCAGCCCCTTCTTCGGGTGATATCCACCCCTGATGCCAAATAATTTGATTCGAAACCTCGGAAGGGGTCTCATTATCCACCTGAGAGTTCTGCTCGACAGCGAAGGTCGATTCGCGCTGAGCATCAACGCCTGACTCGACAGAAGCAATAGCAACGTTAGATGCGGGACCTTCGTCAGTGTTATTCGAATCAAGGGCGTATAACATCGAGGGCGAACCCAAAAGGAGCCCAAAAGAAATGAGGCCCGAAAAAGCCAGCACTCCGAATGACCATTTCTTCATAACAGCACGGTATCCAATCACGCAGCGGCCCCGTCGCTTCAGGGCAACGGGGCCTCAATCAAAACTAGCTCAGTAATGTGCTAGCCAATTTGCTGGCAGTTTTTGCACTCTCGTGAAGCGCCACGCCTCTGGGCCTCCTGAATAGAGATCTGCGAATAGCCCTTTGCGTCCTTACCAACGGTACGGCACTTATGCGTATGGTAAACATCGCTACCGTTCTTATACCAAACTAAACCGTAGCCCGGAATCCACTTGCCGTCCTCGCCGACATAGTAGGAGCCAACCCAGGCATTCGTAGCCATGGCACCGGAAGACTGGAGGTAGTAGTCGCCGACCCAGGCGTCGTGAGCCATAGCGCCGGAACCGCTAAAGTAGTACCAGGCGCCGCCGACCTGACGCCAGCCGGTGGCCATCGCGCCGGAATCGTCGAACCAGTACCAAACTCCACCAACGTTAGCCCAAGAGTTAGAGGCCATAGCGCCCGAACCTCCGAGCCAATACCACGTGCCGCCATTGCTGAGCCAGCCGGTTGCCATGGCGCCCGAACCGCTCGCATAGTACCAAGAGCCGCCTGCCAAGAACCAGCCAGTGGCCATTGCACCGGAGTCGCCGAACCAGTACCAGGAGCCGCCGAGGCTGCGCCAGCTGTTAGCGACCATGGCGCCCGAGCCGTCGAGGTAGAACCACGTACCGCCGATGTTGAGCCAGCCAGTGACCATCGCACCGGAGGCATTAGTGTAGTACCAGGTACCCGAATCGTTGATCCAGCCAGTCAGCATGACCCCAGATTCGTTGAAATAGTACCAAGCCCCGCCGAGATTATGCCAACCGGTCAGCAGTTCGCCACTGGAGGTCGCATAGAACCACTTTCCATAGATGGAGTCATAGAGCCAGCCGCTATGCTGCATGCGGCCATCGGCGTTGGCACCAGGGGTGTTCAGGAAGTAGTTCTTGCCGTCAATCTGAACTCGGCCGTATGCCATATCATGGCTTTCGGGGTAAAAGTAATACTTGTCCCCACCGATAGACTGCCAGCCCGACACCGCGATCCCGTCAGCGCCAAAATAGTACCAGACAGCTTCGTATTCGTTATGCCACTGGTTCGTGACCATGGCGCCAGTTTCGGGATCGAAATAGCGAAGGTTGCCGTCCTCGCACCGAACGAGTCCAGTCTTCGAACGACCGTCGGAACACCATTCCGTAATCGGTCCACCGTCTCCGCCACCGCCAGCAATATCAGCAAATGAGGGCACCGGGGCAACCGTCATGCAGGCAGCGGCAAATGCAACAACTCCCAGCACTGTTAGTCCGCGCCATCTTTCTCGAAGGTTTTTCATACGACATCCTTTCTCCGAGATTTAAGGCTCTCTTAAGTTATTTTTAAACTATCAATTCAGTATTTCAACGGGAAATCGATAAAAGGTGTCTTTGTGACTGCAATTTAAATATGAGTCGCCACACCTCAAACGTTACGCTAAATAGCTTCTAAGGCAAACTTAGCGCATGAACGAACTGATTAAACGAGTGAACTGATTAATAAAGCAACAGAATACAAACCTTGGTCATCAATCACATCTACCGCGGGCCGATAACGCCCGCCTCATGTGCTGCGATATAATCAATCTCACTAGATGCCAAATCAGCAAGCCGAAGGAGCTGACGTGCTAACAATTCACTATGGTGATATGGAAAACGTTATCTACAACACGTCCGTTTACTTCGATAACGTATATTCGCCCCAGTGGTTTCAAGACTCCTTTGCCCAAAGGGTCATAAAATCCATCGACAAAGGCACCGTGGTAGGCCCCAATGCAATCGATACCAAGATTCTAGGCATCATTCCTCCCGAGAAACTATCCAGCGGCACCAAAACGCTACTGCTTATGTACTTTATGCCGCAGAATATATATAACGCCTCAAATTGCGGTGATAATTGCGCCTACTGGATTCTGAGGATCGCCGCGCAAAAGGATCTAACAATCAATCTCTACCACATAATGGATTTTGGAAACGGCAAATTCACGGTAACCATTGCAAATACGGGCGATATAGTCCACACAATGTTTGACCTTGTCCCCATAGCTGGAAAATGCCTAAGGGAGAACTCCTGATGCGCGGATCATACAAGGTAATTATTCAAAATAACCGGGTTCAGTTTAAACTGACCATCAATAGAAATCTGACCATCATCCAAGGTAACAGTGCTACAGGCAAGACAACTCTGCTTGATATGGTGGCAGCTCACGAAGAGCTTGGGGCACAAAGCGGCGTAACAGTAAGTTGCAAAGTGCCCTGTAAAACAATATCTGGAAAATATTGGCGTAGAGATCTCCAAGAGATTTCCAGCAGTATTGTTTTTATTGATGAGGGCAATACTTTTGTTCGATCAAGAGAATTTGCCCATGAAGCAAAGCGTAGCTCAAACTACTACGTAATTGTCGCCAGAGAGTCACTGCGCCAACTGCCCTATAGCGTTGATGAAATCTACGGTCTTAAGAACACCAACCGAACCACAACGAAGTATCCCGTTTACTCTCGTGTCTACACCTCTACATATCGTATTTACGGTGATACTGATTTTAGAGGCGAGAGGCCCGAGCTTGTCATTGTCGAGGACACAAATTCGGGCTACGAATTCTTCAGCTTGCTATGCAAAAAGAGCAGCATTAAATGCATCAGCGCGGGAGGAAAATCAAATATTTGCAACTGCATTATGGACGCACCGGAAAACGACATCCTCGTGATTGCCGACGGCGCCGCCTTTGGACCAGAAATTGCGGAAGTAGCTGCTCTATTGCGCCGAAAGAACATCAAGCTATTCCTACCGGAATCGTTTGAATGGCTCGTGTTGAAGTCGGGATTATTCAACAGCAAACACATTAAGGACATGCTGCTTAACCCCGCTGAACATATCGAAAGCTCAAAGTTCTTTAGCTGGGAGAGGTTCTTTACTGCAGAACTCATCGAATGCTCACGAGACACACGTTTTCGATATGACAAGAGCTGCATGAACGAGGAGTACTTGAACCCCACCGCCCTTGCAGCTCTTGAGGATACTTTGCCGGAACTTGGCATTACTTCGCACTAAAACGAGAAGTACTCACTGTCGGAGGATAGGTTCGGTCCGAGCCACGGATCGCCATCGAGGAAGAACTCCGGCCAGCGCTGCATGAACAGTGCCTGCTCTCGCTTCCAGCGGCGCAGCTTTTCCTCGTTGGCCTCTTCCCTGCCGCGCGAGGTGAACTCGTAGTGGTACAGCTCGGCATAGGGCGTAAAGATGGTGCGGTAGCCCGCCTCCCGCACACGGAGGCAAAAGTCCGCGTCGTTAAAGCCGACGGCGAACTCCTCGTTGTAGCCTCCGACCTGCTCAAACACGTCGCGACGAACCATCTGGCAGGCGCCCGTTACGGCGCTAAAGTTGCCGGGACGTACAGCACGGGCAAGGTATCCCTCGCGCTTTGCCGAGAAGTCCTGGTTGGCATGGGCAAGTGCGCCGCGCACGCCAACCAAAATGCCGGCATGCTGCACCAGATGATCGGCAAAATAGAGTTTGGCGCCCACCACGCCCGCATCGGGACGCATCAGATAGCCCATCATCTCTTCAATAAAGCCGGGGCTTATGACCTCGGTATCGTTGTTCAACAGCAGCAGATAGTCGCCCTTGGCATGCTCAACGCCAAAGTTGATGATCTGGGAGTAATTGAACTCGCCCGGCCACCACTCAACGCGCGCCGTGCCCTTGCCACCAGATGCAGCCGCTATGCGCTCCAGAAGGGTTTCGTAATACGCAAACGTCTCCGGGGCTTCGCTGTTGTTCTCCACCAAGACGATCTCGTAATTGGCATACGTTGCCTTCTGAGCGATCGACATCACGCAGGCATCGAGCGTCTCGACGTGATCCTTGGTGGGAATCACAATGCTCACCAGCGGCGCAGGCTTTGGCAGCGCATAGCGCATACGGTAGACAAACGGCGTCTCGGTCTCCTCGACCGTTCCGCAAATGCCCAGCGCGTTAAAGTGGCGCTGCAGCGCAAGGCGCCCGGCTTCAATAGCATACGGCTTACTATCGGCAGAACCGTCGGCGGTCGATCCCGGATGAACGCGCCAGTGATACAGCACATGCGCAACGTGCTCAAAGCGCGCGCCGGCTACAAGGCAGCGAAGCGTCAAGTCGTAGTCCTGGGCGCCCGCAACGTCTTCTGGGGACAAACCAATGTGATCGATGAGCGCCTTCTCCACCATCAGGAAATGCGTCACGCAGTTATGGCTATAGAGCAAGTCGACGTTGAGTACGGTCTTAAAGACCGGCTGGCCCCACTCCCCCGTTTTCTGGAACATGTCCTCATCGCAGAACAGGACCTGGGGACGCTCGCCCTCGGCCGCCTTATTCAGTGCGGAAACATACTGGAATAACGCGTCCGGTTCCAGAATGTCGTCATGGTCCAAGAACGCGACGTAGTCGCCCATCGCTTGCTCAATACCTGCGTTGGTGTTGACCACAATGCCGCCGTTGCCGGGCAGCCCAATGCGACGAACGCGCTCGTCGTTGGCACTTGCCGCAAGATTGGCCACCGCATCCCATTCGGGCGAGGCGTCCATGAACAGCAATTCCCAGTTGTCATAGCTCTGGGCTATCACCGAGTCCAGCAGCTCGCGCAGGTAAACCCGATCAGTCTTGTAACACGGCACCACAATGCTCACGAGCGGCCTATAGGCAAAGGCCGCCGAAGCGACACGCTGGCACGCCAAATCGCCCGGCTTTGCGCGATGTTGCTCAAACCAACGTCGATAAGCTGCGTCATCAGCGCGTGCATCCTTCATGCGGTTCCAGCTGTCGTCGAGCATGCCGTTGTACAGGCGACCATCCATGGCGCAAAACCCGCTCTGGATCTGCTCTGTGGAATCGCTCACAATCGCGACAAAATCTCGTATATCTTGAGGCATCTCAACGCTCAGATACGTTTTATTGACACGGCATCCATTCTGCTGCGGCACATCGACCTGCGATTCAAACACATGCACGGTAGCATCGATGGCATTCATATGCGTATCGAAGATCTGAAGCTCAGGCGCGCACTGGGAGTCTCCCGCCCAGGTAACCTCATAGCGCCACACCGCGCCGGCGTCTGCCGGCAAATAGCGAATGGCATCGATCTCGTAGCGACCGCAGTGTTCACCACGCTGCGCATCGCGGATAAGTGCGCACAGCGCAGGCTTTGCTTTGTAGTTAATCTTGGATTCCAGCTTGGCCACGCGGCTATCGAGGCGAATGGAGCCCAACCTTTGGCCACCGGATGCAAAAACGACATTCATCGACGAGCCATCCAAAAACGGAAGCACCAAGACGGCGAGCTCGCGCTCGTAATCGGAAACGGAAGGGCAAAGCGCCAGCACGCGGCCGTGATCGACCGGGAGCACCAGCGACGGCACACAAGAGCCGCTCGTCGTCGCATGGGCAAACGCTTGAGAACCCTCCCGCTCAATAAGCGCGGCGACATCCTGACCGGCAAAACGAAGCAGCGCAAAAAGACGGCCCTGGCTGCGGCAAAGTGCCAAACGCTTGATACTCATCTACACTTCTCGCTTTCCCAGGGCGTTCGCTGCCATGCGTTTGCAGGCGCCCAAGCGCCCAAACCTCAAGACGTCGTAATCGAACATGAGCTTTTTGCACTCACGGGCATTGGGGGCCTTGCTGGTAAGCGCTGCACGCACCATAGCAGCAACAGAAGGAGCGCATTGTGCGAGCGCAGCATCGCTGCCCACGGCAGAACCGGAAAGGGCCGCGGCGACGGCAGCAAACACCTTGCCGCAGTCCGAGCCCAGCAACCTGAGCGCATCGTACAGCACCAGATCGCATAGGAAGTACGCCAGGTCATCGGCATGCTGAGCATCGAGACCGTCGCGCTGCCAGTCAGCCAGCACCGCGGAGTAAATCTTCACGTGCTCCAGCAGGCGCGTCTCGTCGTCATAGCGCATGGTGTCCATGAGCGAGCCCTTGCGCGCCACGCGGTAGTCATACAGCTTGTTCGAGATAAGCGCGGTCTTGTGCGAACGACCGTACACGGCAAAATCGAAGACCTGGTCCTCGCCATACTTAACGGTTTCGTCGAACACGATCCCGTTGCCCAGCAAAAACTCACGCTTGCAGGCGGTGCGCCATGCAAACGGGCGAGATGCTTCCTTAAACAGTAGGTCGGAGCTATAGCCTTCAAACGACACATCGCGCGGGCTCAGCACATAGTTAAGCCACGGATACCCCGCCTCGAGCGGATACGGATTCGCGCCAAAGGTCAAAACGTCGCAGTCCTCGCGCTCAAAGGCATCGACGATCACGCGGCATGCATCGGGCGTAAATCGGTCGTCGGAATCCAAAAACGCAACGATAGGCGCCGTGGACGCGGCGATGCCTGCATTACGCGCACTCGACAGGCCGCCGTTCTCTTTATCGACCAGCGTAAAGCGCGCGTCCTTTTCGCAATAGGCAGCCGCAATATCGCGCGAGCCGTCCGGCGAGCCATCGTTGACCAGCACGCCTTCCCAATCGGGCATGTCCTGCGCAAGCAGGGAGTCCAGGCACCAGGCCAGGCACTCCTCCACTTTATAGATGGGAACGACAACGGAAATCTTGGGGGTAGCCATAGTCACTCGCTCCTACTGTGCGGCCGGAACGTCATCGGGGTGCGGGTTGTCGCCGTAGGTGCGCTGATACGTCAGCACACGCCAGACCAGCGGCAGGCCGCCAATCTTAAAGTAATGCTTAAACGTATTGAGCTTGCCCGGCTTCTTAAAGTCAAAGCGCGAATCGATATAGGCGCGGGGCGACTTGACCATCAGGCGCAAGTCGGTCTCGCCACGCGGATCAAACAGCGACAGATCAAAGCGACCGGCATCCCAGTCGGCCTTGAGCTCGGACGAGGCTTTCTTCCAAAACTGCTCGCGCAGTTCATCGACCAGGCGCTCATCATTCCAACGGTACGTATCGACCTTCATGCGCATTAAAATACCCTGAAGCTGAGCCTTGAGCTCGGGGCGTTCATCCAAAAAGCGCTGCATCTCGGCGTATTCGTCGCACACGCAAAATACCTTGTTGGGCGAATTAACGGAGCTCTTCTCGTTGTCTTGGCGATAGCACAAAATGGGGTCCGCGATAAACGCAGCACGCTCGGCGCATGCCCAGACCTTAAAGTTAAAACCCGCATCCTGATACGAAGCACCCGGCGTGGGAAGGAAGCGAATCTGATTGTCGTTGAGGAACGCGCGCCGATAGATAGCCGACCAAATGGAAGGTTTGCGGTAGAAGATGCCCGGGCGATCGACGGGGCGATACGCGGCGCCCGTCATATGCTCGTCGATAATCCCAAACAGCTCACGTCGCTCGCTGGGCGTGGACCAATACAGATAAAAGTCGCCCTTTACCGCATCGGCATGCTCAGCATCGGCCTTGGCGACCAGCTTTTGAAGCGAATCCTCAAACATAAAGTCGTCGGACTCAAGGATGCCCACGTACTCACCGCGCGCCATCTCCAGGCCACGGTTCATCGAGTCGCCGTAGCCGCTGTTGGCCTTGTCGATCATCTTCACACGGGGGTCGTGCTCCATGTACTCGCGGATGATATCCGGCGAGCTATCGGTAGAACCGTCGTTGATGCAGATGATCTCGATGTCCTTGAGCGTCTGAGTCACGGCAGAATCGAGGCACTCGCGCAGATAGCGCTCGACATTGCAAATGGGAACAAGCAGCGAAACTTTAGGGGTATCAGAGTTCTGCAAGAGAACCTCCTGTTGAATAGCGTGTAACAGGGTTATTTTAGCAGCCGAGTTGCGGCGGGCGGCAGCGCTTAGAATTAGATAAAGCGCTCCAGGCAGGCTTTGAGACCGCGAGTCGAAAGATAGAACAGCGTGGCGTCTGCCATCGAAACGCCCGAGGTCGCCGCAACGAGCTTCTGGGCAACACGGCGAACGGCGCCCTTAGCAGGCATATCCGCCCACTCCGTTCCCAAAAACGTCGTAAGGTCCATGTTGACGCGAGCCGCCACGCGATGGAAGTCATCGGCATCCAAGCGCGCCAGGTCGAACACAGTTAGGTCTAAAAACCAAGTGATCAGCTCGCCGGGGCACAGGTCCAAAAGACCGTAGACCGCCCAGTCCTCCAAGACCTCCTCGAGCATCCTCATATGGGCATCGAGCTTTTTGGCGCGAGCCTCGGCACTGTTGAACTCGTGCGTCGCCGATTCGCTCTCCATCACGTAGTGGTAGAACTTGTCCGGCATGACGACGGTCTTACGGGCAAGCGCATAAGCCGCAAATTGGAAGACGACGTCCTCGCCCAAAGCCAAACCGGGGGCGAAGCGAATGCCTTCGCGATTGAGCAGCTCGCGCGAAAAAGCCGCACGGCAGGCATAGGGCTGCGCATTCGAATGGAACAGCAGTTGGGGATCACGGGCGCCGAAGGTACCGGCTTTGAGGCTCATGAGTTGCTGGACGCGTTTGGGGGCAGCATCGGCAGGTTCACAGACGCCGCCAAAAACGGCGGCCTCGGCATCCGCAGACTCCATGGCATGCAACACGCGCTCGACCGTCTGGGCATCGATGTAATCGTCGGCGTCCACAAAAAAGACGGTCTCGCCCTCGGCGGCATCGATGCCGGCGTTTCGAGCGCACGAGACACCCTCGTTTTTCTGGTCAATCACCAGCACACGTCCGTCGGTCTGTGCCATTTGATGCAAGACGCTCAGGGAATCATCAGTCGATCCGTCATTGACACAAACGACCTGAATCGAGCGCTCGGACTGTGCCAACAGCGAGTCGAGGCATCGCTGAATCGAGCGTGCCGAGTTGTATACGGGAACGACGATGGTCGCTTTGGGGGTCGAAGCCTCTCCCATGTCGACCTACCCCCTCAGCGATTCGATGAGGAAGGCGGCGACCACGCCTGGGCCTCCAACCGAGGCGTAGTATTTGGCGCGTCCCAGGGCGCCGTCCGTCGCAAAGTGCGGGTGCTCGTCCACCCAAGCTTCAGGGTCTTTGAGGATCGCAGCAAGATTCGCGCGCTTCCACGGCTTAAGGTCGTCCAGCGAAAAGTCTCCTGCGTCCAAGGAGGCCTGGAACTCCTTGGTCATCTGGACCAGGAACTCTTTATAGAACTTAGGCGCCAGGCGCACGTAGTTCCACATGTACGAATCGTACTTAATAAGTTGATTGAACTTGAGCATGCGCGCGACGTCATCACTTGCGTGATTGCGAGCGTAATCCTCTCGGATCCAGCGCTCGATCTCGGCATATTCGGCATTGACGCAAAAGACCTTGGCCGAAGAATTGACCGAGGAGTTCTCGTTGTCCTGGCGATACGAAAGTACGGCATCGTGCAGGTAAACGGCCTTGTCGGCACACGCGATAACCTTAAAGGCGAATGACGTGTCCTGAAAGGATGCCCCTGGAGTCGGCAAGAACTTGATGCCGTTGCGCTCAAGAAAATCGCGACGGTACACGGCCGACCAAATCGACGGCTTTTGCTTAAAGAACTGCGTCGTGTCGCTCGGGTGCACCGGTTTGCCGCAGTCCTTGGGCTTAAACATCTCGTGCAGCGAGCGGCGCTCCTCGGGCTTGGACCAGTAGAAGTCAAAGTTCGCCTTCGCAAAGTCGGCATTGCAGCCCTCGGCCGCCGACACAAGCTTCTCCAGCGCGTCGGGCGCCATAAAGTCATCGGACTCCAAGATACCCACGTACTCGCCGCGTGCCATCTCCAGGCCGCGGTTCATCGAGTCGCCGTAGCCGCTGTTGGCCTTGTCGATCATCTTGACGCGCCCATCGCGCTCCATATACTCGCGGATAATCGCCGGCGAGTTATCGGTCGACCCGTCGTTAATGCAGATGATCTCAATATCCTTGAGCGTCTGCGCCAGGGCGGAATCAAGACACTCGCGCAGGTAGCGCTGAACATTGTAAATGGGAATAAGCAGCGACAGAACAGGGCTGCCAGAGGCGTTAGTAGACAAATGTGCTCCTTAGGAAATACCTGTCGTTTCATGGTATCAAAGGGCCAGCGCGCCAGCGGGCGTTTATATAATCTATGGAGCCCGCAGAGGCAAACCGATACGAAAGGACGTCATGCAGCCCAAAGCCGCACGCAACATACCCACCGAAGCGCTGCGTTTGGTCGCGGTCGCCGGCATCGCGGTGTTCCACACCTTTCAGTGGACCTTCCAAGCCGTCTGCGTCGGCGCCGTGGAATATGCCCCACTTGCGATGTTCCCCTATTCCGGCGTACTCGGTTTTATTAACTTGCTTGGCTGCTGGGCCAACGAGGTCTTCTTTATGATCTCGGGCTATTTTCTCATCGCTTCGGCCGCGCGTGCTTGGGACGGTGGAGCAACGTGGAAGTCGCAAATGCAACGGACGGCGCAGCGCCTTGGCAAGGTCATTATGCCCACTGCGTTTTATTGCCTCGTGGCGCTCGCGTGGTCCACGGTCGTCTCACCCATTCCCGATGTTACCCTCAATACGCACTATTGGTACACGCTTGGGCTTGAGTTTATCTGGGTCTATGCCGCCACAGTTTTCATGGCGCCATGGTTTGGACTGGCCAAGAGCCGACTCTCCCAGAAAACCTGCACGACGACGGTCATCGCCGTTGGAATCCTCGTATTCGTTGTTAACGGGTATTTGGCCGCCATGAGTGCGACAAGCGCCGGCGAGTTTTCTTGGCTCCAGAAGCTCATGAGCGCTACCACGTACGTAGTCGCGTTTTTGATCGGCGGGCTGCTCCGCGACGTTACCGATGTCATGGATTCGGACAGAGCGGGCACCTTGGGCATGCGCTCGCTCATAACGGTTTTGGTGCTCACCATCATCCTGGAAGGAGCACTCTCCTTCACCGGCAACCTCACGGCGATGGCAACCCTCTCCTACAAATCGACCTCGCTGATTTCGTTTGCCCTCGCTGCCGCCTCCTTGCTCTTTGCGGCAACCCGACGCAGCGCCTCAGGCAATCCGCGGACTGCAGGTACCATCGTCACCTTATCGACCGCCACGCTCGGTTTCTATGTGATCCAGTCGCTCACCAGTGGCTTGTGGCGTCCCGTCTTCAATACGTTGCTCGCAAACATACTGGTCAGCCAAAACAGCCCGGCAGCTATATGCATCGTCACGGGTACCGTCATTAGCATCGTCTTTGCTCTGGCACTTCTCGTCATCGATGCAGCCAGAAGTCTTATCGAACGCAAGCTCAAGCGGCAATAGACACGCTGCCGCCAGACGCTAAAGCCGCTACAGCCGTGGCAGGTTCCTGCGTTTTATTCAAAGCTTGCCGCCAAGGTGCGCCGAGCCTTTACAATAGGACAGTCCAAAGGACGTATTCGATAGCTTCCGCGCTGCACTCGCCCGCCGCGCGTGAAAGGATATATTGCCCCATGCCTTCAACCCTTCCCGCTCCCATCGATAAGCTCGCCATCGTCGTCGTTACGTACAAACGCCAGGAACTCCTGGCCAACTTGTTCGACTCCATGACCGAGCTCACGGCAACGCCCTGGCGCATCGTGATTGTCGATAACGAGAATTCGCGCGAGACCGAGACCATGTGCACCGCATTCAACGAGCGCCTGGCCAACCTGTGGGGCATCGACACCGAGCAGCCCGACGCGCAGGGCAGCACCGACCGTGTCATCTACGCCCCGCAGCTCGAAAACGGCGGCGGTGCGGGCGGCTTCTCCGCCGGCACTAAATGCGCCTACGACCTGGGCGCCCAGTGGTTCTGGGTGATGGACGACGACGTGCTCGTCATCCCCGAAGGCATCGAGCGTCTTGCCAAGTGGACCGACCGCTATGATGTCATCCAGGGTTCGCGCCTGGACTTTGACGGCGGCGCCTTCTTTTGGCAATACCAACTCATCCTTTCGCTCGGCATTCCCAACCCAGTCGCCAAGTGGGACTTGGGTCCAGAGGGTTATCGCGCCATGAACCAGCTGTGCTTTGAGGGCGGCATGTTCTCGCGCCGCGTGGTCGACAAGATCGGCCTGCCCGATGCGCGATTCTTCATCTACGGCGACGATGCCTGCTATGGCTACGTGGCCAGCCAGCACTTCCCCGCCGCCGTTGTTGCCGACGTGGTGCTCAAGCGCGCCCGCGCCGTCTCTAACTGGGACATCGCCGGCAAACGCCAGCTCAACTCCACGAGCGACACCAACCGCTACTACATCATGCGCAACCGCGGTTATCTGGCACGCTATATGCAGATCTACGGCGACTACCACCCTGTGCTGTTCCGTCTGGGCAATGCCGCGACCTTCTGCAAGGAATTCATTCGCCTGGCTGCGGTCGATAAGTGCTTTAAGACCGGCATTCCGGCGCTGCGCCGCGGCATGAAGGACGCCCGCAAGATCATCAAGGATCCCAACTGGAAGCCCATGCCGCCCATGAAGGACGCGGAGTAGTAAAGGGCTTTCGTCATCCCCTATAACCGCTGGCACACCACGGACACACGCTGCCCGTCAAAGCCAAAGCCCCAGCGCATGCGTCCAATGGCGGGGCGTGGCACACGGATTTCGTCGATGCCGTCGCGCTCTATGTCGAGCAGCGCCTGCACGGCCAGCAATTCCAGGCCCAGCGCATCCACACCGGGGTCATACATCATGTTGATCGTTATCAGCGGACGTTCATCGAGCATACCGATCGTATCGGCTATGTCGAACACGGCGCCCGTGGGAAAAACCTGGATGTCCCAGCGATCCGCGCCACACTTTCGCCTCGAGGCAGGATTGGCATAGCCCGGCAAGCCAAAGCAGAGCCCCTGCAAGAGCAGATGATATGGCAGCGGCGTATCTGGGTCGGTCTCGCCGATTCCCGCATCTCCCAAGATGCGGCTTAGCGCCCGCCTCACGGTATCCTCGTTCCCATGGCACAGCCCGTCGCGAAACACATCGACGTCTCGAATGTCTTCTGCAGCGCACTCAAACCACTCAATAATCACTAGACGCAAGGCCTGGCGAAGCTCGTTATTGGGCAATCGCAAAGCACGGAGGCGATCGCCATGCTCTGGCTCCTCAGTCATATCCGTCGTGAGAAAACCGGACAGATACAGCGCTGTCCACATGCCATCGTCAGGCGAGACATCTGGCTCTGCAGTGCCCAAACAAAGCGGGACCTCAGCGCACCCATGGGCCTCGAGCAAATCAAACAAGACCGAAAGGCGGTCGAGATTCCACCCGGCAACTACCCTACTCAGGCAATCGGCATATCCATACAGATCGGCACGCACAGGCGCCGTGCAGCCTCGGCCCAGAAAACCGATCACACGCTCTGAACTCGAGCAATAGGCCCTACCAAACCGATATCCCTCGAGCCATTCACGCGCATCATCCAGGTATTCCTCGCGTCCAGCATGATTCAAAAGAGCCTCGACCTCGGCATCCGAAAAGCCGAACCAACGGTCACACCAGGTCGAAAGCGGCGTCGTCAGACAATACGAGCAGCCATGCAAAGAAAGCGCCGCTTCAGCAGGGCCGGGACACTTCCCCATCAGGCACGCAAAGCGTAGCGAACGACCCGCGGCAGCAATGGCGTCAAACAGCACACGGTCAAGTAGTTCTGCCGGATCGGCGTCGGAAGCGTCCCTCGCGCTCGCATGGCGAGACCACGCCGCATCGTACCCATCAACGAGCAATACAACCTGGTCATCGCAGGCAATCTCCAGCAGCTCTATAAGCACACCGAGCACCGAGTCAATCTCGTCCGCGCTCGCCACGCCACGCGCGACACGTTCGATGTGACGCACCTTATCTCGAGCTAAATCCGGAGCCTCCAAGAGCGCCAACAAGCGAGCGCACTCGCCCGAAAGGGCATCGCGCACGACGCCGGCAACAGCGAGGCCACGCCTCGCAGCGCCAGAAAAGTCCAGCGATATCACCGGATAGCAAGCATACTCATCCCGATAGCGCCCGCCGTTCGCATCCCAAATCTGAGCATCGGCAAACAAACGCTGACCAGAGCGACCGACCGCTGGACGCTCCAGAAAAGCCCTGAGCATCGACAAGTTCATGCTCTTGCCAAAACCCTCGGGTCGACAGCACACCACAACGGACGCGTCGCAGTCCAACACATCGGCAATAAACATGGTCTTGTCAACCAGCATGCAGCAACCAAGGGCCTCCGCATAGTCGTGCATGACAATGGGCAAAACCGCATCGTCGGCACAGCCGATCAAGCGCACGCCAAAGCCAGCAGCACAATCAACATTTGCCTGTTCAGACACCAAAACGTCCCCCCTAAATCGCTGCACGATGCCAATTGTAATGACCGCCTCGCGCGTACCGACGACGCCGCGCGAACATATCGGGCAACGGTAGCAACAAGAGGTGTGAGGGGGCATAACTAATCGTTGCACAACAAAACGGGGCCCGATGCATTCGCACCGGACCCCGTCCCAACTCTTTAGTTATCTAGCAACCAAGAGGCTACTCCTCCGAGCCGTCCTCCCCAGAAGCTTTCTTCTGCTGATCGAGCTTATGCTTACCACTCACGATGGACGTAGCGCCCAGCGTGGCCAAGCTCGCGCTGGCAAGGCTCGCCATAACGATAAGGTCGCCCGTCTTGGGCATGTTACCGCCAGATGACTTGGTCGTTGTAGTCGTCGTGGTTGTAGTGGTCACCGTCTTGGAGTCATTTTGCTCTTGGTTCTGGTTGTCGGTGTTGCCCTTGCCGCCGTCCTCGCCCTGCTGCTTTCCGTCCTCGGTCTTGCCCTTGTTCTCGTCCTTATCCTCAGATTCAGACTTCTTACCCTCGTCCTTCTTCTGAGCGGACTTGTCGTCCTTCTCCCCAGAGCTAGAACCCTTATCGGATTCGGTCTTCTCGGAAGCCTTGTCCTTGGAGTCGCCCTTTGCGGCCTCGGTCTTTTCCGTGAAAACCTGATCAGAGTTGCCCTTGTTCTGGGCCGAGCCGTTATTGACGCCAGCCATCAGCGAAGAGCCCAGCGTAGAACCAAGCTGCACGGAGAAAGAAGGCTTCTTGTCCGGCGAAGCAACGGGAGCGTCCGGCGCCTTATTCGAGTCGTCCTTGGAAGCATCGGAATCAGGGGTTGCGCCAGAGCCGGAGCCGTTGTTAGAGCCGGTGCCAATGGACGAATCACTCGAGCCGGTAGATGAGTTAGAGTTGTCAGCGTCGGTCGAACCAGAAACGTCGCTGTCCGTATTGCCAACAGAGCTTGAAGGCGAACCGCCCACAGCAGAGCCGTTCAAATCGGAGCCGTTCGAGGTAGAGCCGTCGTTGGTAGTGCCGCCAGCAGAGCCATTACCGTCAGCATCGGTCGAGGGCGCATCCATCCTGTCATCGTTGACATCGTCACTCGAGTCGCCATTCGAATCAGGTGTCGGCGAGGGCGCCGGTGTGGGCTCGGGCTGCACGGGCGTCGCAGCGGCAGCCTCATCCTCGGCGATAAAAACCAAGCAGTCCTTCAGCTCATTTTTATAACGATTCTTCCAGCCCTCATGATACTGGGGCTGACTCGAAAACTTAGTGGCGACATTGTTGACCACGCTATTGGAGAGCGCCGTCACAAACTCGCGGTCGGACATATCGTTGGAAAGATTCGCCCAGCGGAAAAAGTCCCTGCAGCCACCGGTGCCGCACATGTTGGTGATGCTCCACACCATGCCCTTGACGCAATCGGCGCGGCCCGAAATATCAATGCCCAGGCCGCTCTTGAGCCACGCCTCGGTCACCGCATAGTACGAGTTGTACGCATAGGCATCTTGAAGTGCTGAGAACTCAACAGGATCGGTGTTGTACGCACCTTGGAAGGCATCCTGCGCGATATGGCCCAGCTCGGTAAATTGGCCGTTCTCGTACATGGCATTGCTCGCGTTGGAAATCTCGCTGCCGCATCAATCGCATCCTTGAGCATGCTGTATTTTTCGGGGTTGTAGTTGTAGGCCTGCTTCATAAACGGAATGAGCGACCAACGGCGGTCGAACTGGTAATAGCCCAGCGCGTTATAACCGTCGCCATACGAAAAGCCCTGGTTGTAGTTGCCATGGCTCTCGTACTTGGTAAAGTACTTCATCTCGGGAGTCACGTTTACAAACGAAACGCCCTGGACCGACCTCAGCACGCCCGAGAAGGACTGCTGGGTGTAGAGGCCTTTGTCGATATCGGTGGCATCCGAGGCAACGCCCGGCGTGGGTTCCTCGGCAGCGGCGGGCGCGGGCGCGGTAACGGCGCTAAACGAAAGCGCCAGCGTCAGGCCCGCGACAATAGCAGAATGCTTGGGCTGCATAAGATCCTCCCTGCATTGGTGTAGTTAAAGTGCAGTTTGCAAAGATAAAACTAAGTATTGCAGCTCGCCCGTTGTTGCACAACAACCCCTCGGTAAACGGCAACAACCCTCCGCGAAATCTTAAGGAATTGCGCTCAACCTACAGCTTAATGTCAAAGTTGATTTCGGGGACGGCGGCCAAGTCAGCCAGCGTTACACCGTCGACATAGTTCTCGATGACCTCGTCCAGACCACGCCAGAACTTGACGGTGGAACACAGGTCACTGCGGGCGCAGCTGTTGTCGATGCCATCGCACGCCACTGGAGCCGTGCTGCCCTCGACGGCGCGCAGGATGTCGCCGGCACGCACCTCGGCTGGATCCTTGGCCATCATGTAGCCGCCGCCCTTGCCGCGTACGCTCTTAAGCAGGCCCGCCTTCATGAGCGGACGAACCAGCTGCTCCAAATACTTTTGTGAAATATGCTCGCGGTCAGCGACCTCGCGAAGGGCAATCTTGCCCTCGGCGTCACCAAGCGCTGCGATATAGATCATCAGACGGAGGGCATAGCGGCCCTTAGAAGAAATGAGCATACCTACCCTCTCATCGTAGCCGAGACAAAATACCAGGCTTGTTTGTCCCAAATCTTATGCACGCGGGGCAAACAAGCCTGATTATTATGTCCCACATCTAAAAAGTCGAGTGGATTAGTCGGGTTTTCCCTTGACTAACGCCGAACCCATAGTAACTTTATTCCGAGAAGATTCCTAGGGTTTAGTACACCTATGAGTACACCATATACAGAGAGGGACAGCATGAGCGCAAATCCGCTGCTTTCCATCGAAGGTCTGACCGCCTCCGTGGACGAGAAGACCATCCTCCACAACGTCAACCTCAACGTCGCCGCCGGCGAGACCCACGTGCTGATGGGACCCAACGGCGCCGGCAAGTCCACCCTCGGCCACCTGGTCATGGGTGACCCCGTCTACACGGTCAACGACGGCCGCATCGTCTTTGACGGCCAGGACATCACCGAGCTCACCACCGACAAGCGCTCGCGCGCCGGCCTGTTCCTGAGCTTCCAGGCCCCGGTCGAGATTCCGGGCGTGCCGCTGTCGAGCTTTTTGCGCGCCAGCATCGCCGGCCGCCCCGGCCTGGAGATGAAGGGCAAGGAGTTCCGCCGCCGCGTGAAGGAGCTCGCGGCCGAGCTCAACATGGATACCGCCTACCTCAACCGCGAGCTGGGCGTGGGCTTCTCGGGCGGCGAGAAGAAGAAGGTCGAGATGCTCCAGCTTCTGCTGCTGCAGCCCAAGCTCGCCATCCTGGACGAAACCGACTCCGGCCTGGACGTCGATGCCCTGTCCACCGTCAGCCACGGCATGGACGCCTACCGCAAGAGCTGCGACGGCTCCATGCTTATCATCACGCACAACACGCGCATCCTGGAGCACCTGGATGTCGACCGCGTCCACGTTATGGTCAAGGGCCACATCGTACGCGAGGACGACGCCTCGCTCATTCCCTGGATCGACAAGAACGGTTTTGAGACCTTCGAGCGCGAGGCCGCCGAGCAGCGCGCCCAGGCCGAAGCCGCCGCTGCCGAGCAGCAGGCGTAAAGGGGCGACGCAATGACCAAGAACCGCACCGAGGTCGCGGACATCGACCGCAGCCTCTACGACTTCACCTATGGCGAGGAGGGATTCGAGCGCCTCGACGCCGGCATCACGCCCGACATCGTGCGCGAGATCAGCGCCAAGAAGGACGAGCCGCAGTGGATGCTCGACCTGCGCCTCAAGTCCCTCGAGATTTTCAACCGCTTCCCGGATCCGACGTGGGGCCCCTCCATCGAGGGCTTGGACATGGACAACATCGTCACCTACGTCAAGCCCAACACCGACCAAAAACACGACTGGGAGTCGGTGCCCGACGACATCAAGAACACCTTTGAGCGCCTGGGCATCCCCGAGGCCGAGCGCAGCTACCTGGCAGGCGTCGGCGCGCAGTACGACTCCGAGCTGGTCTACCACAACATGCAGGACACCGCGTCCAAGATGGGCATCGTCTACTCCGGCATCGAGGAGGCCCTGCACGACCCGCAGTGGGAACCGCTCATCCACGAGAAGTTTATGACGCTCATCCCGCCCACCGACCACAAGTTTGCGGCCCTGCACGGCGCCGTATGGTCGGGCGGCTCGTTTGTCTACGTGCCCAAGGGCACCAAGCTCGACTTCCCGCTGCAGAGCTACTTCCGTCTTAACGCCAAGGGCGCCGGCCAGTTTGAGCACACGCTCATCATCGTCGAGGACGACGCCGACCTGCACTTTATCGAGGGTTGCTCCGCGCCCAAGTACAACGTAGCCAACCTCCACGCCGGCGCCGTCGAGCTCTTTGTGGGCAAACGCGCACACCTGCGCTACTCGACCATCGAGAACTGGTCCAAGAACATGTACAACCT
>NZ_JBCOTQ010000035.1:0-23973 GCF_040920445.1 Collinsella aerofaciens | reverse complement strand
AGGTCGCCGCGGACGGGCTGATATAGGGAGGGGGCCTGACCCCATATCGTTGGGGCCAGGCCCGATTTTGCCTCTTGGCAATGTCCTGCTCATATTAAAAGGAACGTCCCTAACTGCCGGACAAAAAACGAGCGAGGATTTTGAGGTCCTCGCTCGTTTTTGTTTTAGGTGATGTTTCGACCGTGCGGCTACTTGTCGGCAGCGGTCTTTTTGGTAGTCGACTTCTTCGCGGTCGTCTTCTTGGCGGCAGTGGCTTTCTTAGCCGTCGTCTTCTTTGCCGCCGTCGTCTTCTTTGCCGCCGTCGTCTTCTTGGCCGTGCTCGCCTTAGTCGTGGTCTTGCGGCCGCGGGCGGGCTTCTTCTCCTTGGTCGGGCAGTCCATGTTCACGCAGATGCGCCACGGGCCGCGCGCCGTGTTGACCACCACGATGGGGGCGCCGCACTCGGGGCAGGTCTCGCCCGTCGCCTCGAGCTTACCGCGCGCCGGCAGAGGATAGCTCACACCGCAGTCATCGTAGTTGGTGCAGCGGATAAAGCGCTTGCCGCTCTTCTCGCTCTTGTGCGCGATCAGGTCGCCATGGCGTCCGGCCTCGGCGCACACCTTGCACTCGCCCACCTTAAGGTCAGGCTCGTAGTTGGTGGGGCACGTGGGGTTCACGCAAATCTCGAAGGCCTTCTGGCGGAACGGCTGGCACTTAATGCGCGGCGCGCCGCACTCGGGGCACACGGCTGCCTCGCCCTCGAGCGGGCTCACCTTGACGCCGCTCGGCACCGGATAGGTCACATCGCAGTCGGGCCAGCCCATGCAGCCAATGAAGCTGCCACGGGTCTTGGCGCTCGTCTTCATAACCAAGTCCTTGCCGCACTTGGGGCAAGCGCCCACGCGCGCATCGGCCGTGACGGCGTCGCTGATGGCGTCGCCCAGCTCCTCCGTGTGCTTGAGCAGCTCGTCGAGCACGCCAGCCAGCAGCGCGCGCGAGTGCGTCACGACATGCTCTTCGGTGTCCTCGCCGCGCTCGACGCGGGTCATGTCGCCGTCGAGCTCACTGGTCATATCGGGGCTCGTGATGCGCGGGGCAAACTGCGTCAGCGCGTCAATGATGGCAATGCCCAGCTGGCTCGGCTCAACGGGATCGTTTTTGAGATAGCGCACGGCATACAGGCGCTCGATGATGCTCGCGCGCGTGGACTTGGTGCCCAGGCCGCGCTTTTCCATCTCCTGCACGAGCTTGCCCTGGCTGTAGCGCGCGGGCGGCTCGGTCTGCTTTGCCTCGAGCTTAATGTCGAACACGTCGACCGTATCGCCCTGCTCCAGCGGCGGCATCTGCTCATCGCGCTTAAGTCCATACGGATACGCCTCGCGGAAACCCGGGGTCACGAGCACGTCGCCCGAAGCCACGAACGGCTCGCCATTGACGTCGAGCTCGAGCTTGGTGTTCTCGATGGTCGCAGGACCCATAAGCGTCGCCAGGAAGCGGCGGGCGATGAGATCGTAGAGCTTGCGCTGGCCGCCGTCGAGCGTGGACGGATCGCCCTCGCCCGTGGGGTAGATAGGCGGGTGGTCGGTGGTCTCGACTTTGCCGCGCGTGGGCTTCATGGGGCCGGCGAGCACCTTTTTGCACACGGGCGCCAGCGCCGGGTTGATCTTTGCCAGGTCGCTCACCACAGCGCCCAGATCGAGCGTCGCGGGGTACACGGTGTTGTCGACACGCGGGTAGCTGATGAGACCCGCCATGTAGAGGGACTCGGCGATGCGCATGGTACGCGCAGGCGAGATGCCCTCGGCCGCAGCGGCAGCCTGCAGCGAGGTCGTCGCAAACGGCGTGGGCGGCTGCTGCTTGCGGGAGCGCTTGGTCACCGCGGCAACGGTCGCCGTCTTGGCGCCGTCGACGTGACCATACGCCGTCTCGGCAGCATCTTTGTCGGTAAAGCGTGCCGTCTTGTGCGCGATCTTAAAGCGATCGTCCTCGGCAGCGCCCTGCGCGGCACCCATACCGCGAATCTGCCAATAGTCCTCGGGCACAAACGCCATGCGCTCGCGCTCGCGCTCGACCACCAGGGCGAGTGTCGGCGTCTGCACGCGGCCGGCGGAGCGCACGTTACCAAAGCCGCCAAACTTGGCGAGCGTCAAGTAGCGCGTGAGCACCGCACCCCAAATGAGGTCGATGTGCTGACGGCTCTCGCCGGCGTCAGCCAGGTTCTGGTCGAGCGAGACAAGGTTATCGAAGGCCTGCGTGATCTCGGCCTTGGTAAACGAAGAGTACTGGGCGCGGGCGACCGGCAAGTCCGGCGCAACCTCGCGTACCTTGTTGAGAGCGTCCGAGCCGATCAGCTCGCCCTCGCGATCGAAGTCCGTGGCGATGATAACACTGTCGGACTTCTTAGCCAGGTTCTTGAGCGAACGAATGAGTTCTTTCTCGGCCGGCAACTTAATGACGGGCGCCCAGGTGAGGTAGGGCAGGCTCTCGAGCTTCCAGCCCTTGATGGAGATACCGTCGGCAAGAAACGGCTTGCGCTTGGTGTCGTACGGTGGGCGGGCCAGGCCATCGGGCATGTCGGCCGGCAGCATCTCGCCGTCCTCAGTGACCGAATACCAGCCCAGCTTTTTATCGAACAGCACGCTGTCGCAAAAATCGGGCGCAAGGATGTGACCGGCCAGGCCGATGGTCACGCACTCCTCGCCCTTCCACTCAAAACGGTAGATGGCGGTGTTGTACACCTTGTCCTTTTTGGGTTTGCCCGTGGACAGACGCTCGGCGATCTGACGCGCGGCGTCGTTTTTCTCGGCGATGATGAGCTTCAAAAGAGGCTCCTATCTCGTGTCTCTGCGGCTACGCCCGCCCGTATGGCGGCCGATTTACGCCCTTGCTTGCTCGATCTGCCCGATGAGCCAATCGCACCAGGCATCCATGCCCTCGCCCTTGCGCGCGCTCACGGCAAACCGCGGCGCCTGCGGATTGAGGTCATCGAGTGTCTTAGTATACCTATCCATGTCAAAATCGAAAGCCGGGGCCACGTCAACCTTGTTGAGCAGCTGTGCGCCGGCGTGCTGGAAGATGCCCGGGTACTTGATGGGCTTGTCGTCGCCCTCGGGCACCGAGAGAATCATGATGGACAGGTTCTCACCCAGGTCAAAGTCGACCGGGCAGACCAAGTTGCCCACGTTTTCGATAAAGATGACGTCGATGTTCTCCAGACCGACGGCCTGGTCGAACGCGTCAACGGCCTCCATGATCATGTTGCCCTCGAGGTGGCACAGGCCACCCGTGTTGATCTGGATGGCGGGCATGCCGGCTTCCTTCATGGTGATGGCGTCGACATCCGAGGCAATATCGCCCTCGATGACGGCACAGCGCAGGCCAGCCTTGTCGCGCAGGCGCTCGTTGGTGCCCAGGATCGTGGTGGTCTTGCCCGAACCGGGGCTCGACAGCACATTGATCACATAGGTGTTTGTCTCTTTAAATCGCTGTCGCAGCTGATCTGCCAGGCGCTCGTTGCGCGACAGAATCGGCGACGCGATATCAATCGTTTTCTCAGCCATACTCGGCACTCCTTACTTTGGCCCCTTTATACCCCATCACCAGATGGCTAGCGGGCTAATCGTCGGGGGTTTCGATTTCGATACTTGCGATGTCGAGCTCGCGGCCGTGCAGCAGACGCACGTTGGCGCCGCCACATTGGGGACAGCGGCAATGGAAGCGATCGTGCTCAAAGACCTCCCCGCAGTCCAGACACTCGCTTTGTGGATGGACTTCCTCCACGGCAAGCTCGCAGCCTCGCGTGAGCGGGTCCTCATCGCGAAATGTCTCCCACGCAAAGTCGAGCGCCTCGCGCACAACTTCGGTCATATCCCCGATACGCAGCGTTACCAAAACGGCGCGCGAGGCCCCCGCCCCACGCGCCGCGCGAATCACTGTATCGAGTATGCCGTTGACAATGCCAACCTCGTGCATACCGATTTACTCCTCGTCGTCCTCATCGTCCGAGAACAGGTCCAGACGGCTCACAAACAGGCCCTCCTTGCCCTCGCGCGCGGTAATGACCACGCGGGCGATGGCGAGCGAGATCTCGTAGAGCGAGAGCAGGGCGCCGTACATGAGGCCCAGCGTAACGGGCGAGCCGTCGGGCGTAATCACAGCCGAGCCCACAAGCAGGCCCACGTACACGTAGCGCCAGGCGCCGCGGAAGGCCGCGTAGGACACGATGTGGAAGACGGACAGGTAGAAGATGATGAGCGGCAGCTCAAACGCCACACCAAAGCCGATCATAAAGAGCAGCTCCATGTTGACGTAGTTCTCCAGATCGGGCAGCGCCGTAGCAACGGCCGAGGTCTCGCCGATAAGCCACTCAAAGCCCGCGGGGATGATGATGAAGTAGCAAAAGATTGCGCCCAGGAAGAACAGCACCGTCGAGGCGAGCACCGTGGGCACGACCCATTTGCGCTCGTTGGGACGCAGTGCCGGCAGGAAAAATGCCAGAATCTGCCAGATGATCATGGGCGTGCACATGACCACGGCCATCTTGATGGCCAGCGAGAAGCGCAGGCCAAAGCCGCCGAGCGTGGTGGTGATGTAGAACTTACCGTCCGGCACAAAGGAGCGGATGGGGTCTTCCAAGATGTCGAGCACCACAGGCGTGGCGAAATACAGCACGATAGCGGCGGCAAACACCGACACGACCACGATGGTCAGGCGGCGACGGAGCTCTCCCAGGTGATCGAAGAGCGGCATACGCGCAGGTCCGATAGGCATTACTCATCGCCTCCCTTCGGGGCGTCGGCGGCAGCGGCGTCGTCCTCGGCCTCGAGCTCGCGAGCGAGCTGGTCGACGACGGCCTTGCGTTTGCGGGGGCGACGGGCGTAGAGGTCAGCCGTCGTGGGCTCTGCCGGCTCGGGCTCGGGCTCCGGCTCTGCAGCAGGCTCGGGCTCGACGACAGGCTCAGCGGCAGCGGCAGGCTCGGCACCCTCGGCCTCGGACTCCTCAGCAGCACCCTCGCCCTCGGCGGCAGCCTCGCTCGCGGCCTTCTCGGCAGCAAGACGGGCGCGACGCTCGGCAAAGGTCTCCTTCTTGGCGGGCGCTGCCGTCTCGGCGGCATCCTCGTCCGCATCGGAATCGTCATCGACGGCAGTCTTCTTGGGCTTGACCGGTGCCGAAGCGGCCTCACTTACCGGATCGATAATCTCGGACTGAACAACGGCCGTCATCTTTTCCTGCGTCTCGCGGAACTGACGGATGGCACGGCCGATTGTGCGGCCCATCTGCGGGAGCTTATCCGGGCCAAACAGCAAAAAGCCGAAGACCACGATGATCGCGAGCTCACCCTCTCCAATACCAAACACACATACCTCCAAGGCTCGATGTGAGTCGAGCCCGCACCGCGCCATTCGGCCGGAACTCGTCTATTCATTCGGTCAAGTATAGCGCCCGGACGCCAAAACGTCCGAGCGCATCACAAACATATGCCAAACGGCACGCCCTTTTGAGGGCAAAGGTTATGCAGCGGTGATCGAAATCTCCTGGTCGACACCCAGCAGCTGAACCACGCGCATCACCGGAGGCTGCACATTGGCGCAGCTAAAGCGCTTGCCGTGGTCGACTGCGTGGTGCGCGGCGCCCACAAGCACGCCAATGCCCGTCGAATCGATGTAGCTCACCTGGGCAAAATCGAGCTCAACGGCCTCAGTGGGCTGCTCGAGCGCCAGGTCGATGGCATTGCGCAGGCTATCGGCGTTAGAGATATCGATCTCGCCGGTTACCTTAATGGTGTAGAGCTCTGGCGTGGGGTTGGTGGAAATACCCAAATCCATGTATACGCTCCTTTACGTATCGAAAGTGCGGATAGTACGGGGAGCCGCGCGTTAGGCGCGCTCGGCACGCGCAAGCTCGGCAGCGACGAGCTTGACGGCCAGCACCAGCACATCGAGCGCGGCCTCCAGGTCCTCGACCGTGGGATAGCTCGGCGCGATGCGGATGTTGGTATCGCGCGGATCCTTGCCATAGGGCCAGGTAGCACCGGCCGGCGTGAGCTTGACGCCCAGGTCGGCACAAAGCGCGGCGACCTTTTGGGCCGAGCCCTCGGGACCATCGAAGCTCACAAAGTAGCCGCCGCGAGGATGCGTCCAGGTAGCGCAACCCGTATCGCCCAGGCCCTCGGTGAGCTTGCGCTCAACGGCCTCAAAGCGCGGACGCAAAAACTCAGCATGCTTTTTCATGTGCTCCTTGACCGCCTCGATGGTGGGAAGGAAACGCACGTGGCGCAGTTGGTTGAGCTTATCGGCGCTGATGAGGCCGGCCTTCAGGCGCTTGGAGAACTCCGCGATAACCGCGGGGCTCGCACCGATAAAGCCGATACCGGCGCCCGGGAAGGTGATCTTGGACGTCGAGGCAAAGGCCACCACGCGGTCCTCGGTGCCCGCCGCGCGGGCCAGATCGAAGATGTTGGCGAGCTCGTCGGTCTCGTCGTACAGGTCGTGCACGCAGTAGGCGTTGTCCCAGAAGATGCGGAAATCGGGCGCGGCCGTGGGCATCTCGACCAGGCGGCGCACAGTGTCCTCGCTAAAGGTGATGCCTGTGGGGTTGGAATACTTGGGCACGCACCAGATGCCCTTGATGGAATCGTCGGCGGCGACGAGGCGCTCGACCTCGTCCATGTCGGGGCCGTTGTCGGTCATCGCGACGGGGACGTTCTCGATACCCAGATCGGCGGTGATGCCAAAGTGGCGGTCGTAGCCGGGAACCGGGCACAGGAACTTGACCTTCTTGCCGTCGTGCGCGGCCTCGTAAGCCTCCCAAGGGTCGCTACCACATGAGCCGCAACGCCAGAACATACCGGCGATATCGTGCTCGATCAAAAGGCTCGACGAACCCAGCACGAGCGTCTGCTCGGCGGGGCAACCCAGGAACTCCCCCGCTAGCTTGCGTGCCGAGGGAATGCCCTCAAAGCAGCCGTAGTTGGAGCAGTCGACGTTGCCATCGTGCAGATCGGCGTCGGCGTTGAGGATATCGAGCATGGGTCGAGAGATGTCCACCTGGGAGGGCGACGGCTTGCCGCGGGCCATGTCGAGCGCCAGGCCCTTGGCCTTGACCTCGGCGACCTCGGCCTTGAGCGCCTCGATGGCGGCATCGAGTTCGGTGGTTTCCATCTTCTGGTAGATCGTCTGCATGGGTGCGACCTTTCACGAAGCGGTACGTTGCAATTCTTCTAAGTATAGACCGCCACCGTCGCAACGTTATGAAGCCGTGATAGATTAAGTCCATCGCAATGAATTACGAATCGCCGCGCATGCCGGCGTGGGGCACCCAAGGAGGCACTATGGAGTACGGATCGTTCCAGGCCGAGGAATTCGGCGACCTGCAGCGCCTGGTCGACGGGCTGTTTTACGACCGCCACGCCATCGACCGCCTGGATCTGATCGTACAGGCCGAAATCTTGGACCTGGCGCCCGATCTCATGGAAATCGTGAACCTGCTACCGCCCGGCTATTACGACCGCCAGTCACTTTGCGACCAGCTCAACTCCGCCTTGGCCGCCCACGGCTGGGGCGCCATCTACGGCACCGTGGAATAAACCTAGTCATTGGGGCCTGTGGTCAAAAAATAGCAAATATGAGTACTGTTACTTTTTTAGTAACAGCGATTTTGAATTAAAAAGGCCAGTCTTGGCCTTTTGTGTCCGGTTTTGGAAGGATGCATCAGCATTTTTCGTCCAGCCACGCAATCGTTAATGCACAGACAGAATAGATTTGTACATTATTTTTCGCGCCTAAAATGAAACGCCGTTTGTGACAGTACTCACAAACGGCGTTTTTTGGCCACTGGGGTGTCCGGCAGGTGGCAAGTACCACTCAAAACCGCGTTTTACACGCACTCGAGCAGGCTCTGGCGTCTGTTTCTACGCGCCTACTCGTTCTTGGGCGCGGGGTGCTTGCAGATCACACTCATGTAGATCATGCCAAGTACGGCCGCGGTGACAGAGCCGGCGAGAATAGCGGCCTTGGCAGCCAGAACCTCAAACTGGGCCGTCGGGAAGGCGAGGCCGCTGATGAGAATCGACATGGTAAAGCCGATACCGCCCAGAATGCCCACGCCGGCAATCATATGCCAGTTGACATTGTGCGGCAGCTCGCAGGCCCTAAGCTTAACCAGGGCAAACGTCATGCCAAAGATACCGATCGGCTTACCCAGCAGCATGCCAAAGTACACGCCGAGCGTCACCGGGTCGGTGAGCAGCGTGCTCATGTCCACGCCCACTAGGCGAACCTGTGCGTTGACGAACGCAAAGATCGGCAGGATCACAAAGTTGACCGGCGTGGAGATCAGACGCTCCATGCGAATGAGCGGCGGGGTCACGCGGTGCATGACGCGCTCGACCTTGGTGGTCGAGACGGTAAAGTCATGCTGGCCCAGGATGTGCGCCTCGTCGTCGTAGCGGTCATCGAGCAGCGGCAGGCACTCCCCCAACCAATCGGTAAGGCTGTCGAGCTTAACACCGCACTTGGCCGGGATGGTAAAGGCCAAGATGACGCCAGCAAGCGTGGCATGTACGCCGCTCTTGAACATGCAGAACCACAACAGCAGGCCCAGTACCGAATACGGGGCAAGGCGGTAATGCTGCGTCTTGTTGAGCCACACGAGCGCGCAGGTCACAAGCGCGGCGGCGCCCAACCAAAACGGATTGGGGCTCTGACCGTAGAAGATGGCGATGGCGGCGATGGAGATGAGGTCGTCGGCGATGGCGAGCGTCGAGAAGAACACGCGCACGCCGTTGGGCACACGGTTGCCCAAAAGCGACAGCACGCCCAGTGCAAAGGCAATATCGGTTGCCATGGGAATGGCCCAGCCGTTGTGCGCGCCGGCATGGTTAAAGATCAGATAAATGCAGGCGGGAACGACGACGCCGCCCACGGCCGCCAGCATGGGAAGCATGGCCTGGCGCGGGTTTTTGAGCTCGCCGACCGTCATCTCATACTTGAGCTCAATACCCACCAGCAAAAAGAAAATCGCCATGAGGAAGTCGTTGACGAAAAGCTCAACGGTGAGACCGGCCGTAAGGTTGCCCAGACCCACATACAGCGGGGTCTCCAAAAAGTGATGGATGGCCTCGTAGGCATCGGTGTTGGCGCAAATGACGGCGGCGATGGCGGCGAAGACCATGACGGCGGCGGAAATCGTGCCGTTCTCGGTGATGCGCTCCCAAATGTCATGGCGCTCAAAACGCTTGCGCTCACGAACGTTAAACAGCTGCTCGGGTGCTGCCATGGGCGGCTCCTTTCACGGGAAAGCTCCCGTCTTAAAAAAGCACGGCCCGCCCAAGTGGCGGTGCCGCGCTCTAACGTATTACGCTTGCATCTAGCCTACCCTGCACGACAGGCACGCAGGCGTGGCCGAAAAGCGGAACCACAGGTTGAACATTATTTGCTCAACGGCACGGGCGCGCCTATCCAAGAGACGACGCGGCGCCGTGCACAAAAAACGACCGGAGCGCGGGGCTTCCGCGATCCGGTCGTGGCGTTTGGTCAACTAAACCTAGCAGGCGGCCATGATGGGGGCAGCGACCTGCTTCTTACGGGAGAGGACGCCCGGCATCCAGACGCCGTCGTGCTCGTCGGCAATGCCCAGGCCCTTCTGAGCAGCCTCGGTCTCGCCCTCGAGCAGGACCTGCGAGCCCTCCTCCATGATGTCAGTGATGCACAGGACGATGCCGTCGGCACCCTTCTCGGCGGCGTAGGCGCGCATGGCCTCGCGAATCTCGTCGATCATGCCGAGTGCGCGAGTCTTGTCGACAGTCTCGTACTGGCCGATGAGCAGCTTCTTGCCGGCAGGCTCGAACATCTTGATGTCGTTGCCGACCATCTCGGCTGCGGTGAAGGAGCCGGACGGGCGGGTGAGGAAGACCTCCATGCCAAACTTGACCGGGTCGACGCCCACCTGCTCGCCGAGCTTGGCGGCGACGGCGCGGTCGACATCGGTGGTAGTGGGGCTCTTGAGCATGAGCGTGTCGGTCATCATGGCCGAGAGCAGCAGCTTGGCCTGAACGTCGGAAAGCTCAACGCCGAGCACGCCGGCGAGCTTGGTGACGATGGTGCAGCTGGAGCCCCAGGGCAGGCAGATGTAGTGCAGCGGGCCGGCGGTCTCGAAGTCGCCGATGCGGTGATGATCGACAACGCCAAAGACCGTGGCGTCCTTAAGGCCGGCGACGGACTGGGCAGACTCGTTGTGGTCGGTGAGGACGACGAGCTGACCGGCCTCGACGGAATCAATCACGCGGGGCTCGGCAATGCCAGCGTCGGCGAGCAGCTTGGCGGACTCGGCCGGAAGCTGACCAAGGGCGCAGGCCTCGTAGGTGTTGCCGGCATACTCAACCTGGTTGAGCAACTGGGACAGGACGACGGCGCTCATGATGGCGTCGTTATCGGGGTTCTGGTGACCAAAGACAAGAACGTTTGCCATGGATATCCTCCACTTGATATGTGTACTTGGACGTAGCTATGGTAGCACGCCGATGCCGAGCCTTCGCAGACGGAAGGGCCACGGCATATTTTGGGGCGCAGGCACGGGGGCCAAGGCTGTCCCTTTTGCACCATGTTGGTGCAATGTAACCTGTCCCCCTTGCACCAGCTATTTACCGGCAGCGCGCAGGGCTACGTAGGCGGCACCGATGATGCCGGCGTCGTTTCCGAGCGAAGCGACCTTAATGGGCGTCTCGCGCGAGGCGGAAAGCGCGTACTGCTTAAAGTGCTCGCGAACCTTGTCGAGGTAGACATCGGCCGAGGCGGAGGCGCCGCCGCCGATGAGGAACATCTCGGGGTCGACCACGTTGGCAATAAGCGCCAGTGCGCGGCCGAGATAGTCGGCCATGGTATCGGCCGCGGCCAGCGCGAGCTTGTCGCCCTCGCGGCAGGCCTGGAACACGTCCTTGGAATCGGAGGGGCCGGTCAGCTCGATGGGCTCGACGCCCGCCTTCTTGCACTCGGCAAGGTAGTTGCTCACCACGCCGGTGGCGCTGGAATACTGCTCCAGGTGGCCATGGCCGCCGCAGCCGCAGGTGCGCTCCTCGGCCGGGTTCAGGCACATGTGGCCAATCTCGCCGCCAGCACCCACAACGCCCGATACCACGTCGCCGTTAACGATAACGCCGCCGCCCACGCCGGTACCAATGGTGACCATCACCACGTTCTGTACGCCCTTGGCAGAGCCGAGCCAGGCCTCGCCCATAGCAGCAGCGTTGGCGTCGTTCTCGTACTTAACGACCGCGTCGGGGCAGTGCTCCTGGATCGCGATCTTGAGCTCGGGCAGGTTGATGGCGATGTTCGCCTTGACCTTGGCATCGCCCGATGCCGGGATGGGGCACGGAACGGCCAGGCCAATGCCCGACACAAAGGCACGCGGAATCTGGGCCTTGGCGACCACCTGGTCGATAGCCTCGGTCACCGCGGCAAAGCCCGCAGCGTCAACGATGGGAGGCGTGGGCACGCTGGCCTTGGCAAGCAGGTTTCCGTCCTCATCGAACAGACCCTCCTTGACCGAGGTGCCGCCGACGTCGATGCCGATGTAATACTGCTTAGGTTCCATGGGAGCCCGCCTTTCTCGTTTAAACATTGCCTGTATGGTACCGCTCCCAAGGCAAAAACCTACCAAAAAGGACAGGTTTGTTTTGGCAGGTTTTATCTGGGGAAGCGCAGAGTACGAGATTCGGTTCGCTGGGTGTTATATCGGTTCGGCCCCGTCCTCGGACCGATCATTTCTCAACACGACACTACTCAGATGTTTATCATTTAAAACGCTCTAATTTTACAAGCGGGGCGACTTTTAATTTTATCTTTCTCGAACTTTTCAATAACTCAATAGAGATACTTAGGTGTTGACTATACTTTCTTTTATACTCAATCAAGTTGGAAAGGAGGTTCCTTGATTCCCAAATACGAGGCGATAGCTGCAGATATTCGTCGAAGTATTGAGGATGGCGCTCTTAAACCGGGCGACAAGCTTCCCACCGTCGTTGAGTTCTGTGAGCTCTATAGCGTTTCCAAAATCACCGTCAAACGAGCGATTGAGCAGATCACCGAGGAAGGCCTTATTACCAGCCGGCGCGGATCGGGCACCTACGTCAAGGACACGGCGGGGCTTCCCGGCCAGGTGTTTTTTCAAGGCAAGAACGACCGTGCCCAAGGCTTTTCGTACGAGCATCGCGGGGAGAAAGTGACCTCGGTGGTCTACGATTTCTCGATCGTCAATCCACCGGCAGAGGTTGCGACCCAGCTGGGAATGGCCGAGGATGACTTCGCCTATCACATCGTGCGCGTGCGCCAGGTCGACGAGAAGCCCATCGTCATCGAGTACACCTATATGCCGCTCGAACTGATCCCGGGCCTTAAAAAGAAGGACCTGTACGGATCGGTCTACGGCTTTATCCGCGAGCAATGCGGGCTGAAGATTTCGAGCTTCCATCGCACCATCCGCGCCGTGGCGGCAACCGAGGAAGAAGCCGAGCGCCTGGATACCAAACCCGGCTCTCCCCTGCTCGAACTCAACCAGATTGGCTTCTTGGATAGCGGCACCGCGTTTGAATATTCTATCTCGCACAACGTAGGCGACCGCTTTGAGCTGCACAACGTAACGCTGGCCTAGTTTTGTAATCCGGTGGGTGCTCGTTTTGAGCTGTCTTACGCGGCACCCGCACAACCTTATGGGAGTATGCACATGTCCGATTTGATTAAACTCACGCCGATCTTCCACGAGAAGATCTGGGGCGGCCGCCAGTTGGAGACCGTGTTTGGCTACGACATTCCCGAGGGTCCCATCGGTGAGTGCTGGGCCATCTCGGCCCATCCCAACGGCGACTGCCAGATTGCGGAGGGACCGTACGCCGGCCACACGCTGTCGTGGCTGTGGGCCGAGCACCGCGAGCTCTTTGGCAACTGCGAGGGCAAGGAGTTCCCGTTGCTCATCAAGATTCTGGACGCCAAGGACGACCTTTCGATCCAGATTCATCCCAACGACGAGTACGCCGCCAAGCACGAGAACGGCAGCCTGGGCAAAACCGAGTGCTGGTATGTACTGGACTGCGAGCCCGGTGCCACGATCATCGTCGGCCAGCGCGCGCACGACCGCGCCGAGGCCGCGCAGATGATCGAGGGGGGCCGTTGGGACGAGATGCTCAACGTGCTGCCGATTCACAAGGGAGACTTTTTCCAGATCGACTCCGGCACCGTTCACGCCATCAAGACCGGCACGCTGATTCTGGAGACGCAGCAGTCGAGCGACGTGACATATCGCCTGTACGACTACGACCGCCCCGGCACCGACGGAAAGCTGCGCCCGCTGCACATTGAGCAGAGCCTCGACTGCATCGACTTTGATGCTCAGGCTCCGACCGACGGCACGGTGACCGCGCCCGAGGTGGACGGCGTGACCGAGCTCGAGTCCAACCCCTGCTACACCGTCGATCGCGTGCGCGTCAACGGCAGCAAGACCCTCGACCAGCGCTGGCCCTTCATGTGCCTGTCGGTCATCGACGGCGAAGGCACCGTCTGCGGCGACCCCGTCCACAAGGGAAGCCACCTGCTGGCCCCGAGCACCGTCAGCTCCATTGACCTCGAAGGCCAGATGGAACTGATTGTCTCGCACCTGTAAGCTACCGGTCCCCGAGCGCTCGCCGGGACGGGGCGCGGGGTTTGGTCGCCTGCTCGGACAGTCCTGCTCGCACGGAGAGCACATTAAGTGCTCTCCGGCTCGTGCGGAACTCGCGATCGACCAAACCCCGCGCCCCGTCCCGGCGAGCCTCTGACTAGTTACGACAATCAAAAACGCAACAAGGGGCTCCCCCGTTCTTCAACGGGGGAGCCCCTTGCCATGTCTAAGTATTCAGCCCACCCGGTTCTCCAGATTAAAAAGCGAGAGGCAAAGCAACGCTCGTTCAGCAACGTTACCCAAGGACCCGGGCGGGCGTATGGGGCAACATCGATCGCGAGTTCCGCACGCAAAGGAGAGCACTTAATGTGCTCTCCGTCTTGCGCAGGACTGCCCGAGCAGGCGATGTTGCCCCATACGCCCGCCCGGGTCCGCCGAGACTACGACAGCTTGACGATCGGTGCAAAACCTTTCATTAGCTTTTTGGTCTGGCCGGTCTTTTCGAATTGAACCTCGATCATGTCTCCGGCGACCGAGATCACGGTACCCGTGCCAAAAGTCTTGTGGCTCACGGTATCGCCCGCGGCAAAGTCCTGCGATGCGCTGGCACGATCGACCTTGCGCTCCACCGTCGGGGACACCTTGGAAGACGGCTTTTTGGCTCGCGACGCGCCCGAACCAAAAGTCGAGGCAACACGGCCGGCGTCAGGCGAAACTCCACGATGGCGCTCGGTCCCGTAACTGCTGCCGCCAAAGAAATCGTCAAAGCTCGATCCGCCGCGCGAACCGGAACCGCCGGTCGAGCGCGTATGCGAGCCAAACACCTTGCCGCCGTACATATCCGAGCCCATGCCCGAGCCAAAGGTGCCGTGACGGTCGCCGCGCTTCTCCCAGCCCGTGCCCTCAAAACCGGCAGAACCGATGCCGCTAAACTCGATATCCTCAAACGGAATCTCGTTGAGGAAGCGCGAGCGCGGGTTGGCAGAGGTCGAGCCGTAGGTGCGACGCGTGGCCGCATAGGTCAGGAACAGGCGCTTGCGAGCACGCGTGATGGCGACGTAGGCCAAGCGGCGCTCCTCCTCGAGCTTGCCCGGATCGTCACTACCGCCAAAGTCGTGCACGTGCGGGAAGATACCCTCCTCCATGCCGGCCACGAACACCGCCGGGAACTCCAGGCCCTTGGCGGAGTGGATGGTCATCATGGTAATGGCATGCGTCTCGCCGGCCAGGGAATCCAAGTCGGAGCGCAGGGCCAGCCACTCCATGAGCGCCGGCAGCGCCTTACAGGTGAGCGGACCGTAGGTGCGCTCGATCTCGTCGGCATGCACGGCACCCGCCGGCATCTCCGTCGGCGCGGCATACGCGTTGCCCGCGATGGCGGCGGCCAGGGCATCCTGCGGAGACAGCGCCGGAGCGGCCAAGCTATCGAGCGGATTGGAGCCCGCGGCGTCACGCGCGCCAACGAGCGCCTCAAACGAGGATACCGGGGCAGATGGCCCCGGTTCGGGCGCAGGCGCGCTCACCACGACAGGCTCGGGCTCGGCGCTAGCAGGCACATCGGCAACACCGGCAGCGCGCAGCTCTTCCAAGCTCTCGAGCGTACCCTCGATATCCTCGTGCGTCTCCTCAAATTCGGCGGCGACGCCCAGGAATTCCTGGATGTTCTCGGCGCGACTCTCGGACTCCATGGTGCCCTCGGCGCGGAAGGCCTGCAGCAGGCCCGTCTTGTCGACAATCATCTCGACGACGTCCTTGAGCTCGCCGTCCATGCGCCGGCCCTCGCGCACCAGCGCCACAAAGCTCGACAGGCCGTTACGCACCTTGGCGCTAAACATGCCTGTCTCGGCTGTTGCGATCTCGCAGGCCTGAAAGAACGAGCAGCGGTTGTCGCGTGCCAGCTGCTCAATCTTTTGAATCGAGGTGGAGCCGATGCCGCGGCGCGGCGTGTTGATGACGCGCTTGACGCTCATCTCGTCTGCCGGGTTCACGATCATCTTGAGGTAGGCCATGACGTCGCGGATCTCGGCACGGTCGAAGAATCGCGTGCCGCCCACAATCTTGTAGGGCACGCCCGCGCGCAGGAACATATCTTCGAGGATACGCGACTGGGCGTTGGTGCGGTAGAACACGGCGATATCGTCGTAACTCGTGCCCTTGGAGTGCAGCTTTTCGATCTCGCCGGCAATCCAGCGGCCCTCGTCGCGCTCATCGCTTGCCTGGAAGGCCTGGATCTTCTCGCCGTCGCCCTCGGCCGTAAACAGGCGCTTGTCCTTGCGCTGCGAGTTGTGACGCACCACGGCGTTGGCGGCGCTCAGGATATGGCCCGTGGAGCGGTAGTTCTGCTCCAGCTTAACGGTCTTGCAGTTTTTAAAGTCCTTCTCAAAGTCCAGGATGTTGGTGATGTCGGCGCCGCGCCAGCTGTAAATGGACTGGTCATCGTCGCCTACGACCATGAGGTTTTGGTACTTGGCGGCCAGCAGGTTGGCGATCTCGTACTGGACGTGGTTGGTGTCCTGATACTCGTCGACGCTAATGTAGCGGAAGCGCTCTTGGTACTTATCGAGCACCTCGGGGCGGGTGCGCAGCAGCTCGAGCGTGCGCACGAGCAGGTCGTCGAAGTCCATCGCGTTGGCGGCACGCAGGCGGCGTTCCAGCTCCAGGTAGACCTGCGCGGCCTTTTTGTCGTTGGGGCTGTCGGCGGATTTGAGCATGTCCTCGGGGCCGATCATGGCGTTTTTGGCCGAACTGATCTTGCTGCGAATCATATTGATGGGGAATTGCTTTTGCTCGATACCGAGCGCCTGCATAATATCGCGCACCATGCGCTTGGAATCGTCGTCATCGTAGATGGTGAACTGACCGGTGTAGCCCAGCAGGTCAGCGTCCTCGCGCAGCATGCGCACGCACATAGCATGGAAGGTGCACACCCACATGCCGCGGGTACCACTGGGGATGAGTGCCGCCAGACGCTCACGCATCTCGGCCGCGGCCTTGTTGGTAAACGTGATGGCGAGGATCTGCCAGGGCTTAACGCCCAGGTCGCCGAGCATATGTGCGATGCGGAAGGTCAAGACGCGGGTCTTGCCCGAGCCGGCGCCGGCGAGCACCAGCAGCGGGCCCTCGGTGGTCAGGACCGCCTCGCGCTGGGCGGGATTAAGGCTGTCGATGTCGACGAGCGGCTTGGCGGGTTTGGGTGCCGGCGCGGGAGCGTCATAGATGTCAAGCGGGACGAGCTCGGGCTCCGGCACTGCAGGGGCAACATATGCATCGAGCGGCACGGGTTCCGGCGCGGGCGGCACGGGCACCGCGGCGTTCTTTTCCCAGGGCAGGGGCTGGGTCATGGGCGACTCCTCATCTGACGGACGGCGCGCCTGCGGGCGGCGCCATAGTTTGAGCCGTACCAGTATACCGAGCCGCGCGGACACCGACGCAAATCACACCACGACTCCGCGCGCCACCGTCAGGCTCGCCCCAGCGGATTTGGTGCAATGGGGTCAGGTTAGTCTGCACCAATCTATTGACAATCACGAAACCGCCGATGTCATGGCAGCAGCAGCGAGCGACGGTCAGGTCGAACAAATTGGCATGAAAAGGGGGCGGCATAGACCTTTTGGTCATGCCGCCCCCTTTGAATGACAAGTTGTCGCCCTGGCTGCCGCGCAGCGTCGACTAAGTTAGAAGCCGAGCATCGGCTCCAGAACGAAGAAGTATGCGAGCACTACGATGCCCAGGATGATGCGGTAAACACCGAAGCACTTAAAGTCGTGACGGCGGACGAAGCCCATGAGCCACTTGATGGCGATGAGCGAAACCACAAAGGCCACAACGCAGCCCATGCCCAAGATAGCGACCTCGTTGGCACCGAACGTGCCGCCCTTGATGAAATACTTGACCAGCTTGAGCGCGCTCGCGCCAAACATGACAGGGATGGCCAGGAAGAACGTAAACTTGGACGCCACCGAACGCGTGCAGCCCAAAAGCAAGCCACCGATGATGGTGGAGCCGGAGCGCGACGTGCCCGGAATCAGCGAAAGCACCTGGAAGCAGCCGATACCCAGCGCAGTCTTCCAGCTTAGATCCTCGAGCGTGGTGATGGAACCAAAGTCCAGATCCTCGTCATCGTCCTCATCCTCAGCGGTAGCCGCGGCGGGCGCCGCAAAGTGCGCACCGGCAGGACGTCCACCCGACACCACAGCACGCGAACCAAACGAACCGGCAACGGCCATTTCCTCGCGCTTGCTCGCGCGCCAGTTCTCGATCACGATAAACAGCACGCCGTACACAATGAGCGCCAGCGCCACGACGGGAGCATTGTAGAAATGCTCCTCCATCCAGTCGTTGAGCGGCAGGCCGATCGCCGCCGCAGGAATGCAGCCGAGCACGATCTTGCCCCACAGCACCCACGTGTCGCGACGGCCCTCCTTGCCCTTGCTGGGCGAGAACGGGTTGAGCTCATGGAAGAACAGGACGCAGACGGCCAAAATGGCGCCAAGCTGAATCACGACCAGGAACATGTTCCAGAACGTCTCGCTCACGTTCATCTTAACGAACTCGTCCACCAAAATCATGTGACCGGTCGACGAGACGGGCAGCCATTCGGTGATGCCCTCGACCAGGCCCATGAAGGCAGATTTTAGAAGCTCGATGATATCCAAAGGGACCCCCTCGTTAGACACCCGCCGATATTGTTCTGCGGACGGTGCGGGCGATGTCCCATTATCAACCGTTCGGGCGCGTCTGCGCCTACCCTTACCAAAAAACTCGTCCGTTCACAGAATTGCGAGCGGTCAAACCGAAATCCTTGGGTATAACTGCAACAAGATAAAGTGTCCGGCGGCCAACGCGCCCGCGCCCGCCCGACGCACGAGCCCCGCGCCCGTGCGATAGACCAAGGAGGAAACCATGAACGAGGGCTACACCAAGGTATTTGTTTCACTCGACGGTACTGAGCAGCAGGATTTTGTGCTCGCACGCGCCATCAAGGTCGCCGCGAACAACGGCGCCAAGCTAATCATCGGCCACGTTATCGATTCCACGGCGCTCGAGAGCGCCGGTTCCTATCCGGTCGATCTAGTCAACGGCCTGGAGGAGGCGTTTAAGAACTCCATCGCCAAGCAGCTCGAAGAGGCCAAGGCCAATCCCGACATTCCCGAGGTCGAGGTCATGATTCGCGCCGGCCGCATTCGCGAGACGCTCAAGGACGAGATGCTCGACGTAGTCAAGCCCGACCTGGTGCTCTGCGGCGCACGCGGCCTGTCCTCGATCAAGTATGCGCTGCTGGGTTCGATTTCGACGTTCCTGCTGCGCAACACCGACTGCGACATCTTGGTCGTGAAGTAGGTTCCTTCCCGCCGGCGCAGGGCCTGCGGGGTTATCACGCCGACGTCCTCGCCGCTTCGCGGCTGCGGGATGTCGGCTTAGATAACCCCTCCCGGCCTTGCGCCTTCGTCACCGTACTTCAACGAGTTGGCTGATAAAAGATGGCGTGCCGCCCCGTTTGGGGCGGCACGTTTTTTATGGGGCGATTCATTTAAATCCTTGCGGCTATATTCACGTTCGGGAACATAGCGCCAATTGCCTTAGCTAAGTTCACGTTCGGGAACATAGCCGTCCGTGCCGCAAGACGGCCCGCCTACTCAAAGTATTGGAACTTGTTGGTTGAGAAGGCGAATGTTACGACGAAGCCTTCGCCGGGCTCGGATGCTGCGGTGACGTCGATGCCCATCTTGGAGCACAGGCGCGCCACCAGGTAGAGGCCGATGCCCGTCGCACGCTTGGTGGTGCGGCCGTTGTCGCCGGTAAAGCCCTTCTCGAACACGCGCGGCAGGTCTGCCGCACACACGCCGCAGCCGTTGTCCGCGACGGTAAGCTCGATGCGCTCACTTGCCAGACCCTCGTCCAGCAACGCACCCGAAAACACGATCTTTGCGCCGTCCTCACGCGCATATTTAATGCTGTTCTGAATGAGCTGGCCCAGAATAAACTCGAGCCACTTCTCGTCGGTAAAGACCTCAAAGTCGAGGTTCTCGCACACCGGAGCCACGTGCGCCGCGATGAGCTCACGCGCATTGGCCTTAATCGCGCCCGTCACCAGGGTCTTGAGATCCCAGCGGCGAATCAAGTAGTCGCGCTCCACGACTTCCGAGCGCGCGTAGTACAGCGCTTGATCGATATAGCGCTCCACGCGAGCCAGCTCGCGACCCAGGTCATCCACGCGCGACAGGTCGTCTTCGCTGCTGTCCAGGTTTTCCAAAATCAGATGGGCTGCCGCCAGGGGCAGCTTGGCCTCGTGGACCCAGCTCTCGATATAGTCGCGATAGTCATCGGTCTGGCGCCTGCCTTCGGCAACCTCGTCACAAGCGGCTTTGCCCACCCGGCGCAAGACCTCGTACTCGAGCTCGCCCTCGGCATAGGTCGGACATTGCACCATCTCCTGCACCCATGCGGGACTCTCGAGCTCCTCTGCCGCACGCTCCAGCTGGCGCAGAAAACGACGACGGCGCGCGTACTCGATCACGATGCCCAGCATGCCAAAGATAAAGGACACGCCGACCGCCACGACCACGATGGAAACGGGTGCGCCGGCGACCGTCAGCACAAAGCAGCTCAGCAGCACGCCGCACGTCCACACGGCGACGGGAAGCAGCGCATCTTTGAAGAATTTGGCGAACGACATAGCCGGCCCCTAGACCGAATAGCCTTGGCCGCGATGCGTGGTCAAATACCCCTTGATGCCGATTTTTTCGAGCGTGGTGCGCAGGCGGTTGATGTTGACGGTGAGCGTGTTGTCGTCCACGAAGGCGTCGGAGTCCCACAGATCCTGCATGATGGCCGAACGCGAAACAATCTTGCCCGCGCGGCTCAGAAGCAGCGAGAGGATACGCAGTTCGTTTTTGGTGAGCTCGGTACTGCCGCCGGATGCCGTATTGGTGACCATGGAGCGAGCGAGGTCGAGCTCCAGCCCCTTGTGGACAAGTGTGCTGCGCTCGCCTGCCACCGCGGTGCGACGCAGCAGTGCGTTGATGCGCGCCACGAGCACGCGCGCGCTGTAGGGCTTGGGAACAAAGTCGTCCGCACCGAGCGTCATGGCCATGACCTCGTCAATCTCGGTCGTGCGCGACGTGAGGACGATGATGGGAACCTCGGATTCGCGGCGAACCTCGTGGCAGATATGCTGGCCGTCCTTGACGGGAAGCGTGAGGTCGAGCAGCACCAGGTCGGGCGCGGCGGCGAGAATATCGCGCGAGACATGCTCAAACGATTCGCATGCCTCAACCTCAAAACCGGCGCGGGCAAGGATGTCGATAAGCTCACGACGAATGGGCTCGTCGTCCTCAACGATATAGATTAGCGCCATGGATTCCGCCCCCCCCCTCTTGGTTGTCTTGCCCCATTATGACCGCGGATCCGCAGATACGCGCCTCACGCGGCACCAAAGTGACAGAACTGTTCGCGAGTGGCAGAGGCTTGCCCCTCGCTCGCGACGAGCACGGGAATTAAATGAGTTTTTAATCCCCGTCCCAGAAACATCATTTAGCGGCGGGCACGGAGCTTTTCGTAGCCTTCGGCGAAGAAGGCGACCGTGGCGGCGTCGGAGTCGGCGGCGTCGGCCTCGGCGGCGTCGGCCTCGGTTGCGGGGACCACGCCGTGCTCGTCGCTCGCCAGGAACAGCGCGCCCTTAAGCTGCGCGGGAATATCTACGCGCGTGACCGGGATGCCCTTGGTCTGGGCCAGCTGCTCGATGAGCGTCGCCGTGCCGCACAGGCACTCGTCCGCCGGCGCCACAAAGGCAAGCTCGCCGTTGTTGACGGCGGCGAGCAACTCGGGCGCCACGCCGGTCTCGTCGGCCTCGGAGCGGGCCTCGGCGGAACGGGCACGCAGCGCCTTGGCCGACGTATCGGCGAGCGGCTCGTACTCCCCCACCGTCATGGCGGCGTTGCCGTTGATGTCGATCACCAGCATGAGTACGCCGTCGTGCGCAGTGTAATCGCCCTCGGCAAGCGACCACTCAACGTGCTGTTTGGCCCAGCTGAGCATGTTATGGGTAAGCGGCTCGCCCTGCACCAGGCGCTCGGACAGTGCGCGAATGTGGCGGTTGAGCATGGGCACCTTTTTATTGGACATGCGCCAACGGCAGACAAGCGCGGGCTTGTCGAGCGTAAACTTCTCGACCGCCTCCTGATTGGCGCAAAAGTCCTCGTACGCACGCTGATCCTCGGCATTGCCAAACAGCTCGGCATCATCAATCTGGGGCATGGTCATACCTTTCGTGTTAGTCATTCCGTCCTCTTATACCAAAAAGACGGCCCTCCAAACGGAGCAGCCGTCTTTTGCGGAGATTATTTTGTCCCAAGGCGGAACTTAGTGGCGGAAGTGGCGGGCGCCGGTAAAGACCATAGCAATATTGTGCTCGTTGCAGGCCTGGATGCTTTCGTCGTCGCGCTTGGAGCCGCCGGGCTGGATGATGCAGGTCACGCCGTGTGCAGCAAGCACGTCGACGTTGTCGCGGAACGGGAAGAACGCGTCGCTTGCACAGGCAAAGCCGCCCTTCTCCACGCCCTCGCGCTCGCAGAAGTCCTCGGCGCGCTCGCAGGCAAGTAGCGCAGAGTCAACGCGGTTAGGCTGACCCGGGCCCATGCCAATGCCGGCCTTACCCTTGGAGACCAGGATGGCGTTGGACTTAACGCCCTTGCAGACCTTCCAGGCAAACTCGAGCTCGGCCATCTCGGCGTCGGTGGGCTTGCGGTCGGTGGGGAACGTAAAGGTCGCGGGATCCTCGGTCACGTGGTCGACCTCCTGCACCAGCATGCCGCCGTCGACGGAGCGCAGCTCCACCTGAGCGCCGTGGTCCACGCCGCCGGTCGCCAACACGCGCAGGTTGGGGCGCTTGGCCATGCGCTCGAGCGCCTCGGCGGTGTAGCTCGGGGCGATGATGACCTCGACGAACTGCTTGTTCTGATCGGCAAAGTGCTCAACCAGATCAAAGGGAACCTCGCGGTTGCAGGCGATGATGCCGCCAAAGGCGCTCTTGGGATCGCAGGCGAAGGCGCGGTCGTAGGCAGCCGTGATGTCCTCGGCAACGGCGGAACCGCAGGGGTTCTGGTGCTTGAGGATTACGCAGGCCGGCTCGTCGAACTCGCGGACCAGGTTCCAGGCGGCGTCGGCATCCAGATAGTTGTTGTAGCTGAGCGGCTTGCCCTGGATCTGCTCGGAGCCCACGAGCGGGAACTGCGAGCTCGCGGTGTTCTCGCAGCCCTCGGCGAAGCGGTAGACCGTAGCCTTCTGCTGAGGATTCTCGCCATAGCGCAGGTCGTCGACCTTCTCCAGCGAGATCTCGAGCTTGGCAGAGGTGTCCGCCACGTCGCTCGCCTGGGCGGCAAGCCAACGGGAGATAGCCGTGTCGTAGGCGGCGGTGGTCTGGTAGACCTTCACCTGCAGGCGACGACGGGTGGAAAGCGTGGTGCAGCCACCGGTCTCGTGCATCTCGGCCAGGACGGCATCATAGTCGGCCGGGTCGGAGATGACGGTAACGCTCGCGGCGTTCTTGGCAGCAGAGCGCAGCATAGAGGGGCCACCGATGTCGATGTGCTCGATAGCGTCCGCGAAGGTGGCCTCGGGGTTGGCAACGGTCTTCTCGAACTCGTACAGGTTGACGACGACCAGGTCGATCAGCTTAATGCCGTGCTCAGCGGCCTCCTGCATGTGCTGCTCGGAATCGCGGCGGGCCAGCAGCGCGCCATGAACCTTGGGGTGCAGGGTCTTAACGCGGCCGTCCATCATCTCGGGATAGCCCGTGAACTCCTCGATGGGGGTTACGGGAACGCCCGCGTCCTCGATGGCACGAGCCGTGCCGCCCGTAGAGATGATCTCGACGCCAAAGTCGTCAACCAGCGTCCGTGCGAAATCGACGACGCCCGTCTTATCGGTAACCGAGATCAACGCGCGTGCGATCTTCACATCAGATCCCATGCAGTCCTCCTGTCTGGTACGCCGCCGTGCTCTGTGAGTCGGTGATACGTCGATCTGCAGCGCTCGCGCAGCGGCATTGAAAATACTGATTTAATGTAGCGCATCGAGCGCATCGATGCACCCCGCAACGGGCGCATATGCAGAAAAAGTTTGCGAGCAGAGGGGATGGGCACGGCACCGGGCACGGTGAGTTCATGGAACACAGGGGCACCATAATTAGATGCCAATGGCGTGGTAGAACTGTGCTCGATATGCATCCGCGAAAGAAAGAGGCACCATGGTCTCGCGGGTTCTCTACCGACCGTTTGATACCGAAGACTTCGACGCCATCGCGCTGATTCTGCAGCAGCTTTGGCATAACAATTCGGATAACGATGA
>NZ_JBCOTQ010000034.1:0-24418 GCF_040920445.1 Collinsella aerofaciens | reverse complement strand
GGCGCCCTCGCCTCCGGCTGGCTCAACCTAAACGGTGCGTGGTACTGGCTCGATCCCTCGACGCACGCCATGGCCACGGGCGTTCAAACTATCGGATCATGTGAATACATATTTAATAGTACCGGCAAGATGATGGCTAATTGCTGGTCAAACGGTGATGGGTCTTGGATGTATCATTCGTCATCCAGCGGCGCAATTGACCTTAAAGGCATCATGACCGATTCGGGAATCCAGCTGATTGACGACGACGGTAATGCCAGAACTGGTTGGATTGAGAGTCAGGGTGCTCGATATTATTGTTCTGCTAGTGGAGTAATTCTGACTGGGTGGCAGCAAATTGCTGGGTCTTGGTATTACTTTAACCCGGATGGTCGAATGGCGACCGGCTGGCTTAACGATGGCAGCAACTGGTACTGGCTGGATTCCGCTTCTGGCGCGATGAAAACGGGATGGCTTTCCCTTGGGAGCACATGGTATTACCTTGATGCCGCACGTGGGGGAGTAATGTTGAGCAACGGTTGGTATTGGATCGGCTCTACTGACTACAAGTTCAGTTCATCCGGCGCAATGGTTGGCGCTTGGGTCGATGTCCCGTGCTATTTGCAGTACCCGGAACTTCCTACTGGCTGTGAGTCGGTTGCCCTTACAAACTTGCTTAACTACTATGGTTTCGGTTTAGGTAAGACGATTATTGCGGATTATTACTTGCCCAAGGGAAGCAACGGCAACTTTGTTACCGCCTTTGATGGCAACCCAAGGCGTAGCAGCGGGGGTCTCATGGGATGCGTCGCCCCTGCGATTACTATTGCTGGTAATAACTTTCTGCGCGCTGCGGGAAGTATCATGCAGGCAAAAGACGTTTCTTTCTCGTCAATTTCTTCCATTAAGAACAGACTGACCTGTGGACAACCTGTTGAGATGTGGAATACCGAATGGGGAAGTTGGCCAGGAGGCCGTTATGCTGCTCGTTGGTATAACGGGCATTCCTATGGTCTGTGGGGCGGTAATCATGCCGTAGTCCTTAAAGGCTATGATGACGAGCAGGGAATTGTCTATCTTTCGGATTCGATTAACGGCAATGTTACGCGAAATGCCCAGGTGTTCTTCGGCACGTGGCAACAGATGGATAGCCAGGCTGTGGTAATTGAATAGCCATGATGCTAAAAGGGGAGAGCTCGTCGAGCTCTCCCCTTTTACTATATTGTTAATCAAGCTACGCCGTCTTATTACGTCCAAATAGTTCGTCCCAGTTACTAGCTGCCAAAACTGTTCCGCATACAATTACAACGCAGCAGATTACGGATGCCATATCGGGAATTGTTCCAAGCAAGATCAGGCCAAAGACCACCGACCATGCCGAATAGGAGATATTCAGAGCCATCGCACGCGCTGCTCCGATTGCCGCAATCCCCTTGTAATAGAACAGATAGGATGCAGTTCCTGCGAGTCCGGCGAGTGCAATAATCAATGTAGGCATGCTCGGGATGGCACCCAGCGTGAAATGCCATGCTCCGAAGAGGGGGAGTACAAGCACTCCATAAACAAGCGCACTTGTAGTTTCGCGGATTTGCAAAGCCGTTTCGTCATCAACGGCATCATCTTTCATTCCCCATGCGCACAGCACCGCTTCGGATCCCCATCCGATAACAGCAAGCACCGCGCCGAGTAAGCCGAGGGGGGCATTTGCAATCTCGCTCGATCCGGCCGATAGATAGCCCATCGTCATTACGCCGCAAAGAGCAACGAGAAGGGAAAGAATCTGTCCTTTGCCCATTTTCTCCTTCAGCAGCACGAAAGAAAGGAATGCTCCGACAGCGGGATAGAAGGCGGATATAATTGCCGTGTAGGCTGCTCCGATATTATTAATCGCCAATACGTATCCGGTCATTCCGATAGGTCCACCGAGCAGTGCGCCGGCGATGACGACCTTGCCCGAACGAGTTTTAAGTGCAGCGAGCGTGTCTTTTAATCTGCCTCGAACTCCCATGTACCCAAAGAGCCAGATCGCACAGAAGGCATCATGGAGAAAAGATCCCGCAATGGAGGCACATGCAAGCGCTTCCGCCGATCCAATATAGGGCGCGAGCGCCAAACCGATTCCAAGTATTACTGTATCAAGGCCCCAAAGAAGACCGCTAAAAAAGCCGAATTGCATCGTTACTCACCTTTTCGATAGATCTCCAGTGCCTTTTTAAGGTATTTGGCACTGTAATTGAAGTAGATATAGAGCCATTCGCCTACGAAGTCGCCTTCGGCTTCTTTCAGAAGAGACCAGAGGTACCAGCACCATCCTGCAAGGGCAATGTGCGCATAGTTATGTGCAACTTCGTTGTTTGTTGCCTTGCGCCCAAAATATGCATCAAGCGCGCGGTCGACTTCATCTTCGGAAAGCTCGCAGCAGACACTGCACGTTCCAAAATCGTTTGCATAATCGCTCATGCCAGCATATTCCCAGTCAATGAGATAGTACTTGTCGTTTTCATCGATAAGGAAATTGAGGTAAAAGAAGTCATTGTGACAAAGGCATTTTGGCGCATTGTCGGCCTGGACAAAGTGCTCCAATTCATCGATTTCGGCGGCCATTTCCCTGTAGCCTGGAATGTCGATAGGGCCTTTTTCCAGAAGAAGTGATTCGTAGCGCTTCGCTTCGAGGTAGAAGTCAAATTCGGTTTCGACATTTGCACCGCTCTCGTGAAGCGAACGACACATCTGCATCATTCGATTCATTTGGGCATCATCATGCGGATCAGGCTGCTTTGCGTTGGGTACAAACTTCGAAATTTTCCAACCGCGCTTTGGGTCCTCATGAATGAACGTGTCGTCAAGGCCGAGTTCCTTGGCCTTTTTAAGTGCGGCTACTTCTCCATTTCTGTTAATAAGCAGTTCGGTCCCGACTCCCGGATGGCGGTAAACGTACTCTCCGTCATTGGTTCTAAAGTGGCACGATAGATTCGTAAGACCTTGTTTAAGGGGATAAACGTCGTGAATCTCTGATTTGGAGCAGCCGAGCACTTGTTCGATGTTATCGAAAATATCGGAGTCAACGTTTTCGATAAAATGCGGATCAAAGGCACGCAGTTCATCAAGAGAATCGAATTCGTTGATCTCGCCCTCAGGATACTTTTTGATCACCATATCGAGCTCCTTGATGTGCTCGATATATAGATCTTCCCAAAGCTTGTCCGTTGTTTCGGGCTTGTTATATTCCGTTTCGAGAATCTGCTTAAATGCAAGCGAGAAGGCTTTATCAAAGTAGACATGTCCGAGCATATACCAAGCATCGGAACCGCCAATCGTAACATTGGTGATTCTGTCCATTGCTCCGGTTTGAATGCACCATTCTTTGGTGGCGCCTTCAGCATATTGAGCAGAATAAAATGCTTTCCAAACGTATGCTTCAAACGGATTGTTTAGAAGGTAATCATCGCTTGAACAAATATAGGTGTTGCCAAGCCGCTCTTTTACGCACATAAGCGATGCGTGGTTATTTTTGGATGCATATTCGTTGTTGACGACAATCGAAACGCCGAACTTGCTTTCGAGATAGAAGAAATACTCTTTTTTATAGCCGACAACGACGGTGATATTGCTGATACCTGCGTCTTGCAGCTGCCTAATCTGACGTTCGATGAGAATCTCACCACGTACCTTTAAAAGGCCTTTGGGCTTTTCATACGAAATGGGAGCAAAGCGGCTCGAAAGCCCCGCAGCCAATATCACTGCGTTTTCAACCTTATAGGGGTGAAGTGCTTCGTAACCGTTGTCGGTTAGGCTGTCCGATTCGAGAAGGCCTTCATTCGTAAGCTCTTTATTTGCTGCGTTTACCGATCCAAGTGAGAGGCCAGTGCGCTCGGCAACTTCTCGCTGGCTGGCATATGGGTTCTTTAGGTATTCGTACAGAACAGTAAAGTTACGCTTGGTCAGTTCCACTGCAGGCCTCCAATTAAGATGTTCATTGCTTAGGGAAAGAATAGAATGATTGAACGTTATGTTCAATTTAATATACTTATCTACATAGACTGAACAGACAGTAACGAAAATCAATCCTGGAATGTGGATTAAAATAAATAAATGAGATATCTGGGAGGGTCGCTTATGTATCGATTCGAAAAGAAGGCCACGCTTGTTTGTGCTGCTGCGTCATTAATCACTGCTTGCTGCTTGCCCCTGAGTGCGAATGTCGCGTTTGCACAGGATTCCGTTGAGGCTCAGAGTATTGAGTCAAAAGCGGATTTTTCTTCTGTGGTTTCTGATGATTTGCAACCTGATAATTCTTCCGTCATAAAAGATGGCTGGCAACGAGACGAGTCGTCTGGAGTTTGGTATTACGGAAAAAACGGTAAACACCAAACTGGCTGGCTGCAAAGCGGGGGCTATTGGTATTGGCTTGATCCAGCCAATGATGGTGCAATGCAGACAGGTTATTTCAATGTGACCGATGCTGGCGGATCGACTGCTTCGTTTTATGCGAATGACGGCAATGCCGCAACGCCTTTTGGCGCGCTATATCAGAACTGCTGGCTACGTAACTCAGATGGAAATTGGTTTTATGCCAATGCTGGAGGCGATTTAGCTGCTGGTTGGTTTTATCAAGACGGCACATGGTATTACCTGGATCCTGCCACCCATATAATGCAGGTTGGTTTTGTCGACCTCGGGAGCGGGAAATACTATTTAGATGCCACTGGTGCTATGAAAACCGGCTGGATTCTCGTTGACGGGAATTGGTACTGGGCTTATTCATCGGGTGCCCTTGCTTCGTCATGGCAAACGATAGGTGGGGCTCGCTATTATTTTGACCCACAGACGTTCATCATGTTTAAGGGTCGTCAAAAGATTGATGGAAGAACCTACATTTTTGGCGACTATGGCCTCGTAAATGGATGGTTCAAAGATGGAGTAGATTGGTATTACTGCTCTAATGGTATTGCGGTCACTGGCTGGCAACTCGTTAACGGAACCTGGTATTATCTCGATCCGGCTTCCGACGGCAAAATGTCTGTTGGGTATTTAGACCTTGGCAATGCAGCATATTATTTGAATTCGAATGGGACTATGGCTATTGGTTGGGCTCAGTCCGAGGACGGCTGGTATTTTGCCTCTGAATCTGGCGCGCTTATTTCTGGCTGGTATAAAGAGGGCGTGAGTTGGTATTACCTGGACCCTGCTAGCCATCTCATGAAAACGGGCTTATTTGAGGTGGGCGGCAACGATTGTTTCGCAAACCTGAGCGGTAGACTTGTGGTGTCAAGCTGGATTACCGTTAAAGACGGCGTAGAAAGATATGCCGATGGCAATGGATATCTTTGCAAAGATGTGATCCGCGAAAACGGTACTATCCTAAAAACAGCTGGAGCTGATGGCTGGCAGGTTGCGTCCGGTTGGGTTAATGTTGCAAATCAAAGGTTTTATGCTGAGCCCGGAACGGGCGTCATTCATCGTGGATGGCTGCAGATTGATGGCGATTGGTATTGGCTTGATGCCGATTCTGGTGCGATGAAAACTGGATGGGTTTTTACTGACGGTGCATGGTATTACCTAAACGCCGACGGAAAAATGGCAACTGGTTGGAAATGCCTCAATGGAACATGGTATTACCTTGACTCCAACGGCAGCATGCATGTTGGCTGGCTTAAAGATTCGGGTAAGTGGTATTGGCTAGACGGCAGCGGTGCTATGGCAACAGGCGCAAGAACCATCGATGGCGTGCGTCGAATTTTCTGGAGCGATGGCCAGTGCGACAAGGTTGGCTGGCAAAATCCTCCGCAGTATCCCCAGGTCAGCTCTTGGACTGTTCAGTTGCCTAGCTACTGCACTGGCTACTTTACCTATGTGACTCCTTCTCGCATTTCTGTCGAAGCGACGCGGGAAGATTGCGTGAATGCCTTTATTCAGCGTGCTTACGAATATATCGGTACGCAATATATTGAGCCTTGGTCTACCGCTCCCGGCGGGGCTGTTGATTGCTCTGGTTTTGTCTTGCAATGTCTTTATGCTACTGGCATGGATATGGGTGTTTACAACCCTTATAACCATCGCTGGGATCCAAGCCAAACCTACAATTCGATGAATTGGTATCGAAGCAACATCTTTATGCCCGTGAGCACCAGCTCGATTCAGCGTGGCGATGTGATTTATTATCGCGGGCATATCGCAATCGCACTTGGCGGCGGTATGATGATTGACTCCTGGCCTCATCAGGGTGTCGGTATTCATCCCGTCAGCGCTAGGGGAAATGTGATCGGCGCAGCCCGTCCGTTTATCTAATTGATTCCTTGTAAGACAGTCGGTACCGGTTGGGGGCCTGAAATGAATGCTCGGATTGATCATCGAATTTGCTGGCGAGCAATCGGCTTGGTGCTACTATCCGCCTCGCTCTCGGTTTTCGCCCCCGCGTTTTCTTGCACTGCTTATGCCATGGAAGAGGGGGCGGATAACGATATCGTAGAGCGCGACTCGACGGAAGGGTCGGGTGCTTTTGTCGGCGGCGGTCTCGCTCAAGATTCCAACGATTATGCTGGCAAAACAGCGGAAGATTCGAATCCACAGGTTGTCGAAAGCCAAGACTCGTCGACGACGGAAAAACTATCTGGATGGCAATGGGACGGTTTGTCCTGGTATTACTATCTTGACGACTGCCGTTTGACCGGAATGCAGAATGTTGACGGCTCGTTGTTTTATTTGGACCCCGCTCGTGACGGCGCAATGAGCTGCGGCTGGATTTTTACTGAAAATAAGTGGTATTACGCGGGTCCGTCAGGCGCTTTGGCAAGTGGATGGCAGTTTATTGGAGACCAATGGTACTGGTTTGACTCCCTTAACAGCTGTTCTATGGCTACTGGTCGACGTGTTATTGATGGGCACCCTTATCTTCTTGGAACCTATGGACTGATTAATGGATGGTACCTTGATAACGGTTTATGGTATTGGGGTAGCAATGGTGAAGTCTTAACCGGCTGGCTTCAAACTGGCAATAACTGGTATTGGCTTGATCCCGCCAATGATGGTGTTATGTCTAGAGGAATCGTTTCTGTCGGTTCGTCTCGTTACTATTTATCGGATTCCGGCGCAATGGCTGTTGGCTGGGCGTTTGATGGGACGGACTGGTATTACGCTGACGGTTCCGGCGCACTTGCATCGGGCTGGCGTTTGGTGAATGGCGTTTGGTATTGGCTCGATGTCGCAAATGACAATAGAATGGCTACCGGCTTTTATGTCATCGGATCCAACCGGTATCATTTTTCTTCAACGGGAGCGTTGTCACTTGGCTGGTTTATGAGCGATGGAGACTGGTATTACGCTGAGCCTTCTCAAGCGTCGGGCATTATAAAGACTGAATGGCTGAAGGGCGGTGGTCAATACTATTATCTCGATCCTGCCGCCGACGGTAAAATGCTTCTTGGTCATTTTTCTGTAAATGGGAAAAGCTATTATGCAAAAGCTTCAGGCGCTGTTGCTTGTCGTGAATGGGTAGATGTCCAGGACTCGGTTCAGGATGAGCCATCTAAGGCTTTTGCTGGTTCTGATTGCTCATTGTGTGGAGCATTGCGTAATGGAAAACTGTTTACATCAAACGGCGATGGCGAATTGGCCGAAGCTCACGGGTTTGTGATGCTTGGAGGCTGTAAGTTCTATGCTGATTCAACCGATGGCTCCCCCTGCGCTGGATGGAAGAACGTTAACGGAAAATGGTACTTTTTTGATGAGACCGCTGGCTATGCACGATCTGGCTGGCTGTACAAGGATGGCTCCTGGTTCTATTTAGATCCGTCCACTTATGCTATGAAAACCGGTTGGGTTGCCGTTAACGGATCTTGGTATTACTTGAATTCGTCTGGTTATATGCAGAAAGGATGGCTCAATCTGGGCGCCACCTGGTATTGGCTTGATGCTAGTGGAGCTATGGCTACTGGCTGGCGCGTTGTGGACGGATCCTGGAATTTCTTTATGGCTAACGGCGCGTGGGTGTCAGACTATATGGATGCTAAGGCTCAAAGTTATTCAAGCAATACAAATTGGCTGATACTTGTCGATACGTCACGTTGCGTTACGAGTATTTACACTGGATCCTGGAATAACTGGTCCTTAAACCGTCGATATGTATGTTCGACGGGAAAAGCTAGCACGCCTACGGTGATAGGGGAGTATCAAGTCTACGGTAAGGGATACTCCTTTGGGCATGGATATACTTGCTATTACTACACGCAGTTCTATGGTGATTACTTATTCCATTCCTCACCCTACTACGTCAACAGCAACCGCGTGATGGATCCCACGATGGGCGTTCCATCCTCTGCTGGATGCGTACGCCTTGAGATTCAGAATGCAAAATGGATTTACGATAACATTCCTTATGGAACAAAGGTTGTTACTTATTGATATTAGGCACTCGTTTTAAGAGACAGGGATAAATACTCTATTTTTAAAAGAGTTTCTTTTAACTGAGGGTGCTTTGATAATCTTTAAGCAATGAATTTGGGAGGATTTTTGGAAATAGAAATGGGAAATGATATTGGCGTATGCGTACTTCTCTCAGCTTATAAACCCGATCTTAAGTTTTTCGCGGAACAACTTGATTCGATAGATAAACAAACGTTTCCGCTTACGCTTCTAGTTAGAAATGACTGCCCTGAATCGGATTCATTAGAGCGGTTTATCCAAGCGCATATAACGAAAAACGCCTATCGGTATTATCACGGTGATAATAATCTCGGTTATGTCAAATCGTTCGAGGCGCTGCTCTCCTTGGCGGAAGGGGATTACGTAGTACTTTGCGATCAGGATGATATTTGGGAGCCTAATAGAGTTGAAGTTTCGCTCAACCATATGCTAGAAGAAGGCTCAATTCTAGATGTTTGTGATAGATCGGTAATTGACGAAAACGGAAATATTCTGGTAAAGAGTTATAGGAAAGCTCATCCTAATTCGCCGGAAGTAAATTGGTGCTCTGGAGAGGATATTACTGTACAGGCCGCAAGCGTATGTTACGGCATTGGTATGGCTCTCATGTTAGATGCGAGTGCGGCGAAGTCGATGATTCCCTTTCCGGAATCGACTGCACATGACTTGTGGTTGACATTGGGTTGCAGTGAACTGGGGAAGTGCAGCTTTACTATGACTCCTTTGGTTAAGTATCGTCGACATGGTGGTAACGAAACTGGATTCCTTGCAGGTGTTTCTTCAAAAGATGATTGGTATTCGACAAGAGTTAAAAACAGGGTTGATACTGCTAGGCGATTTGCCGATAGATTTCCCGATTCACCGCATCTAAAGGAAATATTGGGGTTCGCTGAAGCAAGGGAGCGGCGCTCCATAATTGGTTTACTTAAATACCGACGAGCTTGCCCGTCTATCGCTAAAGCAGATATCATTATACGTCTTGTGCCGAATTGGCTGTTTATTTTGATTTTAAAAGAACTTAAAGCTGCGAGATAGCTCCGTATCCTCATTTCGACAGGTTTAGAAGGGCGCTTATATTTGTGAAGGCCACAGAGAAGACTCTTTCGATTAAACATAATATGTTCTGGAATACCGTCGGTTCGTTGACTAATTTAGGCTGTCAGTGGCTTATCACCATTTTGGTCGTTCGGCTGTCTGATGGATATAGTGCTGCAGGCATTTATTCGCTGGCTATGTCTATTTTCAACATGTTTTCTCAATTAGCCCAATACAGGATGTACACGGTGCAAATTGCAGATGTTGAAAGGAAAAACTCTGCTGGTGAATACCTGACTTTTCGTTTCTTTACTACTTTTATAGCGTTTGCAATGTTAGCCGTCTATTCCATTGCAACGTGTCGTATTGGTACGGTGCCCGCTATTCTTCTGTATGCTCTCTATAAAACCGCTGGCTTAGTCATTGATGTCATGCATGCTAATGATCAGGTTGGTCATAGGATGGACTATATTGGGAAATCCCTCATAATGCAGGGCATCGGCTCTCTCCTTTCATTCATTCTTGTCTTTGGATTTTTTAATAGCCTCGAAGGTGCACTGTTGCTTATGACGGTAGTGACAATAGGCATCGGAGTTATTTACGATTATCCAAGATCAAATCGGATTTCTGCAATCAAGCTTGGAATTAGCCGAGCGAAGGTCAGAGCCTTCCTATGTAGCTGTTTGCCCATCGTTCTGGGCGGCATTGCTGCTTCTGCGGCGCCGAATATTCCCAGGCAGTATTTATCTTATTCATTCGGAGATTCTGCTCTGGGTATTTATGCATCAGTTGCTGCACCTGTGGCAATTATCCAAATGGGTGCGACCTATATTTATAATCCTTTATTAGGTTATCTAGTAGAGCGTTACCATTCTAGAGAAAAGTCCTTTTTTTCGCTCATAGGTAAAATACTTGCTGGCATCTTTTTTGTCGGTGTCATATCTTCAGTTGCCCTTTTCTTTTTCGGTAAATTATTGCTGTCACTGTTTTATGGCGCTGGAATAGCTAAACATACCGATCTCCTTCAGCCTATGTTGGCTTGTGCCTTTTTGACTGGCATCGCTTGGTTTGTCAACGATTTGTTGGTTTCTCTTGATAATTACCGAGGGGTATTTGTTGGCAGCATGCTGTCCTTAATTAGTGCTGTCGCTGTTATGGCTCCTGCGCAAATGCTGTTTGGCTTAAATGGCCCTACTGTATCGGCGCTTATATCCAATGCCATTTGCCTTATTTATCAGTCTTCTGTTTTGGGGAAACAGACGCAACAATGGTTCGGGGAAAAGAGATAGGCCGATGATGTCTAAAGCTCACGCGCTATTAAAGCTTCAAAACACTGAATTGGATATCCTTCAGGTTGTCGCCGCATTCTGCTCTAAGCACGGCATCAGGTGGTGGCTTGACGGTGGAACATGTTTAGGAGCAATGCGTCATAGGGGGTTTATCCCTTGGGATGATGATATAGATATCGGAATGATGCGTTCAGATTATGACCGCTTTTGCTCTTTAGCCGAGGGTGGGTTACCGGAAGGATATTCGCTCCATACATCGCGGAATACTACTGGCTATGCTGCGATGTTTGCTAAGGTGTATCGCGATGGAACTCGCTTCGAGAATCAAGAGGCTCGAGAGGCTTCCAGTTCGATGGGCATTTTTGTCGACATCTTTCCATATGACCAGCTCTATACAGATAAACGCCTTCGTGCACAGCAAGTCCGAACTGCATCAATTGCACAGAAAAGAGCCTATTTATATCATTCTTCTTCCATTGTTGTCCCTCATAAAGGGTTCCTTGGTCAACTCGAGCAAATTGGTTGTTCTGCTATGCACGTGGTGGAACAACTGGTTTCTCGAGGCGCATGCTCTTACCAGGATTTGTTCGATTCCTGTATTGCCGACTCAAATACGGGTGAGGTCTCTGATTACTGTCTGACGTTAAGCTGGCCGAATATGGCGCCAGTGCCTATTTCAGAGATTTTCCCTCTGAGCAGCGCGGTTTTCGAAGGCAGTGAATTCCCTGTTCCTCGTATGACGGATAAATATCTTACAACGATGTATGGCGATTGGAAAAAAATACCGTCACCGGATAATCGACATACCCATCTTCCGCTCTTGCTCGACTTTGGAGATGGGGAAGTCTGGACGGCACAGAATTAAGGATATGACATCTATATCAGATGAGGTTATGTGATGAGCTCCTCTATTTGTATTTTCACTCACCATTATCACCCGCAACTTAGTGGAATTGGTAATTTTGTCGATGGTCTCGCTCATGCCTTGACTGCACGCGGCGATAGGGTGGTTATCGTTACTAATGATTCGATGCGCGTGGGAGTCGGTCATTCAGTCGAAAACGGCCTGGAGGTAATTCGTCTTCCTTGCATTCCGTTACTTGATGGAAGACTTCCTCTTCCCAAAAAAACCAGTGATTATTACCGACTCCTGCAAACCCTTGATGATTATGAGTGGAATGGTGTTCTGATAAACACGAGACTTTTCCCTCTCTCGCTCGAAGGGCTGAGGTTTGCTGCGGATCATAGTGCTAAGGCTGTCGTTCTCGACCACGGCTCAGCGTATCTTTCCTTCAATCAGCCACTCCTTGATTTTTTTGTGCGCCGATATGAGGATTGGATTACGGATCGCGTAAAGACGTTTGACCCTGATTTCTATGGGATTTCTTCTAAAAGTGTTGAATGGCTTCAGCACTTTAATATCACTGCAAAGGGCGTCATTTCAAACTCAATCAATGCCTCATTCTATAGGAGTATTTCTTCGGGGAGAGATTTCCGATCTGAATTAGGTATCCCTCAGTCATCTTTGGTTGTAGCTTTTGTCGGGCGGCTTATTCCTGAAAAGGGAATTAATTCAATTATTGAGGCGGCTCGCACAAAAGATATTACCAAGCGTGATATTTGTTTTGTTCTTGCAGGGGATGGTCCGCTGGCTAATGAGGTCAAGGAAGCCTGTTCGTCTAACTTGTTTTGGCTTGGGAGATGTAACACAGAGGATATTTCTTCCTTACTTCAGCAAGCAGATGTGCTTTGTCTTCCAACTCGGTCCGAAGGCTTTTCGACGGTACTTCTTGAGGCTTCAGCTTGCGGAACGCCTGCTGTGGTAACAGATGTGGGAGGCGCGCACGAGCTTATTCCAGATGATAGCTACGGCACGATAATTCAGTCCATGTCATCTGATGAGGTGGTTTCGGCATTATGCAGGCTTTTTGATGATCGAAAGCTGCTTTCTCTACAGTCTCGAAACTCTAGGGCCCTTGTTGAAAATCGATATAGCTGGGACGCCACTGCTATAGATGTCGAGAAGGCGTTTTGTATTTGCTAAGTGATACTTGGCTGGCTTTTACTTAGCTTTTGAGTGAAGTTGGATCTAAGACCCGAATTTGTTATTGTCGACTTATCCTATTCGATTTTGTCTTTAGTTGGAGATGCACGTTTTGAATAATCCTGCAATTAAGAAAAGCGAGTACGCGCTTGCCATCTTTGGGCTGGGACTTCTTTTGTTAGCTGTCGCGACATCATTGCACTATAAGAATTTAAATCTATTCATTCTTGAACTCTTTTGCGATGTCGTTGCTGTTGCGTGCTTATATTTGCAACCGAAATCACAGTCGAGCGGTGATGCTATTCGTCAGATAACCGTTCTCGTCGCGTCCAGTATCCTCAGCAGCTTTCTGCTAGTTTTCATCATATTGGCTGGCGCGAAGACGTTTGGCCCCTTCGGTCTTGGTGCATGGAATATCTCAGGTCTGGTTATATGCTTTCATTTAGTTTTAGCGTTCCAGGGAATTGAGCTTTGCTATGGCCTGATGAAGAGCTTCGTAACCTCGGTTAAGAAAACTGATGCTAAGAAGTGTTTCTTTTATTTGGCGGTTTTTGTTGGCTTTGCTGTTTTAATCGCTTTTATTGGCATTCCGCTCGATAAGTCAAAGACGGTGTTGTTCGCGTCTGCTTTGCCCATTACGGTTTTGATCGGATTGATTGCTATTAATGGGGGCATTTCTTATCTGAAGCCCGAACTGTTCGCTTTCGCATGCATTGTCTCAATTGGTCTATCCGTAATTATTTGCTTTCCCGTTACAAATTTTTTGACATGGGATGATGAGGTCCACTATGGAAATGCAAACAGTTTTTCCTACCTCACAAATGCTGAAATAACAAATTCTGACCGAATGATAGTCGAGCAGTTTTATATGGGGGACGGCTTTAGTTTGGATGCAGCTTTGGGTAAGTACCCAATAGATGAAACAAGAGAGTTTAACCGTGGCTCTGTTGAGCAATTGGTCAGAGAGGCTGATAAAAATGATTTAGCTGAAGGTATCGAACGTTTTAATTGTTTTGATAGTGTGGCTCTTTCTAAAATTGCCTATATTCCTTCATCTATCGGCCTTTGTTTGGGTCGCTTGCTTCATCTCCCATTCTCTATCAAATTTGCATTGGGTAAAATTTTTAATTTGTTTGCGTATGCAGTTATCTGCGGAATCGCAATTCGTATAGCCCCTTGCAGAAAATGTCTTTTCACTTGTATTGCGTTGTTCCCGTCTGCTGTGTTAATGGCAGCCAGTTACTCGTATGATCCCTGTGTGATATCGTTCAGTTTGCTAGGAACAGCTCTTTTGTTGAAGATGCTTATTTCTGAAGAGGATATTTCTGCTAAAACGTTCTTCGCATTTCTACTATCTTTTGCAATCGGGTTTGCAGCTAAAGCGATTTATTTTCCCTTATTTGGACTTGCGCTTTTAATTCCTGCAAATAAATATGTTTCAAGCAAGCAAAGACGTATCTTGATTGGTACTGCTCTATTCGTTTGTGCCATTATGATCCTATCTTTCTTGACGCCATATTTCTCATCTGTCGTAAATAATATTTCTGATGCACGTGGTGGCTCCGAAGTCTCTACGGCTGGTCAAACGACGGGAGTGCTTGCAAATCCAGTTGGAACTATAGCTGTAATCTCGAATTTCGTTTTTGGATCGATGCTGACCCCGGCGTTTCTCAATTCAATATCAACGAATATGGCTTATCTTGGGGACGTGTCTAATCTGTTCCCATGGCTTTCGTATCTCCCCATCATGCTGTTTGAAGCTATTTGCATTATTGATAATGAAAAAGATACTAAAATAAAGCTTAGCCGTTGCGGAATTGTTTGGACTCTATTCCTGGTTCTTGCTACTTGCCACCTAGTTGCTTTGGCTCTATACATCGCTTTTACAGGAGTTGGAAGCCAGACAGTTGCGGGTGTCCAAGCGCGATATCTCATACCTTTGATAATACCTTTTGCCTGTCTATTGCTCAGGTTCCCTATTTACTGCGATGAGGAGGTGAAGGCTAAAGTTACAGCCTTTATGCTCGGGGCTCCATTTGCGCTGCTGTATTTTGTGATGTTCGAGCTTCTGTATATCCGTTTTTTCTAAATTAGCGATATAGGTCATGGTTATAGTAGGAGTGGGCAATTAGTTGGATTCGATTGGATCGAATAGGACGGCGTTGAGGGTTCGCTCAGGACATGCGCCCCGTATTTGAGGCAGAACTGCAAGGGGTCCTTTTCCTGCGGTGATGGATGGGGACTCCATGTGTGCCCTAGTTGAGCAAGCTAAATATCTAAGCTTGAGATGTATCTTCCTAATGGTTAGACAGGATACAGTAAACTTAAGTCGGAGTTAAGCTATGCGTTGGACTGTAAGAGTCGCAAATTCTTTGGGCGTCGCTAAGAGCCAACTGTTTTTGGAATGGATGAATCTCGATTGTCTTTTACTTCAACGACATGTTCAAAAGGACATCTGCGTGTTCTCGTAATAATTCCTGCCTATAACGAACAGGAGTGCATTCTCAATACCGTTGCAGCTATAAAAGCTGCGGGTTATGACTATGTCGTAATCAACGACGGCTCACAAGATACAACGCTTGAGCTTTGTCGAGAGCATGGTATCAACATATTGGATTTGCCGCAGAACCTTGGTATCGGTGGAGCGGTCCAAGCGGGCCATAAATATGCCCAGAGATTTGGCTATGATATCGACATTCAGGTTGACGGCGATGGCCAACATGATCCTTCTTATATTCCTGAGCTTGTAAAGCTGATTGAGAGCGGTGCGAGTTTGGCGATAGGCTCTCGATTTCTGGTTGAGACTGATGGTTTTCAATCAACTTTTATGCGTCGTGTTGGAATCAGGTGGCTTTCATTTTTGCTCGAGTTGCTTACGGGTAAGGTGGTCACCGATCCCACTTCTGGCTTTAGGGCCTGCAATAAAGATGCTATCGACCTGTTCTGCAAGAGTTATCCTGATGACTACCCGGAGCCAGAGTCGATTGCTTTGGCTATGAAGCTTGGTCTTCCCGTTATGGAAGCGCCTGTAAAGATGAATGAGCGCCAAGGTGGACGTTCATCTATCGGGGGCTTCTCTTCCGTCTACTATATGGTCAAGGTTACGTTAGCCATTGTCCTTGTGTGCTGGGTTCATAGGGGAGACAAATAATGAATCTTATTTTGAGGATTGGTGCGGCCCTCTTTTTCGGCGGATTCCTCGTCTATGTTTTACGTCTCGTGTCCAACGGAAAGATGCTTCTTAAGTACTCTTTGCTGTGGATTTTGATGTGTATGGCGGCCTTGATCTGTGATTTATGTCCTCAGATTATTTATAGTTGCTCAACAGCTATTGGGTTTGTCAACCCGGCCAATTTCCTTTTTTTGGGTGCAATCGTGCTGTTGCTTGCAATCTCTCTGTCTCTTAGCGTTGCCGCGAGTCGTCATGTTTTGGCGATCAAAAACCTTACTCATAGGATTGCCCTGCTCGAAAAAGAGCTTGAGAAAAGGTCTGATCATGAATGAGCTCAATACATGGTTTGATTCAGTTCCTTCGGCTATCCCTCATTAGGGCTCCTAAGTTTGTGCACCATTGATCGCGCTCGACTGCTGGTTGTGGATTGTCTAACAAATAGACAATCCCTATGTTGAGTGTCTTATCGTTTTATCTGGTGCAACGTATCAAGCGAGTTGTCTTGCATATTAATTAATTTGGGAACTGCATCTCTGGGTCGACTGCATCTGGATATTCAAAGGTTAATTTGATTTGGCGAGAAGAGAAAAATGATGAAAAATCGACATCTGAGTTTAATCAGCGTGGTTTGTCTAACATCTATTTGTTTTATCTCTCTTTTATGGCCCGCAATCGCATTTTCATTAACTGAAGATTGCGTGGCTGAAGGCACTGATGGCTCTTTGGTTCAATCGGGTCAGGAAGCATTTGGGACATCAGGTAGCGATCGTTTGACTTTGGATTCCGATAATTTCAAAGCATCTATCGATTCGTCGATATATGAATATACTGGCGATGTGATTACTCCTGATGTCTCTGTTTTGACTGCCAGCGGTTCTGTGCTAGCAAGCGGAATCGATTATGAAGTCACGTATTCAGATAATGTTGCCCCTGGTTGCGCCACTATAAGAGTGAATGGGCTAGGGAATTACGCCGGCGTTACCTCTCAACTGTCGTTCCAGATCGTTCGTTCCTCTGATAATAACATCGCTCTTCCTGGTTCTTGGGCCTACCAAAACGGTAAATGGTGGTGGAGATATGAGGCTGGTGGTTGGCCGTCAAACTGTTTTCTGTCCATTAGAGGGGCGGAGTATTATTTTGATTCCGAAGGTTATGCAGCTACTGGCTGGAAATACTTGAACGATGGCTGGCATTTATTTTCTAACTCCTGTGCACATTTGAAGGGATGGGCTGCCACCGGTGGGCGCTGGTTCTACCTTGACGAGACATCGGGTTCAATGAAGACCGGCTGGGTTTTAATTGATGATAGCTGGTACTATTTGGACAGTTCGGGCGCTATGCAGACCGGGTGGTTACTCCTTGGCAATACTTGGTACTGGCTTGAGCCTTCTGGATTAATGGCTACGGGCTTTAGGCTTGTTAACGGCTCTTTGTATCATTTTTCCGAATCCGGTTCTATGAGCTCCGGTTGGTTTATTAACGATGGGGCATGGTATTGCTCCAACGCATCGGGAGAGATTCGTACCGGGTGGTTTTACAATGGTTCTAGCTGGTATTTGCTAGACCCCAATAATAATGGCGCCATGCTGGAAGGATTTCAAACTGTAAATGGCTCCATTTATTATTTGGATCCGGATAGCGGCGGTGCATTAAAGTGCAACACTTGGGTCTTCTCACAAGATGAAAACGTATATTATGCGTGCAGCAGTGGTGCGATTGTGCTTTCGGGCGTCAAGGACGGCGCGGGTGGAATTAAGCTCAGGGATCCCGAGGGAAAGCCTGTCGCTGGCTGGTATTGGTCCTCAGCTGCACAGTTGTGGTTTTACACAGACTCAGACGGGGTTCTGCAGCGCGGTTGGCGATTCATTGACGGTAGGTGGTATCACCTCGACAACGAATCCGGAGCCATGAATACTGGCTGGTTCCTCGATGATGATGGAACGTGGTACTACCTTATGTCTTCTGGACAAATGGTAAATGGCTGGAACAGAATTGGAGACTCCGAGTATTTCTTTAATGCCTCAGGTGCTTGGGTGGAGCCTGAGCACTCCGCGCGCGCCTCCTTGCAGTCCCAGATCGTTAATCGTTGCCATAGCGTTCCTTCTCCTGGGGCGGGACTGTGCTCGGAGTGGGTTAGCCATGTGTTTTACCCCGTGCTGGGGTCATATCCCAACGGCGACGCATGCGACATGTTCTGGAATTGGTGTTACAGCCGAGATATATCTCAGCTTAAAGTTGGAATGATCGTTGCGGTCCCTACGCATACTCATACAAGTGCTGGTGCCCGCTGGGGCCATATTGCTATTTATATCGGAAACGGTATGGTTATGGATAACATCGGTTACATCAGGACAACATCACTTGCTTGGTGGCTGAACTACTACCACACTACCGCTATACCACAGTGGGGCTGGGTTTTAAATACGCCTTTGGAATGATGCGGATTCTGGCCAGCATGCGGAATCAACGCCTGCTTGTGTATCGAATCACAAACGCTTCTTAACTGTATATCATGTATGGAATGCAATTATTCATAGTAAGGGAATCGAGGGTTGACCCTCGATTCCCTTATCTATTAGTCGCATTTTAATAAGGCTAAAATTAGAAAGCGCAGAATTAAGCTAACACTTTATAAATGATAGTAGCGATTTCCGGGTTCTCCCACGCTGAAATTTGGGTTAATGTACGGATCGCCTTCGACATAGTATTTTGCCCAGCGATAATTCATGTATGCGACTTCTTTGTGGAACCGAATCTGCTTTTCCGTATTGTTTTCAACGCCTCTAGAAATCGACTCGTAGTGATAGAGCTCGACTTCGGGCGTGTATACGATCAGGTCGTTAATCTCGCGTAGCTTTAAGCAAAAGTCAACATCATTAAATGCAACTTGAAGCTCTTCGGTGAAACCTCCGACTTTCTCATATTCGCTACGCTTGGTCATTATGCAAGCTGCAGTGACAGCGCTGAAGTCTTGTTGCGCATCGTTGAGTGCAAAGTAGCCCCAATTATTCCTTGGCATGCTCTGGCAAAGATGTCCCGCCACGCCGCCAGTGACGCATAGGCCCGCGTGCTGAATGGTGTTGTCGGGATAGTAGAGTTTTGCACCGACTGCGCCAACATCCTCACGTGCGCAGATGCCAAGCATGGTCTCGATCCAATTGGGCGTAATTACCTCAGTATCGTTATTCAATAGCAAGAGATAGTCGCCCTTGGCGTGAGCAACGCCAAAGTTCATGAGCTTGGAGAAATTGAATTCGTGTTCCCAAGTTACAAGACGAACGATGTCAGGATATTTTGCTTGCAACTTATCGTAATAATCGAACGTCACCTTTTCTGTGCTGTTGTTTTCGATTATGACGAGCTCGTAATTGTCGTACGTTGATTTCTCAACAATTGATGTAATGCAGTTGTTCAGAATGTCGGCGTGGTCTTTAGTCGGGATGATAATTGACACGAGTGGGTGGGAATCTGGCACAGCGTAGGTTACTTTATATGTAAAGGGACGACGCGCTTGTTCGACCTTCGCATTGAGCCCAAGCCTGTCCAAATGACTCTGGACCGCTTTGATACCTGCGATAGTGGCATACGGCTTGCTATCGGCATTTGCTGCGGTGGAGGTCTCGCTTAGGCGCCAGTGGTATAGAACCTTCGCAACATGATGAACTTTCCTTGCCTTTTCCACGGCGCGGAGAGTCAGATTATGATCCTGTGCTCCATCGAACTCTTTTGTGTTCGGCTCTAGAGTGTCTAGCAGGGACTTACGGATGGTAAGCATGTGGCAGATATAGTTATTGTTTCTGAGCAGATCGATATTGAAATCCGGCTTAAAGAACGGCTGCGCTAACTTTCCATCGGGCATGAGTTTATCTTCATCACAATAAAGAAGATCGACGTCATTATTGTTTTCAATTGCCTCGGCATATGAGAACAACAAGTCCGGTTCAAGAATGTCGTCATGGTCAAAGAAGCTAACGAAATCGCCCGAAGCTACGGCAACGCCTGCGTTTGTGTTTTCGGAAATACCCTTATTTTCGGTAAGATTAATTGACTTAATTCTGTTGTCGCGGGCTGTTTCCTGCTCAACGCGAGCCTTTAGTTCCTGATTGTCAGGGCTTGCATTAACTAGGAGGAGCTCCCAGTTTGCATAAGACTGGTTTTTTACGGATTCGACCATATCGTTAAAAAACGAAATGGGCGTGTTGTAAAGAGGGACAATGATGCTGAATTTCGGAGCGCTATTGAAGACGATTTTTCTCTGCTTCTCCAGTGCGCCAATGGTTGCCTTATGCTCTGTAAACCATTCGGGGTATTCAGGGTCAAACTGCGCATGGGTAAAGAGGAAGTTGGTCTCCTCAAGAAGCAAGCCTAATTTATCAGGCGTTAAGCAGTCAAATGCACTGAATGAAGGGTGATTTTGATCGCCAATTATAAAGTAGTAACGATCAAACGCCTTTGGCATGCGGATCGAGAGCTGTGTTTCAAGTTGTTTTTTCTCGGATGTAAATCCAACACTCGTTACATTTGAGCCGAAGTTGACTATGCTCAGCTCAACCTCATTGAGGAACCGATCGAGGCAGCGAAGTTTGATTTGCGAGTCGTTGCGGTACGGTGTTCTAACCGTGCACCTCAGGATATACTCGTTTGAATCTTCGATGCACTGCCAAAAATCAATCGTCGCCATCTCAAACTCTGAAACGTCATCGTAATTTCTGAGTTTGCTGCACATGTCAGGTTTAATTTTGTAGTTAAGACGCGACTCCCATTTGATGTTCTTGCAATTGAGCGAAAGGGAGTCGCTGCTCAGGTTACGACCGTCTTTGCCGATTTCGCTAAACTCAACTTTAATGGATCGGGTGTCGGGGTCGGGGATTACAAGAACGTATGAGTCTGATTCGCCGTTATTGTCCTTGAATTTTAGAAGAGACAAAGGTAAACGGCGGTCGTCAACCGTTGCCGCTTGAGCTTTTATGCTGGAGCCTTCATGGATGCCTTCTATTTTAAGCTGCTGGTAGATTTTCCAGTTTCCTCTGCATACTCCGGTTGTTTCGACTCGCATTGTTTGCCTTTCGTTTGTTGGACACTGCTCATTGTACTTATTCATTTCCTACCTCGCGATAAATGCAGAAAGAGTTACGTGTTTCTACTGTCCGTTTTAAAGAGAATGAGGAGGAAGCCGCTGCTGGCGCATATAATTTTAATAAATATGTTTGTCTAATCGTTGTTTGCAATTAGCAGCTTTTGCCTAACGATTGTCAACTGAGAGGAATTCTATGAAAGGCATCATCCTCGCCGGCGGGTCCGGCACGCGCCTGTACCCGCTCACGCTCGTGACCTCCAAGCAGCTGCTGCCGGTCTACGACAAGCCCATGATCTACTACCCGCTGTCCACCCTCATGCTGGCGGGCATCCGGGACATCCTGGTCATCTCCACGCCGACCGACCTCCCCAACTTCGAGCGCCTGCTCGGGGACGGCTCGCGCTACGGCGTGAACCTCTCCTACGCCGAGCAGCCGAGCCCCGACGGCCTGGCGCAGGCCTTCACCATCGGCGAGGAGTTCATCGCCGGCGAGCCCTGCGCCCTGGTGCTCGGCGACAACATCTTCTACGGCAACGGCCTGTCGCGCCACCTGACGCGCGCCGTGCAGAACGCCGAGTCGGGGAGGGCCACGGTCTTCGGCTACCACGTGGACGACCCCGAGCGCTTCGGCGTCGTTGAGTTCGACGGCGAGGGCAGGGCCGTGTCCATCGAGGAGAAGCCCGCGGAGCCCAAGAGCTCCTACGCCGTCACCGGCCTGTACTTCTACCCGGGCGACGTGGCCGCCAAGGCGCACGAGGTGAGGCCCTCCGCGCGCGGCGAGCTGGAGATCACCACGCTCAACCAGATGTACCTGGAGGAGGGGACGCTGTCCGTCGTGACCCTCGGCCGCGGCTACGCGTGGCTGGACACCGGCACCATGGAGAGCCTGCACGAGGCCGCGGAGTTCGTCCGCGCCGTCGAGCACTCCCAGGACCTGCCCGTGTCCGTCCCCGAGGAGATTGCCTGGGAGAACGGCTGGATCACGACCGCCGGGCTGGAGGAGGCCGTGAAGGCCTACGGCAAGTCGGTCTACGGCCAGCACCTGAAGAAGGTCGCCGCCGGCGAGATCGTCAACAGCCCGCGCGAGTACTAGCGCAAGCTTGTTTTCTTTCAGGGGCCACCGTTTATCTGGTGGCCCCTTTCGTTATGATTACGTTGACCATAAAGACAATATGATTGGGAGTGGATGTGTTAAGCGTCTACTTTGGCGATATGCCAGAAGCGATTTACAACACAGCGACATATTTCAAAAACTCTTACCGGTCTTCTTGGATTACGGATCCCTATGCAGTCTCGATAATTAAAGATGTTGATCGATCGGATGTTGTCTCCGAAAACGTCATCGAAAGCCCTGTGCTTGGATCCATCTCCCCACTCCAGCTTTCTGGTGGCGTGAAAACGCTGCTGCTTATGAGATTTGATCGTAAGCAAATTTTTAACGCTTCTACCTGTGGTGACAACTGTGCCAAGTGGATTCTCGACATGGCGAAAGACCGCAAGCTTGTTGTGAATCTCTATCATGTGATGGGCTTTGGTCGCGAGGATTTTAAAATTAAAGTCGTGAATAGTGGCCGAATCGTTCACAACATGGCCGAATTGATTCACGAGTCGATTCCGTATCTGTAGGTACTGCTTATGAACGGTTCGCATCTCGTTAAGATTTCCCGCCGCAGGGGAACTAAGTACACATTTACCATCAAGCGGAACATCACTATTGTGCGTGGCGATAGTGGCACGGGTAAGACGACACTGTTTGACATGGTCGCAGACTACATGCGAACGGGCGAGCAGTCGGGCGTTTCCTTGCAATGCGATTGTCCCTGTGTCGCCCTGACCGATTATGATTGGCGAAACCAGCTTTCGTCCGTTCATGACTCGATTGTATTTGTCGATGAGGGCTTAAAAGAGATCAATTCTGATGAGTTTGCCCATCATGTGCTGTATTCCTCGAATTATTTCGTGCTGATCTCAAGGGCTGATTTCCCCAATCTTCCGTATAGCGTGGATGAGATTTACAAGATTAAGACGAGCGGAAAATACCATTCTTTCGTCCCTGTTTATCAAGATCGCGGGAATCATCGTTATGCTATTTCCCGGTCGGCGCCAAAACAGGACTTTTCTTACGCAAAATAACTGGGGATTCGGTTTTTCACTACGATGAAGACTGCATTCCGGAGGCGTTTTGTACAGGAGGTAATTCTGCGAAGGTTATGGCTCTTATCGCATGCCGAAATGTCCGATAGTTTTGTTGAATAGCGTCGCGGCGTCACTTCCTGCGGCATACTAAAGAAGCTGTACATGCTTCAGATTGGATTTTCATGTCTGAGATTTTCGAACCCAAGAATATCATCGTCACTGGCGGCTGCGGCTTCATCGGCAGCAACTTCGTGCACTACGTCGTGAACAACCACCCGGGCGTCCACGTCACCGTCCTGGACAAGCTGACCTACGCCGGCAACCCCGAGAACATCGCGGGCCTGCCGTCGGACCGCGTGGAGCTCGTCGTGGGCGACATCTGCGACGCGGAGCTGCTGGACAGGCTGGTGCCGGGCCACGACGCGATCGTGCACTACGCCGCCGAGAGCCACAACGACAACTCCATCGCGGACCCCGAGCCGTTCCTGCGCACCAACGTGGAGGGCACCTTCCGCCTGCTGGAGGCCGTGAGGAAATACGGCATCCGCTACCACCACGTCTCCACCGACGAGGTCTACGGCGACCTGGCGCTCGACGACCCCGCCAAGTTCACCGAGGAGACGCCGTATCACCCGAGCAGCCCGTACTCGAGCACCAAGGCGTCCTCCGACATGCTGGTCCGCGCCTGGACCCGCACCTACGGCCTGCGCACCACGATCTCCAACTGCTCCAACAACTACGGCCCCTACCAGCACGTGGAGAAGTTCATCCCCAGGCAGATCACCAACATCATCGACGGCGTGCGCCCCAAGCTCTACGGCCGCGGCGAGAACGTCCGCGACTGGATCCACACCGAGGACCACTCCTCTGCCGTCTGGGACATCCTCACCAAGGGCCGGATGGGGGAGACCTACCTCATCGGCGCAAATGGCGAGAAGAACAACATCACCGTCCTGCGCATGATCCTCGAGGCGATGGGAAAGGACCCCGAGGACTTCGACTGGGTCGCCGATCGCCCCGGCCACGACCGCCGCTACGCCATCGACTCCACCAAGCTCCAGCGCGAGCTGGGCTGGAGGCCGGCCCACACCGACTTCGCCGAGGGGCTCAAGCGGACCATCGACTGGTACGTCGCCAACGAGTCCTGGTGGCGCCCCGCCAAGGAGGCCACCGAGGCCCGCTACCGCGCACAGGGCCAGTAAGACCGCATCCCGGCGAACCGCACCGCGGGGCGCCCGCGCGGGGCCGCAGGGCATGGGGATGAC
>NZ_JBCOTQ010000033.1:0-26054 GCF_040920445.1 Collinsella aerofaciens | reverse complement strand
ACGGTGGCCATTATTCGGTGACCGGGATTGGTCAAAATCGTTTGACTATTAGCGGCTAAAATCGCCCGGCGCTAACAATATATCAAAAGCAAGGAGTACGCTACAAGCAAAAGCGCAGGAATCAGAATTTTAGGATTTAGCACAAGTTTGGCAACATCGGCAAACGATTTAATAACACTTAACAACTTACCCTTAGCCAGAAGGTAAGTCGCAAAAAGACCTATCAATATTATTGACGCATATTCACGGTTATCCATTTGTCCGATGAGCATTGCAACCACCCATTGGACTCTACTGAAGATCAATAAAGCCCCTCCTTAGCCATGTTGAATCCAGACTCTGCCCCGACGAGTTCGGACGCCTCCTCGTCGACTGATGCGACGATCGCGGACACGGCCCGCGCCCCCTGCGCTATTAATTAATTGTTTAGCGGCTAGAAATTTTATGACGGGGCGCGGGCCGTGCTCCGCTATGCGGTTGTTAATTTGCGAATGAAATTACGCGTCACGTTGTCCTTACCGTCTTCCTTATCCATCTAATTAAATCCGTCGTTGCATTTTGATGTTCAAATTTAATACGCGAGACTTCGTTTTCGCCATATTCTCTGGATGAAGAATGTTCTTCTGGGAAAAGCGCTTCGATCAAATCGTCCGCATATTTGGCAACTTCTTCATAGGGAGTATCATCCAAATCAAATCCGTTAAAAACATTATCAAATTCATTAATTGCCTGCTCGCAAGTATCGACAAGGAAAGTGAACAATTGATCCGCAGTCCTTGCCGCAAGCACGTCCGCATAGTTGCTTACAAAAGCATCAGCAGCGCACACAATGTCACCATCTCGCAACATTGCAGGATACTCTACCTGAGAAATAACCTCGATATTCAACGAAGACAGCAATTGAACAAGCCCGCGATATTTCGAAAGGAGCTTTTTATATTCCGCACGCCCTTGATCGCCAATAAGATGAGTCGGAACATCCAGGGGATCCGAATATCTCATCAAAATCTGCCCAAAGCCCAAACAACGCCTTGTTGTCTCACAGAGCCAAAAGGGCTTTATATACTCAATGAACTCAGGCCATGAAAGCAATTTAATATTGCTATATCGCGCAGCATTAATAGCTCCCTCTTGAAACCCAAATCGCGAAATCAACAACCCAAGAGAAGCGCCACTATCACCAACTACCCGACTAAATGCAAACACCTTTTCCTGAGGAACAGCTGTGTTCCAATATTTACATTCGCATATAATTGGCCCATACAGGCTCTTTTTGGGCTGAGCATAAACATCAACGGTTACAGCTCCTCGCGCCAAGTTAACAGTTTTCTGAATCTCAGCATCCATTCCAGAAGCTGACAGAATCTGCGCAACGGACTTCTCCATCTCCTTCCAGTTTTCCGGAGGATCGGAAACAGGAAATTCTTGAAAGACCATATGCAACAACCTTCAATCAACGTCAACGCGATGAAACAACATATTAAGGATAAGAGAACTTAAGAAATAATAGTCATCGGATTTTACAGGGGCCCACACTGGCCCTAGTGCCCACGCGTAATAGCAATCATGTCCAAAAAAAGCCTACCAACGTGGATATTGAATAATCAGGTCGCAACGGTAAGCAGCGAACTCATGAGGAGTCCCCCGTCTCATTCAGACAGTCCGTCTTACTCAATGAAAAGAAAAACGGGGACACACCCAGAGGATGCGTCCCCGATAAGAAGACAACCAGCCTTCTTTGTATTGTGAGCGTATAGTATAGTTATGTACACGTCCCCATAAAAGAACTTTTTTCTAATTCACAAACCAGCCATTAATCAAGCCGCTGATAAATGCGAAACCGGTTCTTATCTGATCATTACGAAGATAGTAGCTCTCATTGCGGTACATTCTTTCAACTAGCCTGCGCAGCTGTTTTCCTTTATTAGCCCTTACCCCGGTTGAAGCCATAGTGCTGTGAAGGTACAATGTAGACGCAATATGCTGTAGACGTTCGTTTGATAGCTTAGCCTTAACATTCACATCTTGGAGCTTAAGTCCCGTCACAGCATTTCTTACGTCATACGAAACGTTATACCTGGGCTTACCCGACTTCAGATCATTAATAATGCAGTTGTTGTGCGCGCAGGCATTCCTAAGGCCCTTCACAGCCTGCAGTTCATAGGCGCGTTTTCTAAATTCCACATCATGAAGATAGTGAGAAACCGCGAACCAAAAATCGATAAAGGTTCCGAAGGTAATTAATTCTGTAAAAACCCAGACCGGATAGCCAGTTTCCCTATAGGCTGAAATAAGACCATTGATATAGCAGCTGTTTAACCTTGAATCAATCTCACGTGTCACGCTTCCGCCAGACATGCAATCATTTTGCGAACCCCTCTTGCTTCTGAGGTAGTACTCCACAATCTCATAAGGATCAACTGAGTCACGCCCAAGCCTCTCAAACAGCTCGACTTTTGCAAAGTGCTCAATATCGATTGTCATGGGCAGTAAGACTTGCCGCAATTCATAGTCGATAACAGACAGATCCTGGAGCATGGCAAAATCGAGACCAATATACTTGCCATCATTTACCCCACCAACGACCTTATCAAAACCGCACCGATACGAGCGGAGCCTAAAATAATTATTGTTATGTTTTAAATAACTTAGAGCTTCTTGTCTGTTCATCAATTTGAACGCTACGCCCTTACGTTCCAAATGCTCAATCTGTTGTTCAGGAGTAAGCCATGGCTTATCGTGCATAACGCCCCCAACGGTCATTCTTTATTAAAGAACAGAATATCAAACAACTGGCAGTAAAAATTTGTAAGGCAAATGCCCCGTTAGGTTAAAGACCGGCTGCGTTATTAGGTAATCAATAACATGTCAGAACGCTAATGGAAGTTATCTGGTCAACAATGGGCCACTACCTCATAGCACCGTAATTGCCTCCAAACGCTCGCGGTCTCTTGAAATGAGACAGTCCCACGCATCGTTACCATTAACGAGCGCATCGTTGAGCGTATCCACCATGGAGCTATTGATCGAGGAGATTCTTACCAAGCGTTCGCTATCTGATTTACGCTTAAAAACCGCGCCATAGCGAGGGCTCAACGGAAAGTAAATGCTATAGGGATCGGCATCTTTCAGATCCGCCCACTCGGCAAAAACGGGATACGAAGAGGTTATAAATTCTGACCCATCAGGTGCCACGCAAAAACAGCAATCCATCCCACGCATCAAAGAAACAAGCGAAAGCAGTGGCGTGTCATCGGTTAAGTTAAAAAGAACAATACCTTGCAAAACGAACTCAACAAGCGAATTGAATTCGCCCTCAAATCCTTCCGCTTTGAGCGCAGTCCGATCCTCCTCAGTGAGGAAGCCGGACGCCTTTAATTGATTGGCAAAGTCATCCGCACTGCCTCTCTCAGCATTTAGATAGACAGGGTTTCTCACAATCAGCATCGAAATTAAGCAAATCAAATGATCCAGAATCTCACACGTAACATCTCGGTTCGGAAACTTTCGGACATCCAAGCAACCAAGCAGTGACTCGTACTTCGCCGCTAAAATTTTTTCGTTCTTACCGAGCGTATGTTCTGCTGCACCTTTTTTAACAAATGCGTCTTCAGCTTTTGGAACCCGTCTCCTGACCTCGTACAGGTACCTCTCGGCGCAGACACCGTCCGTCCTGGTTTTAAAGACAGATCCAACCCCATTCGTACCGCGCCTCACAGCATAAAGAAAACCATCATCATCGGTAAACGACCTAAGATAAAACTGTGGAACATAGTGTTGCTTCTTAACGTCAGACATGTCATCACTTCCGAGATAATCGATACCCAAGAACGCATGCATCCATCATCCATGAAACCTTACGAACCCCAATTAGACAATAGCCCAAATCCTAAATGTGACCTCACCCCTTCAGAGAGAAGAAACCATGAAACAAGATGAAATTAAAAAGACCATCATTGACAACGTTGGCGAATATGCCGGCAGCGCCGCAGGCGCAGTTGCCGGAGGACTCATAGGCGCAGCAATTGGTGGTCCAGAAGGAGCGGCTGCGGGAAGCGTCGCGGCAACAGCCATAGAGCACATGTTTCAAAACATGGGAAGCGAGATAAAGAAACGTACCCTCGCGCCATTGGAAGAGGAAAGGGTTGGAGCCGTATACACCAAGGCGAAGGAGCTCATTGAGGAAAAGATCGCCCGGGGAAAGACCCCTCGAAACGATAATTTCTTCGTTAAAGACAGTAACAGCCGACCGGCAAGCGAGGAGCTCCTTGAGGGCACATTGTTGGCCGCACAAAGAGAGCACGAGGAGAAAAAGACAGTTTACCTTGCAAGACTGTATGCAAATATTCTCTTTCATCCAGAGATCAGCAGGCCGACTGCAAACCACCTCATCAAACTCGCCGAACAGCTTACCTACCGACAGATTGCCATCTTGAACAATATTGCTGCAATGCAATTTGCAAGAACGCTGAACCCTCCGATAAATCCGTTGAAGAAAAGCGCATACGAATAAGTTTCCGGCACAGAAAATGTAGCAATCGCAGCTGAGATATTTGACCTGTATCGCATGAGCATCCTCGGCTCTTCGCAAGTAATCTTGGATGCTGGCGGTATTAACCCCAGCACCTTAACCGTTGTTGGCTACGGAGCGCATCTTTATAACTTAATGGACCTCGGCAGTATGGAACCCGACCCCGAACTAATTGAGATTCAGGCAAGCATCATGCTGTTTTTGATTGGTGCAAAGCAGCGACAATAAAGCGAAGGCAAATCGCACAAAAACCTAGAGCAATTGCGGGACATCGGCAAACCAAACGCACATTCCGGAAACGCGGACAAGACAGCCACAAACGCCACGCCAATCCAACACGAAGGCTCCGTGAGCCCCCGCTTCGACAGCAAGCATCCCGGGCACACGAAGCGGTCCGAGCCGTCATCACCCAAAGGAGAACACACTATGCCTAACGACGACATCCCCTACCTTCTGAAGTTCGCACCCAAAGAGGCGTGCATCGACAACCCACTGAACGGGTGCCTCCATACGAACGCGGCCGACCGCCACCATAATCTACCCAACGAGCTGGGCGATCCATTGGAAGCGTCTTTATCGTAAGGGATGGGCATCTAAGCCAACTGACTCATGCCGATCTATTGCATGTCCAAGGTGCGAGGGGGGGACCGTTGACAATGCAGCCGCAATTTCCAAGCAAATGATCGAGGAGTTCAGGTACCGACAACTGGACTGGCATCGTGCGGTACGACCGCTTCGAGCAGTCGCTAAATCGGATGCGCCATTTTGGTAAAGCTGTTTCCGCCCACAAAGCCGTCTCCTATGGCATCCCCTCCCCTCCCCAACATTCCCCAGAAAGTTCGCTGATGTTGACTGGTGTTCCCGTAAAATAAACCGCAACAAAATATGTGCGGAGTGCTGGCCTGGAGCTGCCTTCGGACCCTATTGGCTGCTCACCGAGAGGCTCCGCTATGAAACGACCCCTTTACTACCTGCTCTGCGCGATTGTGTGCACGTCCATGGTCAGCGCGACGATGCCCATGGCAGCCATCGCAGAAACCATGCAGCCTCGGGCAACAGCCGAGCAGCAGGCGCAAGCCGACGCCACGAACGGCGACACAGGCAAGGCCGAAGACGGCACCAACGCAAATGCGACAGCAGATTCCGCAGAGGACAGCACCGCAACATCCACAGGCGCCAGCACAGTCAACACGGAAAGCGCCGACGGCAGCACCGCCACAACCGGCACCACCGCCGCAACCGACACCCCACCCCTCCGCGCCCAAACCAACGGCACGCCCGAGGCGATCTCCGCCACGCCACAAACCACCTACGCCCACTCCGCCACGGCAACCCAAAACGGCGTCACCTTCACCGTCTCGTGGAACGACGCCCCCGCGTGCACCGCGACGACCTTCCACGTTACCCAGACCAACGGCTCGTCCCAGGCCAAGGCGCGCATGGACGTGCCCACCTACTGGGACGGCGGCAGCCAGGAAAGCGTCTGCGACCCGTCGCGCGCGGCATGGGGCAGCTACTACAGCCTGGGCACCGCGGGCCACGACTTTACCTTCGACTTCACGGCGTCGGGCACGTACCGCATCTACTTCTACTTTATGGACAACGACAGAAACGACCCCCAAAACGACAAGGGGATCTACTACCTGCGCACCACGGCGGAGGTGACCATAAACGATGCCGCCCGCCCAAGCGTCACGCAGATCGTCAACAACGCCGTGGCCCAGTGCAGGCAAGAGACAGACGGCTCGGAATACGACATGGCGCTGTGGCTCCACGACTGGACGCTCGACCAGCTGGAGTACGACCACGGCCTCAACTGGTGCTCGGCCGAAAGCGGCCTCACGCGCCACCAGGGCACCTGCGAGAGCTACCAGCGCATCTACTCCAAGCTCCTTGACGCCGTGGGCATCACCAACGGCCGCATCACCGGCAACGGCCACACCTGGAACGCCGTAAAGATCGACGGCAAATGGTGCCAGATGGACCTAACCTGGGACGACACCAGCGACAACTGGTACGGAGACCTGGACCAGCGCCATCTGTACTTTGGGCTGACCGACGAGCTCATGGCAATCGCCCACTCCGACCACACGGCTAACTACCAGAAGGCCGACTATGCCTATCGCTCAACCGACCTGTCCAACAATTACTTTGCGCGAAACGGCAAGGCCGCTGATTGGGCAGAAAAGTATGCCGACCGCATTCAACAGCACTTGGATGCCAAGGAAGAGAGCTTTTCCATCGATGCCGACAACCAGTCCTTCCCGCCGAGCATCTCGGGGATTCAGAACGGGACTGTTGCGTACGCAATGAACCAGAGGGAATGGAAAGTTCAAGGCGCCAAGGTTGAGCTTACTGCGGCATCAAACGTCACCAAGGAATCGAACAGCAAATGGAGCGCTAGGTACGACCTGGCAGCAAAATACCGAATCGCAACATTAGAGAAAGTTATAGACGACGGCTCCTACCGCCTCGCGGCCGCCCTCGACGCCCGGATGGCCGTGTCGGCCTTCGCATCGGGCTGCTCGCTGTCCTCGGGCGCGGGCGCCCTCTCCCTCGAGCGCGACGGGGCGACGGGCCTCTACAGGGTCTCCTCGGGCGGCCTGATGCTGACCGAGTCGGGCAACCGGGCGGTGCTGGCCGAGGCGGACGGCTCCGCCTCGCAGCTGTGGCGCGTCTCGGCCCTGGGCGGAGGCCGCTACTCATTCACGTCCGCCTCCGGGCTGGCGCTGGACGACCGGGGGCAGCGGACCTCGGAGGGCAACACGGTATGGCTCTACGAGCCCAACGGGGGGCCCGCCCAGGCGTGGCTCCTTACCTAGTCTGCAAGATCTTTCAAATACTTTTTGACAATCTCCCGAAATGATTCAGGGAGAAGCCTTCGTGCTATTTTCTTAGTATAAAAAAATATTCCCCGCTCACGCCTTTTATACATACACTCAATGGCATGCCAACCACCTTCGACAAATGCGTCAATGTAGAGCTGTCTGTCTTTTGGAAGGGTGCTCGGGCGGCGGAGCTGATCGTTGCCTTTAGCGATATCGTCAAATTCGACAGGGTACAAGTCCAGAGCGTTGCTGGATTCAATAAACTCCCTGCCGCGGTCGTTATTCACCAGCAAGCAGGAGACACCTTTCATCTGATTAAACTTCTCAGCATCTTTCAAAACGTCGGGCCTATTAACGTCGACGCCCCAAAAATCACCGATGGTAAGATCGCCGGCGCGAAATCTCCCTGCATAGGGGCACCTATAGCAGCTATCGCGAAGAGTCTTGAGGTTCAGGAACATGTCGTAGTAGGGGGATTTCGCCGCAGGAATGGTGACCTCTCTTCCGTCCTCAAGAAGAAGAAATAGAAGAAGAGAGTTGTCCCACCCCTCGCGCTTGCACCTAAACCGGAAATCAACCACGGGAGACCCAAGCTGTCTGCCATAGCCCTCAACGCAATCCGCGAACATGCGGCCGGAAGGGACGCCGTGGCAGACCAGGTCAACGGTTGTCAGGTTCTCATAATCGCCTCCGAGAAAGCCCCTAAGGCCGGCGACTTGGCAAGGCGTACCGCAGAAAAGAACCCGCCTCCCCTCGCGAAGGTCCGCCTTCACGTCGGCAAAACAAGCTCCTGCATCACTCTGCACATATTTTGAGTTAAGCAGTGGACGAAGCCCGTCAACGCTCGCCGCGCGACGGTGCCGCACCCGAAGGATGCTCCCCTCGCGCTCATAGGCAGCGCCATATGCGACCCCACCAGAAGCAATAAGCTCACGCGCAAATGCACCAAAAACGCCACCGGAGGCGGACTCCGAGACATCGTCCCTACCGGCGGCGGCAAAGAACGGTCCGGCGGAATTAGAGCCTATCCCTCGGTTAAGACCGCACGCCTTAATGCACGCGCCGCAGCCAATGCAAAGATCACCATCAATTACAGGAAGAACGAACCCATCCTTACCCTCGGACATGGTAACGGCGCCTCTAGGGCAACTAGCGGCACACGCTCCACAACCGCAGCAATGCGATGGCGACTCAAACAGCGTGGGAATTTCTCCCCTTTTCACAGTAGACATGCAGTTACCCCCCCCCTATTTATGAACCGAAAGCAACTTGCGCAGAATGTCCGCATTCATATAACCGAAAAAAGCCAACGCAATTGCAAGACAGGCAATAGCGCTCAAAAAGCCAGCACCGTAGGCTGACAGATAATAAAAGGCGAACACTCCAAGAATTGAAACCAAAGTCAGAATCTGCTCAGCCCGGTCTTCGACAAGCTTCGCAAACTTAGCGACTTTAATCCTGCGGTACTCATTCACCACGATCATCGCCAAGAGGGTTGCAAAAGACGCTCCATATAGACCAAAGCGTGGAATCAACAAGACACACAGCAGGGCGCAAAGAGCAGCAGACACCGCAGTAGTGGTTCCCATAATTCCAGTCTCTTTATGTGCGGTGAAGATACCGCCATAAAAACCGGAAATATTGCTGAAGTACGTCGCCAAGAGCAATATCGGTACATACAACATGCCCTCGCCGAATGAACCCTTAATCAGGACGCCATACACAAGAGGCATAAGCGCGGACATAAGCAGAACGACGCTCATCATGAAACGCCTTAGCGCCCGATACACAGAGTTATAGAAAGCCGACTCATCCTCATCAGAGTTTAGGGCTCGAGCTGAACTCTCCTTCCAAGACTGATAGAAAAAGCCATACACCTGATCCATGATACCGGGGAACTTGTACGACACTGCATACACGCCGGCAGCAGAAGGCCCAAGCGTACTCATGATAATGAGCCTGTCCAGCAAGTTATTAATAGTCCAGGAAACCTTATTAGGGATGAGCGGAAATGAATACCGTAGAAGGTTTAAAGCATAGGAGATAGAGAGAGCCGACGGATCGATATAACGCCAGAGCCTCCGCATTACCATGAACACGAGAGCAACACCGCCCTGCGCAATGACCGTTGCAGATAGCATACCCACAACGCCCCAGCGAAGAACGGCGATAAAGAGAACATTGAGCAAAATGGTAAAAGCACTCGCGGCAAAGTTCATGACGGAATATCCCACGGTATCCCCGAAACCACGAAGGACAGCAGAAGCCATCTGCAGAAGCGCGCCAGCAACAACAAGTCCCACGACCCAGCCAAGATTTTCAGGCTCAAAAAGCAACCATACCAGAATCGCCATGACTGCAAAGCATACGCATCCGGCAAGAAGTACAGCGCATGACGCTGTCACGGCTGTAGACCGATCCTCATCGGTACGGCAGTCAATGAGAAACCGAAACAGCGCTTCATCCATAAGCAGCGAAACCGCAGGAACGCAAAATAAAGCAATAGTATTGATGTAGTCTACGGTGCCGTAATCAGCAGTGGAAAGAACCGATGTATAGAGCGGAAGCAGAAGAAACGACACGAGCTTTGTTGCCATGCCGCCAACTGCGATAATGCCGGTATTTTTGATAAGTCGGCTTGTCTCTCCCATTACGAAAGCGCCTTTCTAAGATAAGCCCACGAATGCTCACGCAGAGAATCAAGAAGAGAGTCCACATCACCCCAGTCACAAGGGGGAACATCGTCGGCACACATAACGTTGACGCAACGGTCAGACAGCCCGATATTGCCCAACAAGTCGCGCATACGCGCACCAGACTTATCTGTTGCATATACGCGGAAGGGCTTATGGAAGAGAACAGAGAATACAGTTGCATGAAAGGAATTGGTAACGATGAGGTCTGCGTGTGCGATAAGAGAAACGAACTCTTCAGGGCCAACGCCAAACAGGTTAATTGAATTTGGGATATCTAGATTATTCTCAGATATATAAGCCACCTTCATGCCTGTTGCCTCCGTCATCGCGACGGTGCTCTCGATAAGCTCAGGACATTCACGCAAAAGATACATGAAAATATATTCACCTTGCAAGACATCTTTAGATGCCATGTCGGTATAGTCATCGGATTCCAACAAAAGTGTGGGATCTAAAACAACGTCGATAGGCGTATCGACAAGTGGCTGAAATAGCGGAACCGTCTCCTCCTCGCGAACAGACAAAAAATCAAACCTTGAAAGTAAATCGGATACAAGTTGCTCATCAAAATTCTCCGGTCTAAAGAAAGTGTGAGCAAGACTGGGAGCGTAAGCAACTCGTCGACTATCTCCGGCAAATGAAAGGAAATAGGGGCCAACAACACCTTGTGTGCAATCGAGATTCCAAATTTGATCGCTTCCGCAAATAAAACAATCAAACTGCTCAGCGAGTTCGTACATATCACTTTCTTTTTTCCAGAAATACGGTCTCTTTGTAAGCCTGAAATACTTTTTAGAAAATTCCGCGAATGCAGCCTTTCTAGACGACTGCTTACGCCAACAGCGCATTGCGCGCAGCGTCATCTTCGGGTGCCGAGGTTGGAAAAACCTATATTGCTCATAGTCACGAGAACGATAGTCGATTATTCGCACCTCATGCCCCATGCCTTTCAAGACTTCTTGAAGCGCATAAGACTGAAGTGCAGACCCGAAATTTAAAGCACCGTGGAAAGTAATCGTTCCAATCTTCATTATTTATCTGTTCCTGTTCACCCAAATATGAATAGCATCTGAAAGGCTGAGTCCAGTTACCCCATCAGCAGCTAGAGAAAGCGATGCGAGAAGATAGCGGCTGTAATCCGAAGTGCGCAGAGCCTTCTCAATATCCTTCCATCTACCATTCATCGAAGTACTCACTCTGCTGAACTCATCAATTGAATTGAACGTGTCACAACAACAAGCAAATAAAATCTTACGAGCGCAGTTGTCCAGAGCGACAGTTCTCCCAAGCAAGAGCGGTCCGAACAAAGGAAAAATGCGATTGAAGTCTTCCTGACTATAATTAATCCCCAGCTCTGCACGTAAAGAAATCAACTCATCAAGAACCCAATACGAATCAAGCCCTTTAACATTCGTAGGGGTAGACTGCATTATGGATCCAGGACGGATTCGGTAATAATAACCACTCAAATCATAACAAGGTTCATCGTTAAAGCGACAATCTATCCATACCGGATGAATCAGATCTTCGTACCATGCACCAACGGGAAAACCTAGTCGATTCCAGACTTCACGACGATATAGCCTGCCCCACGGCACCATCCAACTAGCTCTATCGTTCTCTATCTCGCCAAGCAAACCATCATCAGACATATATCTAAAAGTCGATGTAACGAAATCCGCAGATGTTTCATCGAGTCTGCTCCGCATATCCTCAAGATACCCTGGCCCGATCATGTCATCAGAATCCACGAACATGATGTACTTACCGCGAGAAACTCTAAGACCCGCATTACGTGCTGCGGAAAGGCCGCCGTTTATTTGGTGAATTACAAGAACATTAGGCATTAGTCCATACAAATCGGCTATAACGCCAGAATCATCTTTAGACCCGTCATCTACAATAATAACCTCAAACTTGCCAGAAAACTCCTGTGTCACAATGGAATCAAGGCAAGGTTTGAGGTATTTTTCAACGTTGTATACAGGCACAATAATAGAAATGTCGTAAGATATGCCTTCCTTAAAAACAATAGGCATGAACATATTGGATGGTCTCTTGGAAACCATGCTAAGCTTCGCCTTAGACGCATAGGATATAGCATCGGAACGACGACATAACCTAAGTAAGCCATCATAAATAGGGCTAGAAAGTAGAAGTTTTATAGCCTTCTTAATTAAATTAAGAATATGCAACAACTGACTCCTCCCATCTTCAAAGTCGAATAAATATGCGCTTCCATCAATTCGGACATTTAAGTTATGATGCCCCAACATGCAATCAACAAGACCAATCGCAGACGGCACCCCATAGAGGAATAGACTACAAACAATAAATCACAAACGAAAGCGTCTATTGACTCACCCAGACCATGGGGGCGTTGAAGAACTTCTTTGAAAAAACGTGCAAAGACCAGCTTCTAAGCATCGACCGAAATAACTAAAGCCCAAGGAATGAATACACCGCACGACAAGACTGAACCTTTGATATCGGTTCAATCGTAAATTCTTGTCACTTAATTGAAAGCTAAGGACAAGCTCGGTCAGGACTAATAATGCTCCAACTAAATATATTAGAAAAAAGCAATAATGACCTGCATTATACAAATAGACGACGGAGACATTTAAAGCAGCTTAGTAAGTGCCGAGCAGAAAAAGAAACGATACTGCAATTTGACAAAACAAGACTATGAACTAAGTCCGGACAATTGCTGATTCGACTCTGATACTCGCTTTTAATTGTTTTATCAAATTGCCTTTTCACCTCTTTATCCACTTCACAATGCCAAAGAACTTCATCAAGATCACAATAGTGTCGACAGATACCCCTTTTGGCATTTTTTACTGAATCGCTCGACCATTCACTCGCATAACGAATCAACTCGTCGCTTACAAAGCTCCAATCAGTTATCTGATCCTCTTTAAACTGCTTCGTACTATTAGCGCCATGCTGACGATAGTAGTAAAGCGGCTCGTCAATGTGAAATAAACTCTTTGCAATATCGAAAACAGGAAGAAGTTGACAAAGATCCTCACCGTGCATAAGGCCAACTCGTTTCGAGTACCACTCATCACTGGCAAACAAATCTCTCCGAATGACCTTATTCCAAACGCTATTGAAATCGCATCCGCACAACAGGTTTTTAACAGCATCAAAAGATTCGCCCGTATGCATACCAGAACAGATATCAACTTTTAACGAGGGTTTAATAGGCATCAATCCCATGGTAAAGTCAAATGAAATGATATCAGCACCAGTCGAGGCAATTACATCGCATACCTTTTTGATGCAGCCTTCAAGAAGAGCGTCATCGGAGTCGAGCGAAAGAATATAACGCCCACTCGCCTTACGAAGACCGTCTCGACGTGCAGCGAGAAGACCTTCGTTGTCCTTATGAATAACGAAGGCTCTCTCACGCTTATCGCAATAAGCATCGCAAATCTCGGGAGATCCATCGGTGGAACCATCATCCACAAGAATCACCTCAAAAGAGCCGGTCCCTTGAATATCAATAGATTCCAGACAAGCGGGAAGAAAACGCTCGGTGTTATATACCGGTACAACAATACTGATGTCAGGCGTTTCGTCATGCATAAATAACTCCTAATAGCGCCGACGAATACGGAAAAAGATCGCAGCTGCCGCCATATACAAACGTAATGACAAAATAAAACACGAAAAATAAAAAGCCAAGAGTTCCAGTTAGAAACCGCTCTCTACCAAGGTTTTCAGATAAAAAGGGGTAAACCAAACCTGAAATGAAAAGAAAAGGGAAACTGAGTCGAATTAGCTCAGGACTGATGCTCGCAAATTGAGCGAATAAGGAAGAAATTATGCCACAGCTCGTATAAAAATTAAGTGTCCATCGATCAATGCTCGTGGTCAAACCCTTACTACCCAACATCCATATAGCAAGGCAAAATAGAAAATAAATAAGCATTGTGATATTAAATGAGCCCATTCCAGCGTGTTTGATCTGAAAGCTATATGACGACGTAAATAGAGACACGAGCTCCATTACATCCGGTCCAATCATAATCACACAAATAGCAAAAATGATAACGCCAACGCATGCAAGAAGTGCAACGGTCTTGTATGAACGTTCGTGTCTGCGGTTGAAGCATGAAATATAAATAATCCAAATTAAAAGTCCTATGATAGACATTTTGTGAAAGCCAACTGCAAGAGCCAAATAAACAATAGCGGGGACGCGCTTCTCACGGAACAGCTCATAGAGCATCATGACGAGCATACTAGTAGCAAGACATTGCCTAATTATGTTTAACGTATAACCGAACACAACGAAACAAAGAAAGAAACCTACGACAGGATACCCGCGAGGATACAACTTCCTAACAACTAAAATATAGGGAAGGAGAACGATGGCTTCACAAAGAAAAAGAACAGCGTGGAAATCACCAGTCAGTCTCCCCAGGATCCAGAAGAGAATTACGAATAGCGGCTCTTGATCTGAGCAAGCACCCATAGCACCTGTGAGCGAATAATACTGCGAGGCGTAAAAACACCTGAGAGGATATGCCGAGGTATCGGTACCGACAGATGCATCGCGCAGCCCCGCCACCAAACAAAGGGGGAGAACCGCGATAACCGCTAGAAGAAAACTGACGCGCTTATTAGGTATCTTTACCGAAAAATATAGCAATGCAATATGGGACACAAAGGCAATGAAATAGATTGGCATCTCTACACCTGCTTTGCATATCGTTTGTAAACCGTCGATTTACCTCCGGTCGAAACCACGTCGAAAACACCAACACAGCAGTTAAACACATCTTGAAAATAGATGTTATACAAAAAGCTGCCATGGCATTCAGTAACGTTAAACAGATGCGCGCTAATAGAAAAACTCACCTTATCAACCTTTTATCACGGGAGTTACCCGATAGCCTTACCAGAAATTGCAGCATATAACGCATAGAAAGCGTTATGAACCCTAGGAGAGATAGAAAAGAGAGCACAGCGTAACCTCCATTTTGAACAAGCATATGGGTTCCTCGACGCCCTCCAGGCAAGCCCTCGAGCATTCCTCAAATATTTCTGGGCGTCAGCCTTACTATCAAATCCGTCCGGATCAACCCTCATTGCAACGCGGAGCGTACAGAATGATTGAAAACACTCAAACTCGCCCTGAAATTCAGACCCGGCAAATCGTCGAACAGTCTCAATAGTCCTGTCCATGTCTTTAGCATGCTTGGAACCCTGCTTTCTGAGCGTTGTAATGGAACCAGGTCTCGTCACGTATGCATAAAAGCACGCATCAGAGAATGCAACCTTTTGAATTTTGGAACAAATTTTAGCAATTACGCCCATGTCTTCGAAGAGCTGCCCCTCAGGAAAGACAAGGTCGTTAATAAGAGATCGTTCAAAGAGCTTTCCGCACGCAGAGCCGCTCTCACCGCTTAATAAAAGTAATTTTCGTAAATGCTCAATTCCAGATTCAACATGGAATTCTACATTCTGCCCCATCTTATAGTTATCAAGAACAGGCGTCTTCGCAAAGGAGCCGATAACGAGCGAAACTTGATACTTGTCAGCCGCTTCGACCATCAACTCAACAGTTCGCGAATCAATCAAATCGTCCCCATCAACATACATGACATAATCGCCGTGGCACCTTTGAGTACCAAAGTTACGAGCAGAAGAAAGACCGCCGTTTTCCTTATGCAAAATCTTAAATCGCGTGTCTGATCCAACGGCATCTTCAATAAGATCAATAGTATTATCAGTACATCCATCATCCACAATAATATATTCGATATTCGAATAAGTCTGACCAAGCAATGAGTTTACGCAAGGAAGCGCGAACATACCCACGTTGTACATGGGGACAATGACACTAACCAGAGGCTTAGCAACATCAGAAGCCATATATCTAAGACCTCCTGAGAACAAAACGATATATCAACGCTCTAACGGAATTTGGCATCAGACAGACGACGGCATGCGGTAAATAAGAACAGATATAATCGCATTTTGTGAAATAGCCACGCTCAACTTGAGCACGCTTAAATGCTTTAGCGTACTTAAGATACTGCGAGCCCCCCCTGCGAGCATAGAAATCCCCACTAACGCGCATCGCAACAAGCGGTTCCTTCAGGTTATCCGCCTTGCAGCCACATGCGAGCATCCTGTTAAAAAGGTCCCAATCCTCAAAGTAGAGAAAATCGGAACTGTAGTTACCAGCCTCCATGACTTTCGACTTTCTAAACGTCATAGGAGGATGACGAAAGGGATTTCGCCTTTTGGAATAAGAACGTATAGCGTCGATGCCCTTGGGAAGATCTGTGGCCGCAACAGGTTCATTGGGAGTCGTGACGAATTCGATAACATCGCTTCCGACCATATCGAGACCACTATCAATAGCGGCAAGCTGTTTCTCCATACGATCCGGACGAGCTATATCATCAGTGTCCATGCGTGCAACAATTTCGTTAGAGCAAGCAAGGATGCCTTGGCGCAGTGCATACCCAAGTCCATGGTTTTTTTCATACGAAACAAAATTGAACAGTCCGGGATGCAGGAAGTCATAATCTTGGAGCACGTCTTCAAGCTCATGCGTAAGCGGACCATCCTTGACCATGACAATCTCGGCAGGAGAAACCGTTTGATTCAGCATGCTGTCTAAAGCTTGAATTAAAAAGGCAGGATTTTCTTTTTTGTAAATGCTCATCAACACACTGTAAGAAGAAGAAAAGTTAGTCTGCATCTATCGTCCCGTTCTCTTCTTTCCAAACATGGCACCAAAAGTGCCAGTAAAGCACTTCCAATCCATCGCAAAACAACGGTTTTGGACATAGCGAAGCTCAATCTTCTGGCGCAGGCCGCTCTCGAAGGTTGCCTCGTTACGATCGGTTGCCTGCCACAGACCAGTAATACCGGGCTGAACAGAGAGCAGCTCAGCCTTTTCCTCGTCGGAAAAGTGCTGTTCAAGCTCATCCCTTGTAATGGGACGCGGTCCAATAACGGAAAGATCGCCGTTAAGCACGTTCAGGAACTGAGGCATCTCGTCGATAGAGCACTTACGAATAAACTGACCAATCTTGGTAATACGAGGGTCATCGTCAACCTTGCGTTCGACTTCCCACTGATGTAGCTGCTCGGGACTCAGATACTTCTGTACATCGCCAGCATCGGCGACCATACTACGAAGCTTAATAATCTTGATAGTCCTTCCGCCTCTGCCGACGCGCTCTTGCGTATACATGGGGCTGCCGGGCGATTCGAGACTAATGAGCACGCACACGATGGCGATAGGAATAAGCAGCAGTACGCTCATCAAAAGACTGAACACCAGATCAAACAGCCTCTTAATAAAGCGGTAACCAAGCGTACCGCTCGGCTTAATCTCTTTAATACCAAGTGCGCCCCCCACGGATACGCAGCTCTCTGTTACTTTTTTAGCAGCCACAGTCAATCTTACGTCCCCGTTCCCCAGGACCCCCCAATCGGTAAATTCAAAAATGCGAACGAATAGCTGGCGCAACGTCTCCCTTACGTTTTGATGGGAACATCAAGCGGCAGCAGCTCCCTAAATGCGGAGTCGCCTTCGCCTACGTCCACCAGGCACCAGCGCCTGCGACGGTCAATCTTGTGCACGCGGGCCTCTTGCCCCACCAAGGGACCCTGCTCTATGTGCAACACGCCGTCTTCTATGCGCGCAACGCTGTTGCGCACCACGCCGTCGTCGTCCAGCACGCTGCGGTACCAGTCCTGCGCGTCGTCCGGCATGGGCATGTACGCCCGCTCCCTACTGCCGGCGATGCGACAGCCAAAGCTCAACTGGGCCAAGGCCCTATCGAGCGCAGCAGCATCGTGTGTGGCGACGAAGAAATATTCCTTGTACATGGGTTTGGTTTGGAGCGACCAGGCGCCGTCCCGCTTAAACCAGAACTCCTTTTGCATCACAAAAGCGTCCTGCATTAGATTGTGCGGGATTATGCGGCGGACCTTTTCGCAGGTCTCGCGCTCTTTTCCATGAGGGGTGTGGACCAGATACCAACGGACACGGCCGTGCTGGCTGTTGGTGGTGGCGCCGATGAATGCGCCCGGAAGCTGCTCTTGGCGCCGTGCCGTCTGTTCCATGTTCTCGCCCCCTCTTTTGGCTTTGCAATGCACGCATATGCAGGGGCGTTTAGAACAGGCTTCTCGCTCGCAGCTAGGCGCAGTCGCAAAAGTACAGGTTTTTGTATCTTTCGACATAGGCAATTATACGAGCAATTAATCAGCGATTGCCCAGATTACGCAAAATGTACTGCTAGTAGGTGCATCTCCATACCCCTCTACAAAAACCTGTACCTTTTTGTGCAACAAAAAAAGCCGCTCAACCAGCGGCTTTTCTTATTTCAGCATGAAAAAAGGCGACCGCCCCATGTGGACGGTCGCCTTTGTTAATTGTTGTGAAGCTTGCCTTAGGCGCGAGTCTTGATCTCCTCGAGCACCTTCGCAACAAACTCGTCAACGCTCATCTGAACGGTCTCGTTGGAGCGGTCGCGGACGGAGATGTTGCCGGCCTCGACCTCCTTCTCGCCCAAGATGAGCATGTAGGGCACGCGGTCGATGCTGCGGGCCTCGCGGATCTTGTAACCGATCTTCTCGTCGCGGTCGTCGCAGACCACGCGAATGCCGGCCTCCTCCAGCTTGGCGCACACCTCGTGGGCGTAGTCGCGGCTCTTCTCGGAGACCGGAAGGGCCTTGACCTGCACGGGAGCCAGCCAGGTGGGGAACTTGCCCGCAAAGTGCTCAATCAGAATACCGATGAAGCGCTCGATGGAGCCAAAGCATACACGGTGCAGCATGATGGGGCGCTTCTTGGTGCCGTCGGCGTCCACGTACTCCAGGTCAAAGTTGAGCGGCATCTGGAAGTCGAGCTGAACGGTACCGCACTGCCAGGTACGGCCGAGCGAGTCCTCAAGGTGAAAGTCGATCTTAGGGCCGTAGAAGGCGCCGTCGCCCTCGTTGACCTCGTAGTCCATGCCCAGCTTCTCCAGAGCGGTGCGCAGGCCCTCCTCGGCGCGCGCCCAGTCCTCGTCGGAACCCATGGAGTCGTCGGGGCGGGTGGAAAGCTCAACGTGGTATTTAAAGCCAAACTTTTGGTACACGGAGTCGATGAGGTTGACCACGCCCACGATCTCGTCGGTCAGCTGATCGGGACGCACAAACAGGTGGGCGTCGTCCTGGTTAAAGCAGCGCACGCGGAACAGGCCGTGCAGGGCGCCGCGCAGCTCGTGGCGGTGCACCAGGCCAATCTCGCCGGCGCGAATGGGCAGCTCGCGGTAAGAGTGCGGCTTGGAAGCGTACACCAGCACGCCGCCCGGGCAGTTCATGGGCTTAATGCAGTACTCTTCGTCGTCGATGACGGTGGAGTACATGTTGTCCTTGTAGTGATCCCAGTGACCCGAGGTCTTCCACAGCTGCTTGTTCATGATGAGCGGTGTGGAAATCTCCACGTAGCCGGCCTTGTGGTGGATCTCGCGCCAGTAGTCCAGCAGCGTGTTCTTAAGGATCATGCCGTTGGGCAGGAAGAACGGGAAGCCGGGGGCCTCGTCGCGCATCATAAAGAGGTCCATCTCGCGGCCGATCTTGCGGTGGTCGCGCTTCTTGGCCTCCTCCAGCATGTGCATGTGCTCGTCGAGCTCTTCCTTGGTGGCAAAGGCGACGCCGTTGATGCGGGTGAGCATCTTGTTGTCCTTGTCGCCCTTCCAGTAGGCGCCCGAGACGCCGGTGAGCTTAAAGGCCTTCAGCGCCTTGGTGTAGCAGATGTGGGGGCCGACGCACATGTCGATGTAGTCGCCCTGCTGGTAGAAGGTAATGCGGGCGTCGTCGTCCAGGTCACCGATGTGCTCGACCTTGTACTTCTCGCCGCGCTCCTCCATAAGGGCGATGGCCTCGGCGCGGGGTTTCTCGAAGACGGTGAACTTGAGGTTCTCCTTGACGATCTTTTTCATCTCGGCCTCGATCGCGGGGAAGTCGTCCTCGCTGATCTTGACGCCCTCGGGCAGGTCGACGTCGTAGTAAAAACCGTTGTCGGTCGCGGGACCGTAGGCAAAGTCGGCCTCGGGATAGAGGCGCTTGATGGCCTGCGCCATGATGTGCGCGGCGGAGTGGCGGATGACGTGCGTGACCTCGTCCTGCGGGAGCTCGGCCACCGAACCGTCATTGTAGAGTGCCTTCATGGGTATGTTTTCTCCTCTCGGATGCCTGATGCAAGTGCGTGCGATGCGCTCGGCGTTTTTGACTTGCATCATTATAGGCAGGTTGCCTTGGTATACAAGCGCCCGCCGCACCTTAATGGCACGGCGGGCGATTTTCTACGCATGCTTCATCGTGTGGGGCGGGGTGTAAGGCGAGCGTGGCTTGCGGCGCGCCCGTGGCTTGTGGCTTGCGGCCGACCCGGCGATGGATGCGTTACTGAATGCGAGTTCGGCAGTAGGGGCAGACCTTCCAGTGCGCATCGAGCGGGCGATGGCAGCTGGGGCAGACATTGCGTACCTGGGTGTCGCACACCGGGCAGACGACAAAGTCCTTCTCGATGGGCGCGCCGCACTGCGGGCAGGTACCGTACTGGGCAAGTTGGCGCTCGCGCAGGGCCATGTCCAGCTCCTGCTCCTCGCGGTCGGACGCGTAGGAGTGCGGGCGCAGGACCAGGTAGGCAATGAGGCCTACAAACGGGATGAGGGCGATGATGCCCCATGCCACGTAGGCGCTGGCGCCGCGGCGGCGAGCATCGATGAACACATAGACGACCGACAGCACATACAGGGCGATGATAAAGCCAACGAAGGCATAGACGACGCCCATAAGCTGCGGCGACATGAGCTCGGAGATGTACTTGGACATTACGGGTACCTTTCGGAATATTAACAGTCCGTGCAAGTTTACCACGGGGTTTGTTTATATGGGACCACGGCTAGGCGCGGGGCTGACGCGGACACAAACATCTCAATCTGTAACAGTTAGGAGCGGAATCCGAGTCTAGATGTTACAGATTTAGACACAGGGGTTCCTCCCCGACTTCAATCTCGATCTGTAACATCTAGAACCCAAATCCTCGTCTAACTGTTACAGATCGAGACAAACGGTTGCCGCAGTTGTCGGCAGACGAGGTTGTCGACGTTGCCGGGTCTCCCCTCGCCTGCCGTTGGCGGGTGTTGCGGGGCTGTTCGCCGCATTGCCGCCCTGTTGGGGGTGTGTAGACCGTAGGATATTCTTATTGACAGCCTGTCAACTCGTCTGGGAGGCACCGTGGCAGAAACGTTTGATATCGCGATTGTGGGCGCGGGCATCACGGGATGCGCCATTGCGCGGCAACTCACGCGCTATGACCTGTCCATCTGCGTGGTCGAGGCAGCCAACGATATTGCGCTGGGGGCTTCGAAGGCCAACGGCGGTCTGGTGCATGCCGGTTACGATCCGGCACCGGGCACGATAAAGGCGCAGGTCAACGCCCGCGGCTGCGCGCTGTATGGCACCTGGGCCCAAGAGCTGGGCTTTTTGTTCCGCCGCACCGGCTCGATGGTGCTGGGATTTAACGACGAAGACCGTGCGCACCTGGAAAAGCTACGCAGCAACGGCCTGGCGAACGGCGTGCCCGAGCTGGCGATTATCGGCCCCGAGCGCATCCACGAGCTGGAGCCGCGCGCGAGTGCCCAGGCCACGTGCGCACTATGGTGCCCTTCGACTGGTTACGTTGACCCGTTTGAAGTGGCCATTGCCGCGCTGGAAAACGCGGTTGCCAACGGCGTGACATTTATGCGCTCCGCACCAGTGGAGGCAATTGAAGTCGCAGGCTCGGGCGACGACGCGCGCTTTACGCTGGTGACCCCCGCTGGCAACGTGCGCTGCCGCTACTTGATCAACGCCGCGGGTAACGGCGCCGCCGAAATCTCGCATATGGCGGGCGCCGAGGAGTTCCAGATGGTCTGGCGTCAGGGCAACATCGTGGTGCTGGACAAGGAGCCGCGCACGCTCATGCCGCTCTACCCCGTGCCGACGCCGGTGTCGAAGGGTGTTATCGTCACGGGCACCGTGCACGGCAACACCGTGATCACCGCAACCGCCGCCGTGCGCGAGCCGGGCGACACGCAGACCTATGCAAGCGATGTGAACGCGCTGCTGACCGGCGCGCGCAAGCTGGTGCCCGATCTGGATACGCGCCGCGTGGTGCGCGCATTTGCCGGCGGTCGCCCAGTCATTAAAGGGACAAACGACTTCTTTATTGGACAGTCGGCCGTGGTGCCGGGGCTGTTTCAGGCGGCGGGCATTCAGTCGCCGGGTGTGGCGAGCGCGCCAGCCATTGCCGAGCGCATGGAGCAGGTGCTGCGCGATGCCGGCGTGGTCCTGCGCGAACGGAACGATTGGGACCCGATACGCCGCGCGCCGGACGACTTTGACCGCGCGCCGCTTACGCGCAAAGAAGAGCTCATCGAGTCCGACCCTGCATGGGGGCAGATCGTCTGCCGCTGCGAGACGGTGCCCGAGGCCGAGATTGTTGCCGCGATCCGACGCCAGCCGGGCGCGGTTTCGGTCGAGGGCGTCAAGCGCCGCTGTCGTGCCGGCATGGGACGGTGTCAAAGTGGCTTTTGCCAGAGCCGCGTGGTTGCGATCCTTGCCCGCGAGCTGGGCTGCGACCCCAGCGAGGTATTACTGGAGGACGCCGGATCTTGGTTGGTTGAGGGACCGCTGAAGGGGGTGCGCTAGGATGGCAGAATTCAAATCGAGCGCGATTGATTGCGGCGTCGTAGAAGCCGTGCAAACGCAAGCCTTCGACGTGGTCGTTATCGGCGGCGGACCTGCCGGCATGGCAGCTGCGCTTGCCGCGCATGAGGCAGGCGCACGCGTGGCCATCGTGGAACGCGAGCAGCACCTGGGCGGAATCCTCCGCCAGTGCATCCACCCCGGCTTTGGCCTGTCGCACTTTAAACAGGAGCTCACCGGTCCCGAGTACGCGCAGCGCTTTATCGACCAGGTGCACGCAACCGACATTGCGCTGTTCCTGAACAGCATGGTAATCGGAATTGATTCGGGCGAGTCCACGAAAGACGCCGCACTCCACACCGTCACGCTCATGAGTCCCACCGGCATGTTGCAGCTCACCGGGCGCGCGGTCGTCCTTGCCATGGGTTGCCGCGAGCGCACCCGCAGCGAGATCAAGATTCCCGGTAGCCGTCCCGCCGGCGTGTTTACGGCCGGCTTGGCGCAGCGATACATCAATATCGAAAACCTCAAGCCCGGCTCGCGCGCCGTCATCTTGGGTTCGGGCGATATCGGGCTCATCATGGCTCGTCGCTGCACGCTCGAGGGGATTTCGGTCGAGGGCGTGTACGAACTTATGCCGTACGCCAACGGCCTGCGTCGAAATGTGAAAAACTGCCTGGACGACTTTGAGATTCCGCTGCACCTGTCCACCACCGTCACACGCGTGATCGGGCACGACCGCGTGGAAGCCGTCGAGGTGAGCCACGTCGACGAGCGTCTGGCGCCCATTCCGGGGACTGAGCGCATTGTTCCGTGTGACACACTGCTGCTTTCGGTGGGCTTGATTCCCGAGAACGAGCTTTCGGTTGCCGCAGGCGTGGAGCTTGACCCGCGCACGCGAGGCGCCGTGGTGGACCAGAGCCTGCAGACGGGCGTGCCGGGCATCTTTGCCTGCGGCAACGTGCTGCACGTACACGACCTGGCCGACAACGTGACAACCGAGTCCGAGTGCGCCGGTGCGGCAGCGGCGGCGTGGGCTCTGGGGACCGGCGCGGGCGCCGTTCCGGACTGCGAGCTCGCCGTCTCCCCTGCCGGCATTGCGGGATACGCGCTGCCGGGACGCATTACGGCTGTGGCACTCACCAAGCTCAACTTCCGCGTACGCCGGCCAGTCGATGCCGCCTGCGTGAGGATCTTGGCTGACGGCGAGGAACTGTTCGCCGGCAAGGTCCGCGCGTTTAAGCCGAGCGTTATGGAAAGCTTCCCGCTGCCGCCAAAGGTGATTCAGCGCGCACTCGACCTAGGTGCTAGCGAAATTGTCCTGTCCGTCGATCCCGTTGAAGAGGAATAGCTCATGAGCACGAATGCGACCGAGACGCTGCAGTTCAACTGCACCACCTGCCCATCCGAGTGCCTCTTGACAGTGGAGGTGGAGCGCGACGCAGACGGCGCCGTGGTAGAGGTGCGCTCCGTGGCCGGCAACAGCTGCCCGCGCGGTGATAAGTTCGCACATCAGGAGCTCACCTGCCCCATGCGCGTACTCACGACGACCGTGGCTGTCTCCGGCGGCAACGAAGCTCTGCTCCCCGTGCGCACGGTCGAGGCAATCCCACTCGAACTCCACACCCAAGCCATGGCCCTCATCCGAGGCCTAGTCGTCAACGCCCCCATCCGCATGGGCGACGTCGTGCTAGAGAACCTCCTAAACACCAACATCAACCTAATCGCCAGCATGGACATCGACCGAGCCCAAGTAGCCAATTAGGGACGGAGCTCTTTTAGCTACCCCGCCATCCACCCCACCCTCCTCCGCAGTTGCGGTGAAATACGGACTGTTTTATGGCTTCAGGCCGCTAAACAGTCCGTATTTCACCGCAACTTATGAGGGTGCGCATGGGATGCAAAGGAGTGTCCCAAGGTGCCGGCATAAAAGGAACGTCCCTATGTGCCGGGCTTGGGATACCATGGTGGCAGCCTAGCGAAAGGATGTTTCATGGCACATGTTGATGACCAGCGTGTGGCGCGCGTGCTCGATGCGCTCGAGGCTCAGCACCCCGGTGCGCAGTTGCTCATAAATGACCCGTGGTCGATCTACTATCTGACCGGCTTTTATGCCGATATGTTCGAGCGTTTTTGCGGCGTTCTGCTCGCACGCGATACCGAGCCCGTGATCTTGGTCAATGCGCTACACCAACTGCCGGAGTATGACAATGCCCGCGTCGCCTATCACACCGACAACGACGTCGTGGCCGACGCCATCGTTCGTGAGGTCGATCCGAACAAACCACTCGGCATCGACACCGTCATGCGTTCCGGCTTTTTGATGCCCCTCATGGAGCGTCACGCCGCGAGCAAGTTCTTCCTAGGCGACTTTGCCGTCACCGCCGCACGCACCTACAAAGACGCTACCGAGCAGGAGCTTATGCGAGCGTCCTCTGCCGCCAACGACGCCGTGATGGCCGACGCCATCAAGCTCGTTCACGAGGGCGTGACGGAGCGCGAAATTGCCGACCAGATGCTCGGACTGTATCGCAAGCACGGCTGCGAGGGCTTTAGCTTTCCGCCCATCGTGAGCTTTGGCGCCAACGCCGGCGACCCGCACCACGAGCCCGACGATACGGTACTCAAGCGCGGCGACGTGGTGCTGTTCGACATTGGCGGACGCCATCGCAACTACTGCTCGGACATGACGCGCACGTTCTTTTGGGGCGAGCCGGACGAGGAGACGACGCGCATCTACGACATCGTGCGCCGTGCCAACGAGGCCGCCGAGGCGCTCATCGCACCGGGCGTGCGCATGTGTGACCTGGACCGCGCCGCACGCGACGTGATTGAGGATGCGGGCTATGGGCAGTACTTTACGCATCGCCTGGGACACTCGATCGGCTTGCAGGACCACGAGCCGGGCGACGTTTCACTCGTCAACGAGCAGGTCGTGGAGCCGGGCATGACGTTCTCCATCGAGCCGGGCATCTACCTCCCCGGCCGCACCGGCGTCCGCATCGAGGACTTGGCCCTGGTGACCGAGAAGGGCGTCGAGATTCTCAACGCCTACCCTCACGATCTGGTCCGCCTAGTCTAGCCAATGCGGCAAAGGGGCAGCCCCTTTGCCGCATCCCACCAATACCGCGCCACAAAAACGGCCTATCTACTACGTTTAACCCGCATGGGTCGACCATAACCGAGTTTTCGCAAAATACGCAAGCCGTCTACCTGCACTGATAATTGTTCTCGGGGGAAGCGGGCACTGCGGGGCGCGGCAACGGCGCGCGATTTCCGCGTCGC
>NZ_JBCOTQ010000032.1:0-26827 GCF_040920445.1 Collinsella aerofaciens | reverse complement strand
CGATCCCGGGCCTGGACGACGACTTCCGCGTCATCGTGTCGCCGTGGATCCTGTCCGTGCTGACCACCGACCGCCTCTCGCGCAACTACGAGCTGGTCACCAAGCACAACCTCAAGTACCGCCGCTACTACCACCAGTTCGACTACTAAGAGCTGGCCGCAGGGCCGATATCTTGGCTGGTTGATATCTCGACCCTACACAAGGGCGTCCGCATTCGCGCGGGCGCCCTTTTTGCGTTGCCGTCGGCGCAGGGTGTCCTCGGCGGAAATCTCATCCCGGAATTTCGGCTCAGAGTGGGATGCGGTTTCCGGATGCGTCCCATTCTGAAGCCCCGAAACGGGACGCGCTTTCCGCTTGGGGTCCGATCCGGAAAGCTCATCCCGTTCCGAGCATCAAATCCGGGACATGCTTTCCGCGCTCCGCCCCTTGCAGAAAGCGCGTCTCCTTCCAAACACAAATCTTGCGGTACAGCTTCTGCAAAGACGCGAAGTGGCCGCTGACAGCAAAGAGGGGCTGCCGAGACAATGCCCGACGGCCCCTCCCCTCATAACTTGCTATCGATGCCAATCGCCACAAGGGCGCGGCTGCCTACTTGCTGATCGCGCCCGTCATATAGATAAACTGCACGCGATTTATATGTCCGCCCTGCTCGCCGTTGACAAAGTCCGTCGGCGTAAAGCCGGGGTTGAGCATTTCCTCGATCTTGTCCTTAACGGTGTCGATGACCTGAGTATCGAGATTGCTCGTTCGGTCGGTAAGCTCCTGCATGCCGTTGCCGAGCTCGGATGCGCCGCTGGCAAGCGTACCTGCACCCGAGGAGAGAAGATTCATGCCGCTAGCAAGGCTAGCAGCACCTGTCTTGAGCTGCGCCGCACCGTTGTTGAGCTGTGATGCGCCGTTGGCAAGCGCGGGCGTGGCACCGTTGAGCTGCTGTGTGCCCGCAGCAAGCTGGTCGGTGCCCGCGGCAAGAGCCGCGGCGCCATCGCTCAGCTGACCCGCGCCCGTTGCTGCAGAGCCAACACCGGCGACAAGACCGGGGTTCACGGCCGTGGGGTTTGCCGGGTTGATCGCGCTGTTCATATAGGCGATGGCTCCGGCCAGGCTCAGCTGTTGGCCATCCTGGACAGTGGTGTAGCCCTGAATGGCGCTATCGAGCGCGGTGACGGCACCCTGGGCGCCGCCCTGGGCGCCGGCCGCCTGGGCCAAAGTCGTAACCTGATCGGTAAGCGTGCCAAACATGGACTCGGCACCCTTAAGGCCCTGCGACACCTGCGTGTTAAGACCCTGCGCGCCCGCAACGGCATTGGATGCAGAATCGAGAAGCGCGGTAAGACCCGTCGCATCGGCGCTCGATGCCGCCGTGGCGGCGGCACCCGCGCTGGTAGCAGCACTGCCGGCACTTGCGGTGGCGGCATCCAGCTGTGCCGTAGCCTCGCTTAGCTTGGCTGCCGCAGCCTTGGCGGAGTCGAGATCGGCCGCGTTATCCAGCGCGTCCTGAGCATCGGCGACCGCCGCCTTGGCAGCGGCAATAGATGCAACGGTGCTCTCGGCGCCAGCCTTTGCGCTCTCGGCGTTAGCCTTTGCCGCATCGTTGCCCATGGCGCTCGCGGCCTGCTTTGCCCCGCCGAGCGCCTGCTGTGCACCGGCAAGGTACTGCCCCTCGTCGCTGAGCGCCGCCGTAAGACCCTGCGGCCCGTACAGCGCGCTGTAGGCGTTGCCCGACGTAGCGGTCACGGCGTCCTGGGCCGCCTTGGCCGCAGCCTGCGCCTTGGCAAGGTTTGCCTCCTGAGCCTGCTTGCCCAGCGTCAGCGCGTCGACGTACGTATCGGACCCAGCGGCAATTCCACTTATGCCGCCCGAGATCTGCTGTGCGCTCCCCTGCAGCTTGGAAAGGCCCGCCGAAAGATCGGACGCGCCGCCCTTAAGCTGCACGGCACCGGCATTAACCCCCTCGGCACCGGCATTAAGGTTGCTCACGCCTTCGACCAGCGTGGGGACCTGCGCGTTGAGCTGACTCGTACCCGCCGCGAGCGCAGCGGCGCCACTGGACAGCGTGCCGGCACCGGTATTGGCCGTGGCAAGCGAGGCCGCGAGCGTCTTGACACCGTCGGCAACCTGGCCAGCACCGCTATTGGCCGTAGCAATACCGTTGGAGAGCTCCACGAGCTGGCTCGTATCCATGCTGCTCGAGTCCACATCGATGGCAAGATTCAGCGGCACGCCGACAATCTGCCAGCCATCAAACTCAAAATCCTCAACATCAGTCGTAATGGTGTAGTCTCCGGTGCTGCCGGGAATCACCATGTAGGTAAGCTGCGTGTTGGAGCCGTTGGCAGCAACCGTGGCGCCCTCAGCCTCAATATCGTGTGCCTCGGCATCCTTAAGCTGACCGGTAATCTGAACCAGGTAGTTATCGGCATAATCGCCACCGGTATAGTCGTCATTCTTTTCGACCTTGAGCTTCATGGTGAGCTTGCCGCTCTTGCCCGCCAAATCCTTGGCGTCGATATCGCGGCCATCGAGCTGGTATGCCACGGTGACGTTCCACGGCATCTGAGTGTTCTTGTCCAGATCGCCCTGGTAGACAAAGTCCTGCACTCCCTGGCCCGTAACGGCAACCGACCCGCTGTCGTCCGTTAGTTTTTGAGTCGTCGATAGGTTGGTCACTTTGTTATAGGTGCCGGCATCGTCGATCTTGACGCCCTTATTGGCCTCGAAGCTATTGACCACGTAAACACCCGTGCGATTGCCGTCGGCATCGGTTTTGACGTATACGACCTGGTTTTTCTTATATCCCGGCGTGCTGTTATCGGAGTCCGTCGCCATCTGTTCACTCGTAGCCGAGGCAGCGCTCGTCGACCCTACGCCGTCGGCGAACACAACGGCACCGGGAACGGTAAGGGCCACGGTCAGACCGGCGGCAAGAGCGAGCGCAGCGATGCGCTTATGGGGACGACGTACAAGATCGCGTTGGGCTTTGAGCTCTTTCGAAGCGGTATCAGTGGTATGGGTATGCATTGCGGTATTCCTTCCAACTGCTTTGTAAAACGTTACTGAGCGGAGCCGTCCGCAGCCGATGCCTCGGTGGTATCCGAAACCGGATCCTGGGCATCCTTGGGCAAAAAATGAGCTTTGAGCGTGGTCTTGCCGATGAGGCCATCGAGCACATACAGGAAACCCGGCAGCGCAAAGAGTACGGCGACTAGGGAGATGCTCACGCCGACGCCCAGGAACCAGCCGATCTGCTTGAGCACGCCGTGGCTCGAGATCGCATGGATCAGGAAGCCACTGATTAGCAGAACCGATCCAGAGGTCAAAACAGGAATCGTGCAAGCTTCCATGGTCTCGAGTAGCGCTTCGCGCTTATGCATGGTCATGCGGTCCTCACGATAGCGGTCAGCAATCAGGATGCCGTAGTCGACGGCAACGCCCAGCTGGATGGAGCTCACAATTAAGTAGGCGAGGAAGAACTCGTGCATACCGGTGTAGAGCGGTGCAGCAAAGTTGACCCAGATCGAGGTCTCAATCACGAGCACCAAGATGATCGGCAGGCTCAGCGACTTGGTGGCCAGCAGCAAGACCGCGAACACGGCCACGACGGCGATGAGGTCGACCTTGCCCTTATCGACGGTGATGGTGTCCTTAAGGTCGGTGGTGCTCACGCCCTCGCCGGCGAGCATTGCCTTACCCGGATAATGTTTGTCCGCGATACAACGAATCTTCTTGACCAGCTTAAATGTACTCGGACCCTCGTAGGGCGCGGTAACCGTGAGCACCAAACGGCTGTAGTGCTCTCCCTCCACCAGATCGAGCGTGTCCTTTTCGGCCATGCCCGTGGGGATATAGGGACTCGCAACGTCAACATAGCTCTGGATGGACTTGACCTCGGGGAGCGCCTTGAGCTCATTGGAGAGTGCCTGCTCCTCGCTCACCTCTCCACGGGGAACGAGCACAACGTAGGTATCGGAGTTGCCAAAGACCTCCTTGACCTTGTCCATATCCTGACCAAGCCGCGTATCCGAACCAAAAATGTGCGAAGTGCCGTAGTAGTACGTGATATCGCTGGAGGTCGATGCCACACGCGCAGGGTAAACCACGGCGAGGATCACGACGGCAGCGGGGATACAGACCTTGAGCACCAGACGGGCGAACTTACCCAGCGGCGGGACAAAGGGCCTGTGCTGCGATTTTTGCACAAAGCCATCGAACTGAACGAACATCGAAGGAACAAAGGTAAAGACCGATACCAGGCTGATGGCGATACCCTTTGCAAGGGCAAGACCAAGGTCGGGGCCGATCTTAAACTGCATGGCGGCAAGCGCGATAAAGCCGATGCAGACCGTGCAACCGCTCGAAAACACGGCGACCGAGGACAGGCAGCACGACTGCACCATGTCTTCGGCAACGCTGCCGTGGCGGCCACGCTCCTCGTTAAAGCGGTGCAGCAAAAAGACCGAGAAGTCCAGCGCGATGGCAACCTGCAAAATGGAGCCCGCAGAGTTGGTGACAAAGCTAATCTCGCCAAAGATGAGGTTGGTGCCCCAGTTGATAAACACCGAGACGCCCAGGCCCAGCAGCACCAGGATGGGTTCGGCCCAGCTGGTAGTCGTGATGACCAGAATCACGAAGATAATCGCTATGACAGCGACCGTGATAATGCTGATCTGCTGCTCGGTCGATGTGGTGGCGAGCGCGTTAGACATGGCCGAGCCCGTAATGGCGCCCTCGTCGCCCACGATATCTCGAATAGCGTCGGTTGCCTCGATCTCCTTTTCGGAATTAACCGTCACCGTAAACAGGGCGTTGTTCTTTTTGTAATAGGTCTCAACGGTGTCTTTGTCTTGCGTGGCAAGCGGCTGATCGATATCTGCCGCGTCGTCAAGCCATAGGACCTCCTCGACGCCGTCGACCTTTTTGATTTTGTCCTTGTATTTGAGCGCCTGAGCGATCGAGACATTGGGCACCATAACGCGACAGTTGGGAATGTCACCCTCAAACTCATCACCCATGGTATTCAGAGCGACGGTCGACGCCGCTTCGTCGGGCAGATAGCTCGTAATGTCGTAGTTAACGCCTACAAACTGGCGCAGGAACAGGCATACCAGTGCTGCCACCGCATAGAACGCGATGATGGGTTTGCGGTGCTTCACGACCCATCGAAATAGCTTCTCTTTCAACCTCAATCCTCCATAACGCTCAGCCTATGTTTTGCTCTTTGTTATATTCCACATTTGGTAGTTATACAACATGTGTAGGATAAAGGCGCCATAAAGATATGCGATTGACGCGGCCCCGGAGCCAAAACAGCCGCTGCAGAAGCAGTTCGGAAAAGGTCCTCAGCGGAAACTGCATCCCAGTTTTTAGACGAAAAACGGGATATGGTTTCTGGTTGGCCTAGATAATCGTCAGATTTAGCTGAGCGTCTGCCCCTATGTTTCCAAATGAATACGGTGTGAGCTGCGGACAAGGATTTTCCCCGCAAGCACTCTAGTATGCTAAAGTACCCAAAAGACCGGCGGAGCTATGCCGGTCGTTTGTTCTGTATGCAACACAGCATGAGGAGGCTCACCAGATGACGGCCACACCGTGGGGATTCCGGGACATATTGCCCGAGGAGGCTCAGGCACGCGAGGAGATCGCATGTACGGTGAAGGGCTGCTTTAGGGAGCATCATTACCTTCCGGTCGAGACGCCGCTGCTCGAGGACAAGGGTTCGCTCGAGGAAGGCGGCCGCATTGCGGACACGCCGTTTAAGCTCTTTGATGACGACGGCCGCCTGCTGGTGGTCCGTCCCGACAACACGCTGCCGATCGTGCGCCTGGTTTCGACCCGCATGCGCGCGGCCGATCTGCCGCTGCGCCTGCGCTATGAGGCGCCGGTGGTTCGCGAGTGTCAGCGCAATGCCGGCGGCTCGCGTCAGTTTACGCAACTGGGTTTTGAGCTCATCGGCGCGGGCGACACCGCGGGCGATGTCGAGATTGTCTCACTGGTCGCCGAGGCCGTGCGCAAGCTGGCACTTCCCGGTGCGCGCATTATCGCGGGCAGCGTGCGTCCGTTTAAGGAACTGCTCGCGGCCTGTGAGGATCGCGAACTGGCTGCCGAGGCCCTGCGCTGCGTGCATGCCAACGACTTTGTGGGCCTCGATGCCCGCGTGGCTGCCAGCGCCGAGTCCGATGCCGTCAAGGCCACCATTAGCGAGCTGCCGCGTCTGCACGGCGGAGCCGAGGTGCTCGATCGCGTGGATGCGTTGCTGGTTGCCGCCGGTATCGTCGCGCCGCTCACGCACGAGTTACGCGCTCTGGTCGAGGGCTTGGCTCCCGAGGACGCCCAGGTGCTGTCCTTCGACTTCTCCATCATGAACTCGTTTGATTACTATACGGGCCTGGTCTTTAAGGCCTATGCCGGCGGCTTGCCCGATCCGGTCGGTTCGGGCGGACGCTACGACTCCATCTTTACCGGTGCATTTGGCGACGGCATCGAGGTACCGGCGGCGGGCTTCGCCTTTTCGCTCGAGCGTCTGGAGGCAGCGCACACTTCGGCCGAGGACGCCGCTTCCGACGGCGATCACGCCGCGGGTCGTGGCGCCGAGGGCCCGCTGCGCATCGCCGTGCCCAAGGGCTCGCTTAAGGCCGACACGCTCAACGTGCTCGAGGCCGCGGGTCTGGACGTCTCTGAGCTGCGTGACCCCGGCCGTCACCTGATTGTGCGCGGCCGCGACACGCGTGCCGGCGAGGGCGCGGTCGGCGGTATCGAGTTTGTCATCGTGCGTCCCAGCGACGCGCCCGCCTTTGTGGGCTGTGGCGGTGCCGACTGCGGCATCTGCGGTTGGGATTCGCTTATCGAGGCAGACCTCAACTTGCTGCAGCTGGTCGATCTGGGCTACGGCCTGTGCACCTTTATCGAGGCGGAGCCCGCGTGGCGCGCCGGCCAGGCCGAGCGCAACTATGCCCGCCGCGGGTCGCTTCGCGTGGCCACCAAGTATCCGCGCATCGCGAGTGCCTGGTATGCCGAGCGCGGCGTGAACGCCGACATCGTTTCGCTGCACGGCAATATTGAGCTGGGCCCCATTGTCGGTATGACCGACCGTATCGTGGATATCACCGCCACGGGCGCCACGCTGCGCGACAACGACCTGGTTATTACCGGTCGCATTATGGACTGCACGGCGCGATTCTTCGTCAACCCGGGTGCCGCGCGCCTGGATCCGCGCGTACGCAATCTGGCAGATCGCCTGACCGCGGCCGTGAAGGACAAGCATTTTGAGCCCGTCGCGGGCTCGGCACAATAGCGCGAGCACGCACGGGCGCCCCAACGTACGGGCTGCGGGCCGTTGGCGCCGCCGCCCGACCTCTCGTTTTTCGAACATAATCTCGACCGATAGGGGATACCGATATGAAGACGATCAAGCTTGCTCCCGGTGAGCGCCTCGTTACCAACCAGCTCAACCGCAAGGGCGTGTTGCCACAAAACATCGTCGACGCCGCCCGCGATATCGTGGCCAACGTACGCGCCAACGGCGATGCCGCGGTGCGCGATTACTGCCAGCGTTTTGACGGCGTTGAGCTGCAGAGTTTTCGCCTGCCGCAGGAGCAGATTGATGCTGCACTCGAAGGCCTCGATCCTGCCTTTGTCGCGGCTCTCGAAAAGGCCGCACGCCAGATCCGCGAGTTCCACCAGCGTGAGGTCGAGCAGAGCTGGTTTACCACGCGCCCGGACGGCACGATGCTCGGCGTTAAGGTGACCCCGCTTGCCGCTGCCGGCATTTACGTGCCGGGCGGTCGTGCGCAGTATCCCTCCACGGTGCTTATGAACGCCATTCCTGCCAAGGTGGCTGGCGTTAAGCGCGTGGTCATGGTGACCCCGCCGCAAAAAGATGGCCTAATCAGCCCCTATACGCTCGCGGCCGCCAAGCTCGGCGGCGTGGACGAGATCTATATGGTGGGTGGCGCCCAGGCCGTGGCCGCGCTGGCGTACGGTACCGAGACCATTCCGCGTGTCGACAAGATTACCGGCCCGGGTAACGCCTTTGTCGCCGCTGCCAAGCAGATTGTCTCGGGTGACGTGGGTATCGATATGGTTGCTGGTCCCTCCGAGGTCTGCGTGCTGGCCGACGCCACGGCCAAGCCCATGGTGGTCGCGGCCGACCTGATGGCCCAGGCCGAGCACGATCCGCTGGCGGCCTGCTATCTGGTGACCTGCGACGAGCAGTTTGCGCGTGAGGTCGAGGCGGGTATCGACATCCTGGTGGCGCAGTCCCCGCGTGCCGAGATTACGCGCGCTTCGCTCGACAATGAGGGCACCATCGTGGTGGCCGCCGACATGGCTGCCGCCGTCGAGGCCGTGAACACGGTGGCGCCTGAGCACCTTGAGCTGCACTGCAAGGACGCGATGGGCCTGCTCGGCGGCATTCGCAACGCCGGCGCTATCTTTGTGGGCGCTTGGAGCTCGGAGCCGCTCGGCGATTACGTTGCCGGCCCCAATCACACGCTACCGACCGGCGGCACGGCCATGTTCTCCAACCCGCTTTCGGTGGAGGAGTTCGTCAAGCGCTCGAGTGTCATTTGCTATACACCCGAGGGCCTGCTCTCTGACGCTCCCGCCACACAGCGTCTAGCCGAGGCCGAGGGCCTGTGGGCGCACGCGCTTTCTGCTGCCCTGCGTCGTCGCGTGCTGGAGCAGGGCGAGGATGCCGTGAGTGCCGCGTCTCTGGCCGCGGCGGACCTGACCAAGGTCGCCTGGCCGGGCGACGCCGTGGCGACGGTTGCTGAGGGCGTGGACCTGGCGGCGGCTGCGGGCGGTGCCGCTGGCGCGACCGGCGAGGAGGTCTAACATGGCCGAACTCACGCCGCGCATGAAGGAGCTCGTCCAGCCCTACTTGACCGGCATCGAGCCCTACGATCCCAACTTTACGCCCACGCGCATCAATCTTTCGGCCAACGAGAACACCTATCCCGTGCCCGCTGGCGTGCGCAAGGCGGTTGATGCGGCCTCGGCTACCACGCCGCTCAACCGCTATCCCGATCCCATGTCTAACGATCTGCGCGACGAGCTGGCCGCTTGGCATGGCGTGACGCGCGAGAGCATCTGCGTGGGCAACGGCGGTGACGAGCTGCTCTATAACTACCTGCTGGCGTTTGGCGGCGCGGGGCGGACCCTGCTCAACTGCCCGCCGTGCTTTAGCGAGTATGCCTTCTTTGCGTCTCTGTGCCAGACCGAGGTGCGCGACGTGTGGCGTGATCCGACGAGCTTTGAGCTCGACCAGGCAGCCGTGCTCGCCGCGGCGCCGGAGTGCAACCTGGCCATCGTGACCTCGCCCAATAACCCCACGGGCGACGTGGCGCCGCTCGACTTTGTCGCGGCGCTGTGCGATGCGTGCCCCGGCATGGTCATGGTCGACGAGGCCTACGTGGAGTTTGCCGACGATTCGTTTGGCGCGGCAACTACGGCGCAAGGCCTTATTGCCGAGCATCCTAACCTGGTGATTCTGCATACACTGTCCAAGGCATTCGGCGCCGCCGGCACGCGCCTGGGCTATGTGATCGCGGCGCCCGAGGTCATCGACGTGTTCGCGGCGATTCGCCAGATCTATTCGGTCAACGTGCTGAGCCAGGCGGCAGCACTTGCCTGCGTGCGTGCCCGCGATGCCTACGCACCTGTGGTGGCGCAGGTCGCATCCGAGCGTGAGCGCGAGCTGGCCGCTCTGCGCGTGATGGCTGCCGAGGGCTTGCCCGCGGAGGCGTGGCCGAGCGCGGCGAACTTTGTGCTTGTGCGCACGCCGCATGCCACGCGCGTGCGCGAGCGTCTGCGCGACGAGTATTCAATTTTGGTGCGCGACTTTAGTTACGCGCCGGGGCTCGCGGACTGTCTGCGCATTACCGTAGGCACGCCGCGGGAAAACGATGAGGTACTGGCCGCGTTTGCCGCGCTGGTGAAGGAGGAGATGTAGATGGACCGTTATGCCGAGGTGACCCGCAAGACGGGGGAGACCGACATTGTCGTAAAGCTCGACCTGGACGGATGCGGCGTGTGTGATATCTCGACCGGCGTACCGTTTTTCGACCACATGCTCAACGCTTTTGGCCGCCATGGCCTGTTCGATTTGACGGTGCACGCGGTGAGCGACGTCGAGGTCGATGCGCATCATACCGTCGAGGACACGGGCATCGTGCTGGGCGAGGCGTTTTGCCAGGCGCTGGGCGACAAGGCGGGCATTACGCGCTTTGCCGACGCGGCGATCGCCATGGACGAGACGCTTGTGATGGCTGCTGTTGATATTTCGGGCCGCGGGCAGGCCTACTGCGAGCTGCCCGTGCCGACTGAGCGCGTGGGCAGCTTCGATACCGAGCTGGCCGTCGAGTTCTTCTACGCCTTTGCGCGCGATGCCAAGCTCACGCTGCACGTGCGCGAGCTGGTGGGCGGCAACTCGCATCACATTATCGAGGCCGCCTTTAAGGCCGTGGGCCGCACGATGCGCCGCGCCTGCGAGCTGGACCCCCGCGTGCAGGGCATTCCCAGCACCAAGGGCTCGCTGTAACCGCTACAAAGACAAAAACCACCACGAAGGTGCCTGTCCCCTTTGTGGTGGTTTTGGATGATGGGAAGAGGAGGGTCGCGTGGGCGAACCGAAGATCGTGGTGGTCGATTACCACAAGGGCAACTTGTCGAGCGTTACGCGCGGGCTTGCGCGCGCCGGTGCCGCCGCCTGCACGTCGGACGATCCGGAGCAGATCCGCAACGCCGACGGCCTGGTCATCCCGGGCGTGGGCGCGTTCTATGACGCGATCGCCTTTATGCGCCAGAGCGGCGAGGCGGACGCGGTGCTCGATGCCGTCGCCGCCGGAACTCCGCTGCTCGGCATCTGCCTGGGCCTTCAGCTATTTTTTGAGCGCGGCAACGAGGGCGTGCCTGCGGACGAGGGCGCGGTCGCCGACGGCAACGCCTCCGAGCAGGCTGGCGGTCCCTGGGTCGATGGCCTGGGTATTATGCGCGGCTCGTGCACACGCTTGGAGTCGAGCCGCCTGAAGGTGCCGCACGTGGGCTGGGACCAGGTGCACATGACGCCCGCCGGTGCGGCCGATCCGCTGCTTACTGGTTTTGCCGAGGGTGCCAACATGTACTTCACCCACAGCTACGCGGTGGCCGACGATGCCGATGCCGCCGATGTGCTGGCGCGCACGCACTATACGCGGAGCTTCCCGTGCATCGTGCGCCATGGCAACGTGTGGGGTTGCCAGTTCCATCCCGAGAAATCCTCCGCGCTGGGTCAGCGCATCCTTAAGAACTTCGTCAACATCGTCGAGGAGGCCGGCCGATGATCCTGTTTCCCGCAATCGATCTGATCGGCGGCAAGGTCGTGCGCCTGGAGCGCGGCGACCGGAGTCGCTGCAAGGTATATTCCGACGACCCCGTGGCCGTTGCTCGCTCGTTTGCCGAGCAGGGCGCAAGCTGGGTGCACGTCGTCGACCTGTCCGCTGCCTTTGGCGAGGACGAGGACACATGCGCTGCCAACTCGGCGGCGATTAAGGCCATCTGCGGCGTCGACGGTCTGTCCGTGGACGTGGGCGGCGGCGTCCGCTCGCTCGCGCGCATCGACGAGTTGGCCGGCTACGGTGCGCGCCGCATCGCGCTGGGCACGGTGCTGGTGACCGAGCCGGGTTTTGCTGAGGTGGCAGCCCAAGGCTTTGGCGAGCTGCTGGTCGCCGACATTGCCGCACGCGACGGCCAGGTTAAGGTGAACGGCTGGCGCGACGGCGCGGGCGTGGTGCTCGACGATGCCGTGGCGCAGCTTACCGAGCTGGGCTTTAAGCATCTGGTGTATACCGACATCGCGCGCGATGGCATGCAGACGGGCATCGATGTGGCGGCGTATCGCCATGTGGCCGAGGTCGCGGGCTTTCCCGTCGTGGCATCGGGTGGCATCTCGACACTCGACGACATCCGCGCACTGGCCGCGGTGGGCGAGGTCGCGATTGAAGGCGCCATTACCGGCCGTGCGCTCTACGAAGGCAACTTTACGCTGGCACAGGCGCTGGCCGCCGCCCGAGGGGAGGAGTAGCCCATGCTTACCAAGCGCGTGATTCCCTGCCTGGACGTCAAGGACGGTCGTGTGGTCAAGGGCGTCAACTTTGTGAGCTTACGCGATGCGGGCGATCCGGTGGAGCTGGCGCGTGCCTATGACCGCGAGGGTGCGGACGAGGTCGTCTTCCTGGACATTACCGCCACGAGCGACAACCGTGCGACGACTATCGAGATGGCGGCGCATGCGGCCGAGGAGCTCGCTATTCCCTATACCGTGGGTGGCGGTTTCCGCGACTTGGCGGGCATGCGGACCATGGTTGCCGCCGGTGCCGATAAGGTGTCGCTCAACTCTGCCGCCGTGCGCGACCCGTCGCTGATTAGCCAGGCTGCCGCGGCGTTTGGTAGCCAGGCCGTGGTCGTGGCGATCGATGCCAAGCGCGTCGGTTTGCCCGGCGCATCTGGTGCCGACAAGTGGGAGGTCTTCACGGCGGGCGGCCGCAACGCCACGGGCATCGACGCGGTGGCGTGGGCCGAGGAGGTGGCTCGTCGCGGCGCCGGCGAGATCTTGCTTACCAGCATGGATCGCGACGGCACCAAGGCCGGCTTTGACCTGGCGCTCACCCGCGCCGTGGCACGTGCGGTGCCGATTCCGGTGATTGCGAGCGGCGGCGTGGGCACGCTCGAACATTTTGCCGAGGGCGTGATCGAGGGCGAGGCCGATGCCGTGCTGGCGGCGAGCGTCTTTCACTTTGGGACGTTCAGCATTCGCGAAGTCAAAGAGTATATGGCCTCTCAAGGTATTCCTGTGAGGCTGGACTTCTAATGCTGCGGCTTGCCCAGGCACCCGACCTTCCGGCTCCAACCCTCCTCGCGTACTTAAGTACGCGTCGTCGGGCTTGTCGCTCGGAATCTCGGGCACCTGGACAACCCTCGCCGACCGGCGATGTTTAAATTGGGGAATTGAAATGAGAGAAATTACTACTCCAGCGGATCTTAAATACGACGCCAAAGGATTGATTCCTTGTGTGGTTCAGCAGTATGACACCGGTGAGGTGCTTATGGTTGCTTGGATGAACGAGGAATCGGTGGCGCTGACGCTCAAGACCGGGACCATGTGGTTTTGGAGCCGCAGTCGCCAGGAGCTCTGGAATAAGGGCGCGACGAGCGGCAATATGCAGGAGGTCAAGGAGCTCTGGGCCGACTGCGATAGCGATACGCTGCTGGTCAAGGTCGACTCGCCGGGTCCGGCCTGCCATACCGGCAACCGTACCTGCTTCTTTAAGAAACTCGCGTAGGGCGGGCGCTCGATTAGACGCTCGGCCACCAGAAAGGATTGAACCATGGGTGTGCGCACCGCAAACGTTCAGGATGGAAATATCGGTGAGACGCTGACGGGGCTCGCCGAGGTGATTCACGGTCGTCGTGATGCATCGCCGCAGGAGAGCTATACCGCCCGTCTGTTGACCGACGTCGAGGATGAGCTGCTCAAGAAGCTTGCCGAGGAGGCGAGCGAGGTGATTATGGCCTGCAAGGACAACGACCACGACCACATCCGCTACGAAGCTGGCGACCTGGTCTACCATCTGCTCGTAACGCTCGAACGCTACGGTATCACCCTCGACGAGCTGGCCGGCGAACTCAACGCCCGCCGCCACTAGTCTTAGGCGAGGGGCGTGGACTCCCATTCGCCGGTGGGGTGGGGGATGTCGAAGGTTCGATAACCGCAGTCGTAGGCGTGGGCCTGGGCCTCGCGGATGCTCCGGCAGATATCGCAGGCGCGGTGCGCGTCCGAGCCAAAGGTGATGGGTACCTCGGCGTGGGCAAAGCAACGCAACAGCCCCGTCGAGGGGTAATAGTCGTCGAGGCCCTTGCGCGGCGCGGCGGTCGAAACCTCAACGCGGCGGCCTGTATCGTGTGCGCACTCTGCCATCTGCTCCCAAAACGGTGCCGGATCAAAATCGGGCGCAAAGCCCTCCTTCGAAAAGCGCATGAACAGGTCGGGGTGAGCCATCACATCAAAGTTAAGCGGGCTTTCGCAAGCGTGGCACCAGTCGTCGACGTAGCGCTCCCACACGCCGCGTACCCCCAGGTTTTCCCAAACGTGCAGGTTGGTGTCGTCGTCGATCCAACCGCAAAGGGAATCGGGTGTATCGGGGCGAGCGACGTTTTCCGTTCCCGCCGCACCCGCGGCACCGGCCATGATATCGCCTGGGTTGCCAATCCAATGCACACTGCCCAGGCGCACTATGGCACTCGCGGACCAGCGCTCAACCAGAGGCTCGCAACCTTCGTACCAGTCGCATTCAAAGCCATAGATAAGCTCGAGCTCCGGCGCAATCTGCGCGGCGAGTTTGCGGGCGTCCTCAAAGGCCAGACGATGTGCCGGCAGGTCGCCCTCGACAACCTGCACTTCGCAGTTGGCGTCCATGCTGGCGGGCAGGGTGAGATGGTCGGTCGAGACCATGACGCGGCAACCGGCCGCAGCAGCGGCGCGAACGTTGTCCTCAAACGAGGCATGTCCGTCCGAAAACGAGGTGTGGGTATGGCAATCGACCAGCGGGCACATGGGCATAGCGGCTCCTTTGCGTCAAGCGAATCCGCTTCATTGTAATGGCGCAGCTCTCAACACGCCGGGCACGCCGGGGGGTCGAAATCGATTGGAAAGGCTGCGCGGCGCGCGGTGCGGCCTCGCTTGCGCTCTCAAAACATGTACATCAGCCTCCAAAAGCTGCAGAAAATGACATGTTTGGAGGCTGATGTACATGTTTGGATGAGGCGGTGGAGTGTCGGTTTCTTGCGGGCGAGGAAAATCGCGCTCATCGCGCGCCGTCACATCCGCGCAGCCCGCGATGTGCTAGCGTTTGGGTGAACAAAACGAGCCCGTGCGGAAAGGAGCCGGACCGTATGCCATGCGATAGCACATCTCCGCTGTCTTGCGAGACCGATGCGCCCGAGACCATCGTCAAGCTGGAATGCGACATCGACGACGCGTCGCCCGAGGTGCTCGCCTACGCTGCCGACCGCCTGCGCGAGGCGGGTGCGCGCGAGGTGCATTGGCTGCCCCTCTATTGCAAGAAAGGCCGCCCCAGCTGGCAGCTACAGGTAATCTGTGCTCACGAGGATATCGAGCGTCTGCAGACGATCATCTTTTTGGAAACCACGACCAATGGTATCCGTCGCCAGGTTATGGAGCGCGTTTGCCTGCCACGCCGCTTTGAGCGCGTAACGACGCCATGGGGCGAGGTGTCCGTCAAGGTGGCCACCCTGCCCGACGGCAGTGAGTGTGCGGCACCCGAGTACGAGGACTGCGCCCGCCTTGCCCGTGAGCACAACGTGCCGCTCCAGCGCGTGATGCAGGCGGCGCAAGCCGTGGCACTGCGATTTGAGTAACGCGGCCGGTGGCGACATCCTGCGCCCAGCCATATCAACCCCATTCGAAAGGATCTCCCCATGAAATACCTCATCGCCTCCGACATCCATGGCTCGGCATATTGGACCGAGCGCCTGGTCGCCGCCATCGAATCCGAGCAGCCCGACCGCATTGTGCTGCTGGGCGACCTGCTCTACCACGGTCCGCGCAACGACCTGCCGCGCGATTACGCCCCCAAGCGCGTGATCCCGCTGCTCAACGCCCTGGCCGACCGCATCGTCGCGGTGCGCGGCAACTGCGACGCCGAGGTCGACCAGATGGTGCTCGACTTCCCCATCATGGCCGACTACGCCACGCTGTTCGACGAGACCGGCCGCGAGCTGTTCCTGACGCACGGCCATGTCTTTGGCGCCGGCATGCACAACAGCGTCGACCACGCGCCCGCGCTGCCCGAGGGCTCCGCGCTCGTCTACGGCCATACGCACATCAAGGTCAACGAGGAAAGCGCCGCACACCCGGGCCTGTGGCTCTTCAACCCCGGCAGCGTGAGCATCCCCAAGGACGGCACGCATAGCTACGGCATCTACGAGGGCGGAGCGTTCCGCCACGTGATCCTGGAGGAGGACTAACCATGGCGCAGCACATGGCTCAGCAAAATGCCGAGGGCTCGCGCGATTTGTCCACGCTGGTCGACGCGTCGGCCGAGCTACAACATCTGGTGCAGACCGTCTGGCGCTTGCGTCAGCCCGACGGCTGCCCGTGGGACCGCGAGCAGACGCACCGCAGCATTGGCAAGAACATGATCGAGGAGGCCTACGAGGCGCTCGACTGCATCGAGGCGGACGACGCGGTTCACCTGCGCGAGGAGCTGGGTGACGTGCTCATGCAGGTCGTGCTGCATGCGCAGATCGCGGCGGACGCCGGCGAGTTTACGCTGGCCGACGTGGCGCGCGATATTGACGCCAAGCTCATTCGCCGCCACCCACACGTATTTGGCGATGCGGATGCCGAGAGCTCCGACGAGGTGCTCAAGATCTGGGACGAGGTCAAGCTTGCCGAGAAGGCCGCCAAGGACAAGGCTGTGGCAGCAGGCGAGGCCGCGCCCGAGGGTCTGCTCGATGGCGTGCCCACGCATCTGCCGGCGCTGATGCAGGCCCAGAAGGTGTCGCGCAAGGCGGCTGCCGTGGGCTTTGAGTGGGAGACGGTCCAGGATGTGTGGGACGAGGTCGCCGAGGAGCGTGCCGAGTTTGAGGCCGAGGCCCCTGGCTCGCCCGAGCGCGAAATGGAGTTTGGCGACCTGCTCTTTGCCTTGGCCAACGTCGCGCGCAAGGAGGGCATTGACGCCGAGAGCGCCCTTCGTGCCAGCACGGCAAAGTTCCGCCGTCGCTGGGCTGCGATGGAACAGATGGCGGCCGATGCCCACGTTGATCTTGCCGAGCTTTCGACCCATGGGCTCAACGACCTGTGGGACGCAGCAAAGGCAGGGGAGTAAGACTGCGGGAACGACGGGCTGACACGCCTCATCGTTCCCGCTAAATTTTTCGAAAATCAAGTGTATCCCTCGGCTAACTTAGGGCATAATGCAAAAAGTGCGACAAGGCTAACTTATGAACCTGCGCGCCTCTACAGCGTGCAAGCCGCGTCGCCAAGCATTCAACCCGTTTCCAAGTGAGAGGGAGACAACATGAGCGATATTTTGGACGTCTACGGTCGTGAGGTGCTCGACAGCCGCGGCAATCCCACCGTCGAGGTCGAGGTCGTGCTCGAGGACGGCAGCTTTGGCCGCGCAATGGTGCCTTCGGGTGCTTCGACCGGCGCCTTTGAGGCCTGCGAGCTGCGCGATGGCGACAAGGGCCGCTACCTGGGCAAGGGCGTTTCGCAGGCCGTCGAGCACGTTAACAACGAGTGCGCTAACGCCGTCGTGGGCCTCGACGCCTTCGACCAGCGCGCCGTCGATGCCGCGCTGATTGCCGCGGACGGTACGCCCAACAAGACCAAGCTCGGCGCCAACGCCATCCTGGGCGTGTCGCTGGCCGTTGCCCGCGCCGCAGCCGAGTCGGCGGGCCTGTCGCTGTACCAGTACCTGGGCGGCGTCAATGCCCACCTGCTGCCCACGCCCATGATGAACATCCTCAACGGCGGTGTGCATGCCGACAATAACGTCGACTTCCAGGAGTTCATGATCATGCCGGTGGGCGCCCCGAGCTTTGCCGAGGGCCTGCGTTGGTGCGCCGAGGTCTACCACACCCTCAAGGGCGTGCTGCACGAGGCCGGCCTGGGCGGCGGCGTGGGCGACGAGGGCGGCTTTGCCCCCAACCTTAAGACCAATGCCGAGCCGTTCGAGTACATCACCAAGGCCGTCGAGAAGGCTGGCTTTAAGCCCGGCGTCGACTTCATGTACGCCATGGACCCGGCCTCGACCGAGTTCTACAACGCCGAGACCGGCATGTATGAGCTCAAGGGCGAGGGCGTTGAGTACACGAGCGCCCAGATGGTCGATTACTGGGAGAAGCTCGTCGACACCTATCCCATCATCTCCATCGAGGACGGCATGGCCGAGGAGGACTGGGACGGCTGGGTCGAGCTTACCCGTCGCATTGGCAACAAGGTGCAGCTGGTGGGCGACGACCTGTTCGTCACCAACACCGAGCGCCTCAAGAAGGGTATCGAGCTGGGCGCCGCCAACGCGATCCTGGTCAAGGTCAACCAGATCGGCACACTCACCGAGTCGCTCGAGGCCATCGAGACCGCCAAGGAGGCTGGTTACGCCTGCATCGTGAGCCACCGTTCCGGCGAGACCGAGGACTCCACGATCGCCGACCTGGTCGTGGGCGTCAACGCCGGCCAGATCAAGTCGGGCGCCCCGTGCCGCAGCGACCGTATCGCCAAGTACAACCAGCTCATTCGCATCGAGGACGAGCTCGAGGGCAGTGCGCGCTACGCCGGCAAGGCAGCGTTTTACAACATTCGCTAAACAAGTGGTGCACGCGGGGAGCGGGGTTGACTCGGCTCCGTTCCACTTCTGATGGCCGCCATTGGGCGCTGGGCCATATGGCTCAGCGCCTTTTTTATGTCGAGCAAAGGCTGGCGAAGGCGGTGCGGGCGCTCGTGCTATAACTAAAGGACTTAGCGCAAACAAACCTCAACCGCACAAGGCGCACATGGATCAGATTTACGACAACAGGTACTATTCCGCCGGTTCGCGTGAGCCGTCGCCTCGCCGTGCGCGCACGGTGCAGCTCCGTGGGTCCGCCTACGCCGGCGCCGACCGCTCCATGCAGCGCCCGACAAGTACCTCGCGCCCCAATGCTCAAGTGAATACTTCGACAGATGGACCAGTGCGCCCAGCACGTTCGTCGCATGCTCAGCGCTCGTCGGCTCAAACGCATGATAGGTCGAGCAGGCCCTCGAACCGTCTTTCGGGCTCGGACTTTATGCACTACGCCAACGACAACGCGGTGGTCAAGGCGATCTACGACTTTACCCACGGTCCTCAGCGAGGGCTATTCATCGGCATCGTCGTTGCCCTGGTGCTCGTGAGCCTGTATTTCCCCGTGCGCGACCTGTACGTGGCAAAGCGTTCGAGCGATATCTTGGCCAAGCAGGTCGAGATTCGCCAGCAATACAATGATGAGCTGCAAAAAAGCGTCGACAAGCTGCTCTCGGAGGAGGGTATCAAGGACGCGGCATCCGAGGACCTAGGCCTGGTGATGCCCGGCGAGAAGAGGATTGAAGTGCAGGGCCTGGACGGCGATTCGGATGCCTCGTCGAGCCAGAAGTCGTCGAACGCCAAGAAGGCCAGCGAAGTTGCCAAGGAAATCGAAAAAGTCGGTAAGGACGCGCCGTGGTACATCCAGGCGCTCGACATGCTGTTTGGGTTTAACGGCGTCGAGGGTCAGACGGTCGCGTCCAGCGGCGAGTAGGCGAGTAGCGCCCGGAGGGGAGCCCGCAATGGCAGATTGCAAACGATATAAGGTGGCCGCGATTGACCTGGGAACGGTGTCGTCGCGACTGGTGTTGGCGCAGGTCGAGGCCGGGGCGATCGTGGAATCGTCCAAGCATACCGAGATCACCGACTTGGGCGAGGGCGTGGACGCGACGGGGCGCTTTTGCGAGGCGGCCGTTGAGCGCGTGCTCGTTGCGTGCCGCATGTTTGTGGACGAAGCCCGTACCTTTGGGGCCGCGTGCGTCTGCACCACCTGCACGAGTGCCGCGCGCGATGCGTCCAATGCCGCGCTGCTGCTGGACGGTCTGCGCGATCTGGGGCTCGAACCGCAGGTGATTCCGGGCGAGGTTGAGGCGCGCCTGACGTTTTTTGGCGTGGCACACGACTTTGCTGGCGAGCGCATCATCGTCGCCGATTCGGGCGGTGGCTCCACGGAGCTCGCGACGGGCGTCTATGCGCCTGAGCGCGGGGTCTTTGCGCTGGAGGGAACGCGCTCACTGGACATCGGTTGCCGTCGCGTGACGGAGCGGTTTTTCTCTGCGCTGCCGCCGTCGACGAATGAGCTTGCGGTTGCCGCCGCGTGGGCGGGCGAGCAGTTCTCCGCCTATTTTGAGGGCCTGCCTGTCGACTTTGAGCGCGCCGAGCGCCTCGTCGCGGTGGGCGGTACCGTCACCACGCTCGTGGCGCTGGTCCACGAACTGGAGCCGTACGACTCGAGCTTTGTGCACCTGCGCGAGCTTTCGATGGAGCAGATCTCGGCCGCCATCGATCGTATATCTACGCTGGATGTGGAGGGTATCGCTGCGCTGCCGGGCGTGCAGCCCAAGCGCGCGGGCGTGATTCTGGCCGGCGCCGTGGTGATTCGCGAGCTCATGCGCGCCGGTGGCTACGATGCGCTCACCGTAAGCGAGAACAGCCTACTCGCTGGCATGGTCGCCACCATCAACGAGGTTCTCGACGGCGCGACTCCCACCATCGCCTGGACCCCCAGCCTCAGCGCCCTCTAAATAAGTTGCGGTGAAATACGGACTAAAATCGCCCTTTCGGGCACCAAACAGTCCCTATTCCACCGCAACTCAACAGCCGGCACCTGGGGACAGTCCTTGCGGGGCGTCCCCACAGCGCCTATGCCAGCTTGTCGATCTGCCCAATCTCCCAAAGCGGAATATTGATGAGCATGCCCTCGTCTCTATATGCCGCCAGGGAGCTCCTCACGCAACGCTCGAGTTTGAATTTTTCGCAGGCTATTTTCAGACTCTTCGCTTTAAGGTTCTCTGCCGCCTTGACCTCAAGCGGAAGCACGGTTCCCGCATGGTCGATGGCAAAGTCGGTTTCGGCATTGCCGGAGGTAGAGGACCAATACGCGGGAGTTTTGTCCTGGAGCAAAAGCTCCTGCGCGACGTATTGTTCGGTCAGCGAACCTTTGAACTCGGTAAAAACAGCGGATCCGTTAAGAACGATGGCCGGAGAGAGACCGGAGAGCGCTCCGAGGATGCCGGTGTCGATGCAGAACAGTTTGAAGCCCGAGAGGTCTTCGTAGCTCGAGAGCGGCGCCTTTAGAGCGGAAACACGTGGCACCTTATGAACGATTCCGTAGTCCGTGAGCCACTGGAGGCTTTCCTCGAAATCGCGTGCGCGCGCTCCGGGACGAAGGGCGCCATAGACAAACTTCTTGTTCTCCTTTGCAAGCTGGCCGGGAAGGGATTTCCAAACCAACCTCATGCGCTCGATGATGCGGGCGGGTGCATGTTTGCCAAAATCGGATTCGTAAGCCTCGATGATTTGCTGCTGAAGCCTTCGGGCTTCGATGAAATCGCGTGTCTCGGCGAAAGCGGAGACAACTTCGGGCATACCGCCGACAACAAGGTATTCCTTGAGCAAGTGCTCGAGCTTTTCGGTAACGTTTGCCAGAAGGTTCATGTCTGCGGCAAGGATGGCGTCGGCGAGCGGGTTGCCGTCGACGGCACGAACGAACTCAGCAAACCCCATGGGACGCATGGTGAGCTGGTCGATTTTGCCGACGGGAAATGACTCGTTTTCGCGTCGGAGCGCGAGGCTCATATAGGAACCGGCTGCTACGATGTGGTATTCGGGTGCAAGCTCGTTGAAGTACTTGAGCGAGGTGATCCCGCGTGGCGCCTCTTGGATCTCGTCGAAGATGATGAGCGTGTCTTCCGGCGTTACGGTTTGGCCACGTAGGAGTTCTATCTGGGAGATGATGCGCTTGGGGTCGAGGTTCCCATCGAACAGCGAGCGTGTGCTCGGCTCGAGCATAAAGTCAAAACGAATGACGTTTCGATACTGCTGGCTTGCGAATTCGTTAAGAAGCCAAGTCTTTCCTGTCTGGCGGGCTCCCTTAAGCATGAGAGGTTTGCGATTCGCCCTTGATTTCCAAGCGATAAGTTCACTCATAAGCTGTCGCTGCATATTGCCTCCCAACCCTCTCGGCTAGTATAAGGCCATTTGGGAGTTTCCATCGGAAAATGTGGGAGACAACCACGTTTTTCCATCGGAAAATGTGGGAGACAACCACGTTTTTCCATCGGAAAATGTGTAAATACCAACCTAAGTTGCGGTGGAATAGTTCCTAAATGGGCTGATAAACTGCCAAAACAGGAACTATTCCACCGCAACTTAGAGCCCCGCCGGCGTGTAAAAGAAACGAGCCCGCATCCCTTGGGGACACGGGCTCGAAAGCTCCATATGGTAGGGGCGGTGGGACGTCCGCGCATTTGCTGCGCAAATACGCACCGGCTTCGGCCGCCTGTCGGCGCCCTCGCCGGCTCGCTTCGGACGCTGCGCGTCCGCTTAACGCTCGCCCCCTCGCGGGTTCGAGTCCCACCGGCATCTTAAAGAAGCGAGCCCGCATCCCTGGGGAACACGGGCTCGCAAGCAATCACATGGTAGGGGCGGTGGGACTCGAACCCACAATCCTTGCGGCGAGAGATTTTAAGTCTCCTGCGTATGCCAATTCCGCCACGCCCCCGTGAGACTAGAAGTCTAGCACAAGCCGTCCGTTACGCGTTGACGGCCATCGAGTGTTGGCCCGACTTCTCCAGGAACTCTTGGAACTTTGCCTCGTCGCCCTTGTTTTGATACTGCAGGGCCAGCAGGTACTCCAGTCGGCAGCGCTTGACCGGGTCGTCGCCGACATCCTCGAGCATGCGCTCCAGCTCGGGAATGTCGTTGTGGCGCTTGAGGATCATCGTGTCGTACATCAGCTGGCATTCGTGTGCGACTGTCTCGGCCTGACCGCCCTCAAAGCCCTTGATCTCGTGCAGCAACTCCTTGGCCTTTTTGCGGTCCTCCTGGCCAACGTAGTAGTTAAAAGCTTTGATCACCAGGTCGACGCGCTGCATCTTGGGCAGGTTGAGCCCCAGCAGCAGGTCGAACATCTCGCTGGCGTGCTCGTGGTCCTCGCGCAGCAGATAGGAGTTCAGACGCAGGTAGTCGCGGTTGTAGCGCGGGTACAGCATGCTGGTGAGTTTGCCGTCGAGCAAACGATCGAACTCATCCCACTGCTTGGCGGCCATCAATTGCTGCAGGCGTTTAAACGTGGTGCGTTTTTTGACGCTAAAGAACACCGACAAGGCGATGCAGATGATAACGACGGCGGTCCAGAGGGTGCGGGAATCGGGCATATTAGGGTCCTTAGTCGCTCATAAAGCGAGCGGTATGACAACACGTACTAGATGTATTATACGCAGCGCGCAAGCAAACTGGCATAAAAGCTCATCGAGGCCGAGTGCCATCGCTCGCTGCGGTACACTTACCTAAAGTAAACCATGAAGGGAGACATTACCTATGAAGAAGATCGTTTTGGCTTGCGGTGCTGGCGCTGCTACTTCCACGCTCGTTGCCCAGAAGGTCGCTACCTTGCTCGACGCCAACGGTTACGCCGACAAGTACGAGATCGTGCAGTGCGCCATCTCCGAGGCCAAGGACTACTGCGACGAGGGCGCCGACCTGCTGATCGCCACCACCGTTGCCCCCGAAGGCCTCACCTGCCCGTACGTGAGCGGCGTGCCCTTCATGACCGGCATGAACCGCGTCGCTGCCGAGAAGGCCGTTCTCGACGTCATGGCTCAGTAGGCGCTGACTGCATGAGTGAGCAGAACGCCAACCCGGTAGAGCTCTTTGGTATGCGCGTTGCCCATGTGGGCATTAACGCCACCGACCCGGCAGACGCCCTGGAGATCGCGGAGCTGTTCTCGACGATGATGGGCCTGCCCGTCATCGAGACCCCGGTTTCGTACTTCAACGATTCGCTGGTCGAGATCATGAAGCAGAACGGTCGTGGCACCAAGGGCCACATCGGCTTTGCCGTTAACGACATCGATGCAGCTGAGAAGTGGTTTGCCGAGCGCGGGCTCGAGGTCAACGAAGAGTCGCGCGCGCTGCTGCCCGACGGTGGTACCAAGCTCGTGTACTTTAAGCGCGAGTTCGCCGGTTTCGCCGTGCACCTGTGCCGCGAGTAGCGCACAAGCTGCCATAGCTGGCAAAAAGGGATAGGGCCGCGTGGCCCTATCCCTTTATTTATGCCGAGGGGCTTCCTATCGTGGCAGGCGAATCGTAAAGCGGCTGCCGACCCCTTCGACCGAGGTCACACCGATGACGCCGCCGTGGCTGTCGACGATCCACTTGGCGATCGCAAGCCCCAGACCCGAACCCTGTGCGCCGGCATCGCGCGCGTTGTCGGCACGGTAGAACCGCTCGAACGCGTGAGCTGCGGATTCCTGGTTCATGCCGATGCCCTCGTCCTCAACACTTATGTCGATCGTGCCCGCGCCCGCATCCGGCGTTATGCCAAATGTGACGGTCGTTCCCGCATCCGAGTACTTGGCGGCGTTTTGCACGATCACGCGCAGAGCCTGCTTCACGAGCGCCACGTCGACGGGCGCGTCGCAGCGCGGGTCGCTGGCAAGCGCAGCGTCAGAAGCCAGCCGATACGTGTGCTCGGTATCGATCATCTGCGATTCTTCGCATACCTCGCTGACCAGTGCAGCCAAGTTGGTATGCGCGCGCCGCAGGACCGTGCGCCCGGCATCGCCGCGCGCCAAAAACAGCAGCTGCTCCACAAGCTCTTGCATGTGCTCGCTTTCGGCCTTGAGGGACGCGATGGATTCCGCCAGCACGTCCGGGTCGTCCTTACCCCAGCGGTCGAGCATGTTCACGTAGCCCTGAATCACCGCGATGGGCGTGCGCAGCTCGTGGCTCGCGTCGTTGACAAAGCGCATCTGCTGCAGCTTGGCCTCTTGCATCTGGCGCAGCAGGCGGTTGAGTGCGACCTTGGTGCTTGCCAGGTCGGCGTCGCCGGTGGTGACGCTCGGCGAGTCGACGCTTGCGCGCTCGATGGCCTGCTCCAGTGTTTCCATTTTGCCGCCGGCGAGTTGCATGCGGCCGAGTTCGTCCACGCGCAGGGCCAGATCGTTGAGCGGCGCCATGGTGCGGCGCACGCGGCGGGCGCCGCCGAGCATGTTGAGCACGCTGATGACCTGCCAACCCACAACGACAAGGTAGAGAGGCCATAGCGTGACGAGGTCCTGCGCGAGGGGGAAAGTCTTGGTGGTACGCGCGAGCTCGACGGTATAGGTGAGCGTTGTCAGGTCCCAGCCGCGCGCGGGCGTCAGCGTCATGCCGCGAACGGTGGCGCTGGGGATCCATCCTGCGGTAAACGCGCCGTTGGGCAGCGTCTGGTTGTATCCATAGACAAGGATCGCCGCCACAATCACTACTAGCAGCAGGTCGAGCCAAACGTAGCTCATCAGGCGGCGCCACATATAGCTCCAGTTGATGGCGCGGGCGATGGAGGTGACGCGCTTGGCCTCGGCGTTACGCGCGGCAGACATAGCCCACCCCGCGCACGGTTTGGATGATGCGGGCGCCGCCGGCGTCCTCGATCTTGGCGCGTAGATGCGCGATGTGCACGTCGACGTTGTTGGTGTCGCCCATGTATTCGTAGCCCAGCGCTTCGTGCGCGATGCGCTCGCGTGTGAGCACGGTCTCGGCATGTGCCATAAGCAGGGCGAGGACGTCGAACTCGCGGGCGGTCAGCACGATGGGCGAGCCGCCGACCGTGACTTCGCGGCGGTCGGGATCGAGCGCGACCGAACCCACGGTGAGCGCGGCGGGGGAGGGCGCGGCTGAGGTCTTGGCCGAGTCTCCAGCCGGGGGTATCGCAGCGGCACCCGTAGCGCCCTCCCCGGCCCCAACGCCGCCAACGCCCGAAGCCGCCCGCACGGCCTCCGAGCGCTTCAGCGCAACGCGGATCCGTGCGAACAACTCCTCAATCGCAAACGGCTTGGTCAGGTAATCGTCGGCGCCGGCATCGAGCCCGGCCACCTTGTCCATCACGGCATCTCGCGCGGTGACCATAATCACCGGCACATCCTTGTGCTTGCGGACACGCCGCAGGACCTCCATGCCGTTGAGCTGTGGCAACAGCACATCGAGCAGAATCAGATCGTAGTCGCGCTCCAGCGCCAGGTCCACGGCGGTGCGGCCGTCAGCGGCGTGCTCCACCTGGTAGCCCTCGTGCTCCAGCTCGAGCGTCACAAAGCGGGCGATTTTCTCCTCGTCCTCTACGATCAGGATCCGTGCCATGTGTGCCCCCGTCTGCGATTACTTGTCGTCGTTCAGATTTTGCTTGATGTCGTCCGCGGCGTCGGCGGCGTGATTCATAAGGTTGTTGATGCTGCCGGGCACGTCGTCGTCGCTGTCGATGCGGTAGCGCATGCCAAAGAACAGGCCAATCAGCATCAGCCAAATCGTAGCGCCCCAGGCAAACAGGGCGATGATGGGGATCAGGATGGGGATGTTGAGGATGATCGCATCGCGGCGCGTGGCGATAAACTTGGTGTCCAGGCTCAGGCGGAAGAGCTTTTTGAGGTACTCCCACACGCTGTCCATCTTCTTGGAGAAGTCGGTCTTTTCGCTCGACTTCTCGTAGGCTGCCTGCGCGGCGACCATCTCGGCCGAGGGCTCATCGACCGGCACGGACTCGGTGGCGGCGTGCGCCGATGTGGTCTGCGTCTTGCCCTGCGACTCGAGCCAAATGATGGCGTCCAAAACGTTGCCGTCGGCGGCGTCGAGCGCGGCCTTGGCATCGGTGTAGCTCACGTTGCACTTGGTGCGGATGGTTTCAACTTTTTCGAGGTCGTCCATGACCTGTCCTTTCGTTCGATGGGCGCGAGCGTTGCGTTCGGCGGCCTGCGTTGCGCGGCGCCGCCCCGCCCTTGGTCGAACTCTATAGTGCAGGTTATAGATTAAGCGATTCTTGAGCCAAGATTAATGTTGGATGAGTTTTTGGGTAGCGGTGGGAAAAGTATTAGACCTCGATAGCGGGGGATGTGGTGCCGGTGCAAAACGGCGTCAAAGGTTGGTCGAGCAGGCGGTTTCTCCATTGATGTCCGCACAGCATGTGACACTTACCCTGCCGCCCCGCTCTGCCGCGGCGGCATGCGTCTGAACAACGACCCTCTAAGGAGTTCGAT
>NZ_JBCOTQ010000031.1:0-26943 GCF_040920445.1 Collinsella aerofaciens | reverse complement strand
GGAACTCGGCGTCGTTGCGGTCGTTCTTCCTGCGCCTGTCCGCGCTGGGCTTGATCATCTTCGAGACGGCGCCGACCGCGCAGTCGACCCCCAGGCCGGAAAGCCTCTTCTGCAGGTCGAAGCCCGTGACCCCGGACTCGTACACGCACCTGGCCCCGGGGTCCACGGAACGGACCCACTCCGCGACGGCGCCGGCGTCGTAGCCGAAGGTCGCGGCACGTACCTCCCCGGTCATGACGTCGAGGGAGACGGCCTTTATCGAGCGGGCGTGGACGTCGAGGCCGATGAAGGTGGTAGCATCGAGCATGGGAGCCCCTTCCATGAATGCGGCGTGGCCGCCACGGTTGGATTAGACACTCACCATTGTCGGCCTAATCCGCGGTCTTTCATGCAGCAGGGGCTCTCAATGTTTTTATGTCCTGCTCATATCGTCTCTGCCGGTAGTTTGGGACGGTCCCTAACTGCCGGCTCGGGAACGACAAAGCGCTAGTTTACCTCGACAGGCTTGGCGCCGGGATAGCGCTCCTCAAAGTCTAGGCGGTACTTATTGTCATTGGTGCCCGCCACGTTGTCGCGTGACAGCGGCGCCACGATCTCATTCTTGTGGTCCTCGGGCTTGGCGTATTTCAGGCTGATCTCCCAGGCATCACAGATTGCGTCAATGCGGTGATCCAGGTCGTCATACAGGGCAACGATGTCCTTCCAGGAGCTGTAGTTCTTAGAGCTCGTCGGGACGTCCAGGTCCTCGACGATGTCGTAATACTGCTCGATGGTGTCCTCTGTGCGCTCGGCGACGTCGGCGAGATTTTGACGGGTGGTGCGATCTTCTTCCAGATAGCTGCCGTTGAAGTTCTGCGCGCAGCCACGGACGTAGTTATCGAGGTCTTCGAGCAAGTCGTAGTATTCGCTCAGTCGGCGGTAGAGGTTCTGCTCGGAGAGCGTTGCTTCGCCGCCATCCTCGTCGTCATCGTCATCATCGTCGTACAGGCTGTTGGGATCGCCGAGAGGCTTTAGGTCATCGTCGTCGACGTCATGGTGCAGCTTAGCTACCTCGGCAGTCGTCTGCGTGGCGGCGTTGTCGAAAGGCTTGATCACAAAGAAAACAACCAGGGCGATGATAATCGCCACCAGCACAACGATAACGGCGATAAGCGGCCCGGTGCCGCTCTTTTTGGGAGCGGGGGTCTGTGGCGAAGCGGGCGCGTATGCGGGAGCCGGCTGCTGTTGGGACGAGCCGCTCGCGACGGGTATGCGCTGCGTGGTCTCGACGGCCGCGGGGCCTGCGGCGGGGTCGGGGCGATAGGCGAGGGGGTCGTCCGCCTTGGCTTGCGGCGTATCAAGGGAGCCGGTCTGCTCAAAAGCGGGCTGGCTATCGCTCGCGGTTGTTTGCTCAACGGGTGCACCGCACGAGGTGCAGAACTTGGCATTATCTGCAAGAAGCTTGCCGCACGAGGCGCAATACCGAGACATTGCCACTCCTTTCGCCACATTTCAATGCAATATGACGATTATACCCAGCACCCCAAATTCCCCTTCATAAGTTGCGGTGAAATAGGGACTGTTTGGCGGTCTCAGAGCTTCAATCAGTCCCTATTTCACCGCAACTTTGGAAAGGCGCCTTTAGCCATTGGGGACGCACCGAGCACTGGGGTATCATGGCTTGGTTGCTATAACTCGCATTTACGCGCCTTGTAGGAAGGGGCTGCGCCCATGGCTTTTGAGCCCGCTCAACATAGCTTCATTACGCTCGAGGGTGTCGATGGCGCCGGTAAATCTACGCAGGCGCGCCTGCTTGCCCGTGCGCTCGACCTTGCCGGCTACCAGGTTGTGACCCTGCGTGAGCCGGGCGGTACCGCCATCAGCGAAAAGATCCGTGCTCTGCTGCTCGACCCCGCCAATACGGCGATGGGCGACACCTGCGAGTTGTTGCTCTACGAGGCGGCACGCGCTCAGTTGGTGCACGAGGTCATCGCGCCCGCCCTTGCTGCCGGCAAGGTTGTCCTGTGCGACCGCTTCTACGATTCCACGACCTGCTACCAGGCGTTTGCCGACGGCCTCGACCGCCAGATAGTGCGCGACGCCAACAACCTGGCCGTCGCGGGTACGCACCCGGCGCTCACGCTCGTCTATCACATCACGCCCGAGCAGGCGGCGCTGCGCATGGCTGCCCGCGGCGCGGCCGACCGCATGGAGGCCAAGGGCATGGCCTTCCAGGAGCGCGTCTACCAGGGATTTTGCAGCATTGCCGCCGAAGAGCCAAATCGCGTAAAGCTCATCGACGCGACCGCGTCCATCGAGGAAGTCTTCGCGCAGACGGTCGAGCGGGTTCGCGCCTACGGCCTCGACATTTCCCAGGACGCCGTCACCGCTGCGCTTGCCCAGGAGGCCGAGTAGCATGGCCCCCGCTCAGGCAAGTCTGCTGGCCAAGCTCGACACCCAAGAGCGCGTGCGCGACTTTTTGACCAATGCCGTCGCCAGCGGTCGCGCATCGCACGCCTACCTGTTTTTGGGCGCGCCCGGCGCGGGCAAGCTCGACGCCGCGTGGGCGCTCGCCCAAGCCTTCCTGTGCGAGCAGGATGGCTGCGGCTCATGCGACAGTTGTGTGCGCGTTGCTCGCCATACGCACCCCGACGTGCACTATTACACGCCCGAGAGCGCCACGGGCTACCTCATTGCCCAGACCCGCGAGCTGCTCGACGACGTGCCGCTGGCACCCATCCGCGCCAAGGCCAAGGTCTACATCATCGACCGTGCCGAGCAGCTGCGCGCCAACACCGCCAACGCGCTGCTCAAGACACTCGAGGAGCCGCCCGAGGGCGTTATGTTTATCTTGCTGGGCACCTCCGCCGACGTGATGCTGCCCACCATCGTGAGCCGCTGCCAGTGCGTGCCGTTTCGGCTGGTGTCGCCCGCCGTCGCCGCGCAGGCCGTGAGCCGCGCCACCGGTCAGGACCCTGCGCGTTGCCGCATGGCCGTCGCAGTAGCGGGAAGCCCCACGCGTGGCATCGAGTTTCTCAAGAACGCCGAGCGCCAGGACGCCCGCCGTCAGATGGTTCGCGCCATCGATTCGCTCATCGCCGCCGATGAGGCCGACGTGCTCAGCCGCGCTAAGTCGCTCATCGTCGCCGTTAAGGCGCCGCTCGCCGAGGTCAAGTCCACGCAGGAAAAGGTGCTCGAGCAAAACGCCGACTACCTGTCGCGTGGAGCATTGAAGCAGCTTGAGGACCGCAACAAGCGCGAACTCAACGCGCGCGAGCGTTCGGGTATCATGGAAGCGCTGGCGAGCGCGCGGACGCTCATGCGCGACGTGCTGCTGACGCTTCAGGACGAGGCGGCCGACGTGGTGAACGAAGACGTGCGCGACACGATCGGTCGGCTTGCCGCCGCGACGAATGTTGCGGGCGCCACGCGGGCGCTCGAGGCAGTCGCAACCGCCGAACGCAACATCGCCAGAAACGTTACTCCCCAGCTGGCCATCGAGGTCATGCTGTTCGATATCAGGAAGGCACTGAAATGCCGTTAGTCGTACCCGTTAAGTTTACCTACGCCTCGCGCGACCTGTGGTTCGATCCGCAGGATCTGGATATCCTCGAGGCCGATTATGCCATTTGCTCCACCGAGCGCGGAACCGAGATCGGCCTGGTCACGGCCGATCCCTTCGAGGTGCCGCAAGATGAGATCGGTCAGCCGCTCAAGCCCGTGCTGCGCGTGGCGAGCGACATCGACCTCCAGCTTGCCGACGACCTGGCCATCCAGGGCGACGAGGCCATGGTCGACTTCCGCCGCCTGGTCAAGGAGCTCGACCTCGAGATGAAGCCGGTGGGCGTCGAGTACCTGTTTGGCGGCGAGAAGGCCGTGTTCTACTTTGCGGCCGAGGAGCGCGTCGATTTTCGTCAGCTCGTCAAGGACCTGTCCTCGACGCTGCACATTCGCGTCGATATGCGCCAGATCGGCGTGCGTGACGAGACCCGCCTGGTGGGTGGCTACGCCCAGTGCGGACAGGAGCTCTGCTGCACGCGCTTTGGCGGACAGTTTGAGCCCGTCTCGATTCGCATGGCAAAAGAGCAGGACCTGCCGCTCAACTCGTCCAAGATCAGCGGCGTTTGCGGCCGCCTGATGTGCTGCCTGCGCTACGAGTTCGAGGCCTACAAGGACTTTAAGAGCCGTGCGCCCAAAAAGAAGACGCTCATCGATACGCCGCTTGGCAAGGCGCGTATCCAGGAGTATGACACGCCGCGTGAGCAGCTGGTGCTGCGCCTGGAGAACGGCAAAGTCTTTAAGGTCAACCTGGCCGATATGACGTGCTCGGAGGGCTGCAAAAAGAAGGCCGCCGAGCAGGGCTGCAACTGCCGCCCCGACTGCGTGACGCGCGACGTGCTCGAGCGCATCGAGTCGCCCGAGATGCGTCTGGCGCTCATGGAGCTCGACCGCGAGAACGGCGTCGACGTGGGCGATGGCCTGTCGAGCGCCGACCGTCTTGCCGGCACGTCGATGCCCAAGCGCCGTCGTCGCGATGCCGATTCCGATGCCCGCGCTGCTCAGGGTCAGGGCGAGGGCCGTGGCCGCGGAAAGGGCCGCGGCAAGGCCGAGGCGCCCGAGGCCGAGGAGGCCGCCGGTGGCCGTCGCCGCCGCAAGCGTGCGGGCTCGGGCGATGCTACCGAGGCTGCAGCCGCGGGCAAGAACGCCTCTCGCGAGCGCGAGGTTCAGCAGCCCCAGCAGCAGAATCGCGGCGGTGGCATGAACCCCACACGTCGTCGCCGCCGTCATCTGTCGAGCGAGGAGCGCGAGGACGCCTTTCGCGCCGCAGCTGCTCGCGAGGCTGGTGCCGCTTCCAAGGGCCCCTCGGCTTCCGATGCGCCTGCCGACAAGGGCGGCAAGTCACGTGGCGAGGAGGAGCGCGCGCCGCGTCCGCGCCGTCGCCATTCCTCGGGCACGCAGCAGAAGCCTTCAGTGCCCTCTGTGGCCGATCAGGTCTCGGATGGCGAGGTCAAGGTCACGCGCCGTCGTCCCGGAGATGGCGGGGGAGCGGCTGCCAAGGCTTCGCGTGGCGCGGCTCGCGACGAGCGCGAGCCGCGCGAGGATCGCGGTGGCGAGGGCTCGGCCGACCAGGGTCAAAAGCGCCGTCGCCGTCGCCGTTCCCGCAAGCCGCGCCAGGATGGTGGCGAGGGCCCGACCCCGTCTTCGTCCGCACCACAACCGCCCGCCGGCGAATAACGCCCGCGAGCGGATTTAGCCCGCCTTGCCCCGAGCGCATCGGGGTATCATAGCGCCGAATCAACAACCCTCCCTGCGACCGAACGTAGGGAGGGTTGTGTCTTGAAGAGCCATCTGAACATATTGAGCCGTCTGCAGGGCGCCGGCGCCCTACCGTTTGCGGACGAATTGCTACCGTTTGCCGAGTGGGTGGCACGCGAGGCGCTCGAGGCATTGTCGCCAACACGATGTGCCGGCTGCGAGCGCGCCGGTGCGCTTATTTGCCAAGACTGCCTGACCGCGCTCACGCTCATCGACCCACGTCATAGCTGCACCCGATGCGGCGCCCCGTTTGGGGATTTGCTGTGCACTGAGTGTTCGGTCGAGGGCACGTCCTCGGCAATGGCGGAGGCACTCGACCGCTGCCTGGCGTGCGCTGTCTATGCGCATCCACTGCCGCGCATCATTAAAGCGTACAAGGACGCGGGCGAGCGACGTCTGGCTCCGTATCTGGCGGAGCTGGTCTACGACACCGCCCTGCATGCCCAGGTCGTAGCGCCCGATCGCTATGGAGGTGTGCTGTCCGGCGCGGATGCGGTGGTGTTTGTGCCTGCGACGGCGGCAGCGTTTCGGCGGCGTGGTTTTGATCATATGGAGGCTATTGCGCGCCCATTTTGCGAGCTGTCGGGTGTTCCCCTGCTCGATGCTCTCGTCAAGTACGGGCATGGCGACCAGCGCGAACTCGGTCGTGAGGAGCGCCGCGAGCGTGCCCAAGGCATGTACGAGACGGTTGAGGATGTGCGGGGCAAGCGCCTGCTGCTTATCGACGACGTTATCACCACGGGTGCGACGATGGCAGCGGCTTCGGCGGAACTCAAGCGCGCCGGTGCCGCGGCCGTTGATGGCCTCGCTATCGCACGCGTTTGGTAGGGGTGGTTTTGTGGCAGTGAAGATAGCGCGTGCGGCCCGTCCTGACCTGCGAAATCTGTACTCGAGATGCGAATGACGCCCCTAACCTTAAACTTTAGCTTGAACTTAGTTATAATGCGCTTCGTTCCTACCAGGCTGTGGTTGCGGACGGACGAAATGCCCGTCCTAGTCCAAGACAGACGCGGTCAAAGGGATCCACGTAAGCGACCGCGTGCGCGCGGCGCGATCATGGCGCGTCCTAGATGTAAGCCGCACCGTCCGTTCTACTTTCTTTGGGGCAATACCGCCTCGCGGGCGAGCGGGTCAGTCGTGAAGGTGGCTGCGGCCTCCCGAGCAAACACCCCGGTGCGCAAGTGTGGGGTCAAATACCAGGTCAGCTGGTGGGAACAACCTGATATTCCGCGCAACGCACGGATTGTATACGACACAGAAGGCAGGGTAGTGGACATGGTGAGGGGCAGCTTGATGCACGCGGCTCGGTTAGGTGCTGGGACCGCAGCGGTCATCGCCGTTTTGGGCCTGAGCGGATGCGCGTTCAACCCGCTGTCTACGTTCACGACTCCCACGATCGACCAGATCGAGTACGAGACCGTCACGCCGGCGGTGTCGGACGATGCCCTGGTCACTCCCGGAACCCTGACGGTCGCCCTCGATACTTCCGATGCGCCGCAGGCCATGCAGGGCGCCGACGGCGAGCTCACGGGGTATGCGGTTGACGCCGCCCGCGCCCTCGCAAGCCGCATGGGCCTTAAGGTCGCCTTCGTCGATGCGTCCTCGGCAGGTTCCGCGCTCGGCGACAAAAAGGCCGATATCTTTATCGGCGAGATTAACTCCACGGACGGGGACATTAGCTCGCTCGGCACCTGCCTGTACGATGCCACTTCCGTGTTCGGTAAAACTAGCGATGGTGGGTCGCTAAGCGTTTCCACCGATACCCTTAACACGTCCACCCTGGGCGTTCAGACGTCCTCGGCCTCGCAGGAGGCGCTTGCTAAGCAGAGCATCACCGCCAACCAAAAGACCTACTCCAACATCAACGAGTGCTTTGAGGCGCTCGAGTCCGGCGAGGTCGACTATGTGATCTGCGACTCCACGGCCGGCGGCTACCTTGCACGCCTGATGAGCGAGGTCTCCTATGTCGGTGCGCTCGAGGCGCCCTCGACGCTTGGTGTTGCGGGCCTCTCGTCCAATGACGAACTGTGCCGTGCCGTGAGCGATGCCCTCGACGGTATTACGGCCGACGGCACGCTCGAGGCGGTCCACTCTGTCTGGTATGGCACGATGCCCTACGACCTCACCACTAAGACGGTTTCGGGCGCTAACGTGCAGCCGGTCGACTCTGAGTCCAGTGAGACCACGTCCTCCGGCAGCGAGTCCTCCGATTCCAACAATGAGACCGCATCCTCCGAGGACAAATCGTCCAGCCAGGAAGGCGCCATCACCGACGACGACATTAACAAACTCAATAGCTAGTTATTGCTAGGGGTGGTGTCTCCTATACGTTGGAAAGGACACCTCTTCACGGTTTCAACACGCACTGCCGGGCTTCCCCAATAGAGGAGCCCGGCTTTTTCATCCCTATAAAACCAGCAGGTCAAAGCCAATTTCAAGAAGAAAAACCAACTCTGCCGACGCCCTCCTATAGCGCACTTTGCCACAGAAAAGTGCGAGACTTCGGTATGCGGTATCAAGCAATCGTTATTCGGGTCTTTGGGAATCCGCGTGATTAAATGCACAGCAATGGGTACATAGCCAGTACAGTAAGTCCCCGAGGCAGATTGGAGCCACGTATGGATATCAAGGTTTCTGGACGCAAGACGACGGTAACCGATGCTCTGCGTGCGCATGTGGATGAGAAGATCGGCGAGGCGCTCAAGGTTTTCGATATCGAGCCCATGACGGTCGACGTTGTACTTCGTTATGAGAAGAACCCCTCGAACCCCAACCCGGCAATCGTCGAGGTTACGGTTCGTGCCCGCGGTTCGGTGATTCGCGTTGCCGAGCACGGTGCAGATATGTACGCCGCCATCGACCTCTCCGCCGATAAGGTCACCCGCCAGCTGCGCAAGTTCAAGACCAAGGTCGTGGACAACCGCCAGGGCGGTGCCAGCGCGGCGGATGTCGCACCGGTCGAGCGCGTCGAGGATCTGGCCGACCTGCTGCTGCCCGAGGAGGAGGACGACCTGCTCGTCCGCGAGAAGGTCATCGATGTCACCCCGATGACTGAGGAGCAGGCACTGGTGCAGACCGATCTGCTCGGCCACGACTTCTACGTGTTCGAGAACGCGACGACTGGCCTCATCAATGTGGTGTATCACCGTAAGAATGGTGGATATGGCATCATCAAGCCCCGCATCGAAACACTTGACGAGTAAAATACGTTAACTTGCATGAGTTAACGGCCGGCGGCCATCCCATGCGGGTGGCCGCCTTTTTACGTAAGGAGTCGCTTTGATGGACAAGGCCGCATCCGCCGGTCATTCGGACCGTTGCCGCATCGTCGTCGATACCTGCTGCGACTTTAGCCCCGAGGTCGCCGCGAACCTCGATGTCGATATCCTGGGTTTCCCCTTTATCATCGATGGCGAGGAGCGTACGGACGACATCTGGTCGAGCATCACACCCAAGGAGTTCTACGACCGGATGCGCGCCGGTGCCCGCGTGTCCACCTCGGCTGTGTCGCTCGGTCGCTATATCGAGTTCTTTACCGAGTGCGCCAAAGAGGGCACGCCCACGGTCTACCTGTGCTTTACCTCGGCGCTGTCGTCGAGCTACAACTCCGCGTGCCAGGCGGCAGATGCCGTGCGCGCCGAGTATCCCGATTTTGAGCTTTACGTGGTCGACAACGCTCTGCCCTGTGCGACCGGCGCGCTCTTGGCGCTCGAGGCCGTGCGCCAGCGTTCGGCGGGACTGACCGCCAAGCAGCTGGTCGATTGGGCAAACGAGGCAAAGACCTACGTCCACGGCTACTTTACGCTCGAGAGCTTCGACGCACTGGCTGCCGGCGGCCGCATTCCGCCCGCGGCGGCGCAGCTCACGGCAAAGCTCGATGTCAAGCCCGAGCTCTCCTACGACCTGGCCGGCTCGCTGTCGCTGATCGGCGTCAACCGCGGCCGCAAGAAGGCGCTCAAGTCCATCCTCAAGTCGTTCCGCGAGAACTACGTGCCCGATCGCACCATGCCCATCGCCATCATGACGGCCGATGCCGAAAAGGATGGTGACTGGCTCGAAGCCGCCATCCGCAAGGAGGAGGGTTGCGCCGACGTCACGATCATTCGCGGCTCCGTGGGTCCCACCATCGGCTCGCACGTGGGCCCCGGCATGGTGGGCTGCGCGTTTTGGGGTAAGAACCGCGCCGACAAGGCGTCGCTTTCCGACCGTATCGCCCGCCGCGTGCGCGGTCAGTAGGCAAGCGCTGCGTCCGTAATCGCCCTCGACTCACAGCCCAAACGCTGGCACCGAGTATTTAACCTGGTAACAACATCCAACCCAAAAGGAAAGGTTTCATGGCAAACAAGCTCTCCGTCGCATTTATCGGCACCGGAATCATGGGTGCCCCTATCGCCGGCCACATCCTGGATGCCGGCTATCCCGTCACGGTCAACAACCGCACCAAGTCCAAGGCCGCCGCGCTTATCGAGCGCGGTGCCGCCTGGGCCGATACGCCGGCCGATGCCGCGGCGAACGCCGACGTCGTCTTTACCATGGTGGGCTATCCCTCTGAGGTTGAGGAGCTCTACCTGGCGGGCGACGGCCTGCTCGCGTGCACCAAGCCGGGCGCGGTCTTGATCGACCTCACCACGAGCTCGCCCGAGCTCGCCCGTGACATTGCCGAGGCCGCCCAGGTTTCTGGTCGCATGGCGTTTGACTGCCCCGTCACCGGCGGCGAGTCGGGCGCGATCGCCGGCACGCTCACGGCTATCGTGGGCGCTACCGAGAACGACATCGCCCCGGTCCGCGACATCCTTGCCACCTTTGCGGCAAACATCTGCTGCTTCGACGGCGCCGGCAAGGGCCAGGCTGCCAAGCTCGCCAACCAGGTGTCGCTGGGCGCCTGCATGGTCGGCATGGCAGACGCCATGGCATTTGCCGAGCTGAGCGGCCTCGATCTGGAAAAGACCCGTCAGATGATCCTGGGCGGCACCGGCAAGTCCGGCGCTATGGAGAGCCTGGCGCCCAAGGCGCTCGACGGCGACTACAAGCCCGGCTTTATGGTCGAGCACTTCATCAAGGACCTGCGTCTGGCGCTCGCCTACGCCGACGACCGCGAGCTCGCGCTGCCCGGCGCCGACGTGGCCTTTACGCTCTATGACATGCTCGACGCCATCGGTGGCGCCAAGCTGGGTACCCAGGCCATCACGGTACTCTATAAGGAGGAGGCCGACGCCATTGCCGCCGGTCTGGACTGGTCGCAGTATCGTCCCGAGGAGCACGGTGCTCACGAGGAAGGCTGCGGTTGCGGCGAGCACGGCGACGACCACGAGTGCGGTTGCGGCCACCACCATGGCGAGGACCACGAGTGCTGCTGCGGCCATCATCACGGGGAGTAGCGCCCATGAGCTGGACGTTCGTGGTGCTTGCGCTGGTGCTCTTTATCTTTGCGATCTACATCGGCTTTTTGTGCGGCCAGTGGGCGTGCGAAAAGCGCGTGATCACCAAGCGCGACTACTGGATCGCCAATTTTGCAGGTGCGGCGGCAGTCGTCCTGCTAACCTGGGTGTTTTCGCTGTTCCCGCTGGTGCAGTTTGCGCCGATCGGCTGGCTCGGCGGCTTTATCGCCGGCCTTAAGATGAGCTTTGGCGAGTCCGTCGGCCCGTGGCGCAAGCACGACGAGGTCTTTAACGTCAACAAGGCACACCGCGCCGCCGCCGATGCGGGCGACGCCGAGGAGCGCCGCCGCGCGCGTCACAATGGCGCGGCCGACCGACAGCTCATCTCGGTCACCGATGACAGCAAGGGTGCTGGCAAGCACGCTAAGAAATAGTAAGAAGAGGTAACTATGGCAGAAAACAAGGAAGAACAGCTCACCGACGAGGAGCTGGCACAGCTTCAGCTGGCAGAGGAGAACGAGAACGCCGTCGACCGTCTGGTCAAGGAGCTCGGCTGCCCCACGCGCCGTATCCGCCAGTTTGCCGCCCGCGTGCTGCACCTGCTCGCCGAGCGCGATCCGCAGCGCGTCGTGCCCTGCGTGCCCGCGCTAATCGAGGCGCTCGACCGCCCCGAGGCTCAGACCCGCTGGGAGGCCCTCGATGCCCTGGCGGCGCTCGCCGCCACCTGCCCCGAGCAGCTGGGCGATGCCTTTGAGGGTGCCGAGACCGCGCTGTTCGACGAGATTTCCTCCACGCTGCGCTATGCCGCCTTCCGCCTGCTGTGCGTGTGGGGCGCCACGAGCGTCGAGCGTTCGCGCGAGGCTTGGCCCATCCTGGACGAGGCCATCCAGTGCTACCACGGCGACCTCGAGTATCGCGACATGCTCGGTTGCCTGTACGAGTTTGGCCAGGGCGAGATTGACGCCGAGGTCGCCGAGAAGCTTGCGCTGCGCCTTAAGTTCGATGCCGAGAACGGCAAGGGCAGCTATCTCAAGGCCCGTTCGAGCGAGATTTGCGAAATGCTTGTTAAACGTTTTGGCCTGGATCTCTCCAAAAAGAAGAAGCGTGCTAGCGTTAAAAAATCTGACGACGCCGAAGACGAGGAGTAACAGATTATGGCGCACGATGTAGTCCTGATTCCCGGTGACGGTATCGGTCCCGAGATTACGCAGGCCATGCGCCGCGTGGTCGAGGCCACCGGTGTCCAGATCAACTGGAACGTCCAGGAGGCCGGCGCCGGCGTCATGGACGAGTTTGGCACGCCGCTGCCCCAGCATGTGCTCGATGCGGTCGCCGAGACCAAGGTTGCCATCAAGGGCCCCATCACCACGCCGGTCGGCACGGGCTTCCGCAGCGTTAACGTCGCCCTGCGCAAGCATTTCGACCTGTACGCCTGCGTGCGCCCCTGCCTGTCGCAGCCGGGTGACGGCTCGCGCTTCCGCGACGTCGACCTGGTCATCGTGCGCGAGAACACCGAGGACCTCTACGCCGGCATCGAGTTCGATGAGGGCGCTGCCGAGGTCGAGGAGCTCTCGCAGCTTGTCGAGCGCTCGGGTCAGAAGACCTTCGCCGCAGATTCCGCCATTTCAATTAAGCCGATCTCCATCGCCAAGAGCCGCCGCATTGTGGAGTATGCCTTTGAGTATGCCCGCCGCTGCGGCCGCAAAAAGGTGACGGCCGTGCATAAGGCCAACATCATGAAGGCGACCGATGGCCTGTTCCTGCGCGTTGCGCGCGAGGTGGCCGCCAACTATCCCGATATCGAGTTCAACGACAAGATTGTCGACGCCACCTGCATGGGCCTGGTCCAGAACCCCAACGACTTCGATGTCCTGGTGCTGCCCAACCTGTACGGCGACATCGTCAGCGACCTGTGCGCCGGCCTGGTGGGTGGCCTGGGTATGGCCCCCGGCTCCAACATCGGTGCCGACTGCGCCATCTTCGAGGCGACGCACGGCTCCGCGCCCGATATCGCTGGCCAGGATATCGCTAACCCCACGGCCGAGATTCTGTCTGCGGCTATGATGCTCGATCACCTGGGCGAGAACGACGCGGCCAATCGCATTCGCGCCGCCGTTTCTGCCACGCTCGACGAGGGTGAGCAGGTTACCGGCGACGTTCGTCGTGCCCAGACCGGCTCCGTTGAGGGTGCTGTGGGCACGCAGGCCTTTGCCGATGCCGTTATCGCGCACCTGGCCTAAGGTATGCACGCTGCAAACGCCTAAATAGTACTTAAGTGTTTGCGTATAACCTGAGAATCAATACGCCCGGCGCTCTGTCGGGCGTATTCTATTGCGGACTATGTTTCCTAACAAGGAGTAACTGATATGGGTCTGATTCAAAAGAAGGACGAGAAGGACGAGATCGACGGCATCCAGATCATCGAGCGCGGCGAAGGCCCCGACGGTGACGAGGACGAGAAGATCGATCTGGTCGCCGGTACGTCTGCCGAGCACATTGCTGCCGGCACGACCGCCGAGGAGGAGGACGCCCGCCTGGAGGCTCAGATTGCCGCGGATGCCGCTGACGAGAATCTCATGCCCGAGGAGCAGGACGAGGACGACGACTCCGACGTGGACGACCATGCATCCAAGCACAAGAAGACGATGATTGCCGCCTTCGTGGTTGCAGTCGTGATCGCTGCCGTGGTCGGCTTCTTTATCGGCAACGGCGGTTTTGGCGGCAAGGGTGTCGGCTCGGCGACCCTCACCGAGGACCAGCTCGATTCGACCGTGGCAAGCTATAGCTACAACGGCAAGAAGAGCGACATCACCGCGCGCGAGGCCATCGAGAGCCAGTACAGCCTCGATACCGTCAAGGATGGCGATGGCAACTACACCGCTCCCTCTGCCGACGTTATCCTGTCCTACGTGCGCAACAAGATTCTGCTCGATGCTGCCGAGGACGAGGGCATCACCGTCTCTTCTAAGGAGATGAAGAAGTACGCCGAGGATTCCATCGGCACTTCGGACTACAAGACCATGGCCACGCAGTATGGCGTGTCCAAGGACCAGGCCAAGCAGATTGTCCGCCAGTCCGCGACGCTGCAGAAGCTCTACAAGAAGAAGGTCGGCGACAGCTCCGCAAGTATGCCGACCGCCCCGACCGAGCCTGCTGACGGCAACGAGGAGACCGCGAGCAAGGACTACGCCGATTACATCATCAACCTTGCCGGCGACGAGTGGGACAGCTCAAAGGGCACCTGGAAGGACGCCGATAGCACCTACGCTAAGGCCTTCGCTGACGATGCCTTTACGGCCGATAGCGCTACCTATAAGCAGGCCATGACCGCCTATTACACCGCCTACCAGCAGTATTCCTCGCAGGCTTCGAGCGCCAGCTCCAAGTGGACCGAGTATGCGAACGGCCTCTACGCCAAGGCCAACATCAGCATCTACGGCCTGTTTGCGTAAAGAGTCACACGGCTCATCGAGCATCTAGCCGATTGACAGCAGAAAGCCCGCCAGCACGGAAGTCGTACTGGCGGGCTTTCTGCGTTGAGGGTATGATTGGCGGCTTAATTATGGCTATTCATCTTTAAGTCCAAAAAGGCTATCGGCTTCATCGTCGGATATATATTCCAGCACATCACCTGGTTGGCAGTCGAGTGCCCGGCATATCGCGTCAAGAGTTGAAAAACGTATGGCAGAAACCTTGCCCGTCTTAATGCGTGACATATTGACCTGGGAGATGCCCACACGTTCCGCAAGCTCTTTGGATGAGATCTTGCGTTCGGCGAGCATGCGGTCAAGCCGCAGAATAATCATGGATTCCCCCTAGAGCAACTCGTCATCTTGTTTTTGCAGGATATACCCGTAGCGGAAGATGCTGGCAATCAGGCAAATAATCAGGCCTGCAAAGAGCATGGAGGGCTCGAATAACTGGCCGACGAACGCATCCGTAAAGCTGCCACCAAATCCTGAGAGTATCATTCCCGTGATTACGGCACCAAGAAGCCTCACGGCAACGCCGCCGATAAGGAATAAATGTCCTACTCGACGAAGTGTCTGGTTACATTCAAGGTCAAAGGGCCTGCCTTCCTTTTCAATGTTGAAGAAAAGCCTGCGCACGCTTATTGCGATGGTAAGCGCGAGGCATGTCATCAAGAGGCTCCCTATGGCAGTGTGACCATCGTGTGCGACGAGCATAAGTGGGGCCTGCACATCGGTACCGACGATAGCAAGGCACGGCCCTTCGCCGGCTTGAAGTTCTACGGATTGGAGACACGGGCCTTGGGAGAGGCCAGGCAATATGAGTAGAAGGTCAATCGCAATGACTGCGAGGAGCCCCAGAGCGAGCGCGGTGGTAATGCAGATCGTGGCCCATTTGCAGATGCGAGCGAGCTTCCTCAGTTTGGCTACCGTCTGTTCGCGGCTGATGGTTTCATTCGATATAGACGCGTTTCGATGGACCATAACCCCTCCAATCGGCGTTTTGGATGATACTTGTATCATATCAGAATTAACGATAAACGATAAATAATTACGGATACTGAGCAAGTAATGATTGAAAACGATTAGCGTGAGCTATTGGCTCATTTTGGATGCCGGAGTTTGGCGCGCGGGGGATGAGGACAAATGCCAAAACTTCCCGTGATCGCACAAGTGCTTCATCGGGTTTCCCTAATTCATCTGGGAAAACAACTGCAAACGATTGCAAGTAACCGGTGAACGGTCGAAAACTACCGTTCACCGATAATCTCAAAACTGGTTCTAACTGGTATTAAGTCAAAAAGACCAATTCACATATCTTCACAATGACCTGCAATTTTTCTACACGCTATTTTTAGCCGCCCTGCGTTGTTTAGGGACAGGAAAAGTTCCGATCTTTTGCCAAAGCATTTCGAAACGGTTTCAAAACCGCAGGTAGAAGTGTTAACGACCGGTAAACGGTCGAAATATCACCGTGAGCGGTGCAAAAACGTTTTACCGTATGAATCAACGAAAGCGACCTCTTCTGGGGTGATATAGTGACAACAACACGTCACGTGGTTACTACCAGTTTAGAAACCACTGGTCTTCAAAGAACGCTTTCTAAGAAGCTTTAAGGGCGAGCGCCCGCTGGCTTCCGAAAATCATCGGACTCAGATTGTACACACCTTCGGAAGGGAAATTTGAATGGTTGGCTTTATTCTTACCGGTCATGGACAGTTCGCACCCGGCCTAGCTAGCGCTATCGCTATGGTTGCCGGCGACCAGCCCGCTTTTACCGTCGTTCCTTTTGAGGGCGACCAGGCTGCTTCCTACGGTGAGGATCTCCGCGCCGCTATTACCGCCATGCGCGAGGAGTGCGATGGCGTGCTCGTCTTTACCGACCTGCTTGGCGGCACCCCGTTCAACCAGTCGATGATGATTGCCCAGGATGTCGACAACGTCGAGGTTCTGACTGGCACCAACCTTCCCATGGTTATTGAGCTTCTGTTCCTCCGCGGCAATGCCACGCTCGCCGAGCTTGGCGAGCAGGCCGTGACCGTTGGCCAGACGGGCGTCACCGCCCAGACGGTCGCATCCGTTGCCGGCTCCGAGGAAGAGGATATCTTCGGCGACGAGGACGGCATCTAATGGCCGATTTCGGAGCCAACGTCCTGAGCTCCTCGGTCGCCCTTTTAGGCCTGCTTGTCATCATGGGCTTGATTTACACCATCTGGTCGCAAATCAACATGAAGAAGAAGCAGAAGTACTTCAAGGAGCTGCACACCGAGCTCAAGCCGGGTCAAGAGGTTCTTTTCGCCGGCGGTATCTACGGAACCGTCAAAGGCATCGAAGGCGAGAAGGTCCAGATCAAAGTCCGATCCGGAGCCGTCGTAGATGTTTCGCGTTACGCGATTCAGGAGATCAAGTAACTGTCGTCAGCAAATAACGAAAGGAAGCTGATCAACATGGCAGAACCCAACATTCTTCTTACCCGCATCGATAACCGACTGGTTCATGGTCAGGTTGCCACCCAGTGGAACTCCACCCTGGGCTCCAACCTCATCCTCGTCGCCAACGACGACGTGGCGTCCAACACCATGCGCCAGAACCTCATGAAGATGGCCGCTCCCGCCGGCGTCGCTACGCGTTTCTTCTCTCTGCAGAAGACCATCGACGTCATTGGCAAGGCGAGCCCGCGCCAGAAGATCTTCATCGTGGCCGAAACACCGGAAGACGTGCTTACGCTCGTCAAGGGCGGTGTGCCTATAAAGAAGGTAAACATCGGCAACATGCACATGTCGGAAGGAAAGCGCCAAGTCGCCACCTCCGTCGCAGTTAACGACGAGGATGTCGCTGCGTTTAAAGAGCTGCAGGAATTGGGGGTGGAGTTGGAGATCAGGCGCGTTCCGAGCACGCCTGTTGAGGACACGAGCAAGCTCTTCTCGTAATCCTCGTGATCCACGTTGTCAGGAGTGAAACCCTGACGTTCTGTACGTGAAATCCAAAGTGCGTACATACATTTTGAAAGGAGGAGCAAGATGGAATACTCGATCATCCAGATCGCTCTGGTCTTCGTCGTCACGTTCATCGCGGCAATCGACCAGTTTGACTTCCTCGAGTCTCTCTATCAGCCCATCGTCACCGGCGCCGTCATCGGTCTTATCCTTGGCGACCTCAACACCGGTCTTCTCGTGGGTGGTACCTATCAGCTCATGACGATCGGCAACATGCCGATCGGAGGCGCTCAGCCGCCTAACGCCGTCATCGGCGGCATCATGGCAGCCATTCTCGCTATCGCCACGGGCCTCGAGCCCAACGCGGCAGTCGGCCTCGCCATTCCGTTCGCTCTGCTTGGCCAGCTTGGCGTTACCCTGGTCTTCACGCTTATGTCCCCGCTTATGTCCACGGCCGATAACATGGCTCACAACGCGGACACCAAGGGCATCGAGCGCCTGAACTACTTCGCCATGGCTCTGCTCGGCCTGATCTTCGCTGTCGTCGTCACCCTGTTCTTCATCGCTGGCGCTACCATCGGTCAGACCATCGCTTCTGCCATCCCGACTTGGCTGCAGACCGGTCTCTCCGCTGCAGGCGGCATGATGCGCTTCGTCGGCTTCGCCGTCCTGCTCAAGGTTATGATGAACCGCGATATGTGGGGCTTCTTCCTCATGGGCTTTGGCCTCGCGCTCATCACCGTTGCCAACGATTCGCTGGCAACCCCTGCTCTGCTCATCCTCGCTCTCATCGGCTTCGGCATCGCTTTCTGGGACTTCCAGCAGCAGACCGAGCTGAAGGGTGCAGCTGTTTCTGACGGAGGTGACTTCGAAGATGGCATCTAATGAGTATGTGATCCCGGAGCACTACGAGGATCTCACTCCTGCTCCGCAGCTCGACCAGAAGACCCTCAACAAGATGGCTTGGCGCTCCTGCTTCCTGCAGGCATCGTTCAACTACGAGCGCATGCAGGCCGCTGGCTGGCTTTACTCCATCATCCCCGGTCTGGAGAAGATCCACACCAACAAGAACGACCTCGCGGCTTCCATGAGCCACAACCTGGAGTTCTTCAACACCCACCCGTTCCTTGTCACCTTTGTTATGGGCATCGTGCTTTCGCTCGAGCAGAACAAGGTTGACATCCCCACGATCCGCGCCGTCCGCGTCGCCGCAATGGGCCCGCTCGGTGGTATCGGTGACGCCCTGTTCTGGCTGACGCTTGTGCCTATCACGGCCGGCATCACCTCTAACATGGCCATCAACGGCAACGCCGCTGCACCGATCATCTTCCTGGTGATCTTCAACGTCGTCCAGTTCGCTCTGCGCTTCTGGCTCATGAACTGGTCCTACAAGCTTGGCACCAGCGCTATTGACGCTCTGACCGCCAACATGCAGGCCTTCACGCGTGCCGCTTCCATCATGGGCGTCTTCGTCGTCGGTTGCCTGGTCGTCACCATGGGTGGCACCCAGATCAACCTCCAGATCCCCAACGGCACCACCCGTGGCCTCTCCGCTACTACCGTGATCGTCTCCGAGAAGGAGGCCGAGAACTTCACCGGTATGGAGGGTATCGATACCGAGACCGCTGAGGCCGGTACCATTGCCATGACCGATGAGGACGGCAACGCCCTCACCGCTTCCGATGCCGACGGCAACGCTGTCGAGTGCGGCGTCACCGATCTGGGCAACGGCATGGAGTCCGTTACCTACGGCACCGTCACCGAGGATCCGGTCAACTTCTCTGTTGCCGACACCCTCAACACCATCGTCCCGAAGCTCGTCCCGCTTATGCTTACGCTGCTGCTTTACTACATGTTCGCTAAGCACAGCTGGACCCCGACCAAGGGCATTCTGCTGCTCTTCGTCCTTGGCATCCTGGGCGCTGGCCCGCTTGGTCTCTGGCCGAGCATCTGGTAAGGCTCTAGCTTGAGGGGTGTGTCCCTACGCGGCTCACACCCCGACCCCTTAAGCCATGTGTATGTTAAAAGCCGCGTGCTCGAAAGAGCGCGCGGCTTTTGTTTTCTTGATGAGTCGGGTGTTGCAGACCGATAATGCTTAACACCCTAGGTAGTTAGCCGAATTCGAGCAAAAGGGAGGATAGGATGGCGATCGGAGCGCGCAAACAGCCCCTTTACGATCAGCTGGTCGATATTCTGACCGAAAAGATTGACCATGAATATCATGCCGGTGACATGATTCCTTCCGAGCGCGAACTTTCGGAGCGCTATGGTCTCTCGCGCACCACAGTACGCCTAGCTCTACAAGAGCTGGAACGCTTGGGACTGGTGGTTCGGCAGCACGGTCGCGGCACCTTTGTGACCGACCGTTCGGCAAAGGCAACCAATCTTACGCAGTCCTACAGCTTTACCGAGCAAATGCGGGCGATGGGTCGCGATCCAGAGACCACGATTCTCGAGTTTTGCGAGATGGAGGCCGATAAGAATCTGGCCGAGCATATGGGGTGTCGCATCGGCGACCGTATCTTTAAGCTCAAGCGCCTTCGTTCCGCCGACAATATGCCCATGATGGTCGAACGTAGCTATCTACCGGTTCGTCAATTTCTGTCCCTAAAGCGACCGCTGCTGGAGCGTAAGCCGCTTTACGATGTGATTGAGCAAGACTTTCAGCAAAAGATACGTGTTGCCGAAGAGGAGTTCTATGCGAGCATAGCCCGTCCCACCGATGCCCACCTTTTGGGAATTGTCGAGGGCTCGCCTGTGCTCGATTTGATCAGAACCACGTATAACGAGTCAAACGAGGTCGTGGAGTATACGCTCTCGGTTGCTCGTGCCGACCAGTTTAAGTACAAGGTTTATCACCAGCGCACCGATTAGTGATGCGCCTGTTTCGTTGTGTTGATTCTTTGCAGTCAACTGGTTACTACCAGATAACCAACCGAAGTGTATAATTGCACGTCAGAGGTTTACTTCTAGAGAGAGGTATTAGAAATGTTCGAGAAGAGTGTCGAGGAGCTCACCGAGCTCGGCGCCCAGATCACCACGGCCGAGATTGCTCAGCAGCCCGAGCTTTGGCGTGATACGCTCAACATCTACCGCGAGAACAAGGAGGCCATCGAGGCCTTTCTGGCCGAGGCTCGCGCTATGGGCGAGGGCCGTCTGTCCGTTGTCTTCACCGGTGCCGGTACGTCCGACTACGTTGGCGATACCTGCGCCCCGTACCTGCGTCACGCCGGCAACACTGATCTCTACGACTTTAAGCCCATCGCCACGACCGACATCGTGAGCGCTCCGCGCGACTTCCTGCGCGCCGAGGATCCCACGCTCGTGGTTTCCTTTGCCCGTTCTGGCAACAGCCCCGAGAGCCTTGCCGCCGTCGCCGTTGCCAAGGAGCTTGTCCACAACGTCAAGTTCCTCAACATCACCTGCGCTCCCGAGGGCAAGCTCGCCGTCGAGTCTGCCGATGATCCTAACGCGCTGACGCTGCTCATTCCGCGCGCCAACGACAAGGGCTTCGCCATGACCGGTTCTTATTCCTGCATGACCCTGCTCTCCACCCTTATTTTCGACACTGCCTCTGACGAGCAGAAGGCCGAGTGGGTCGAGACCATCGCCAAGATGGGCGAGGAGGTTATCGCTCGCGAGTCCGAGGTCGCCGATTACCTGGCTGGCGACTTCAACCGCGTGACCTACTTGGGTTCTGGCTCCTTCGGTGGCCTTGCCCAGGAGAGCCAGCTCAAGATCCTCGAGCTTGCTCACGGTCTGGTCGCTACTTCCTACGACACCTCTATGGGCTATCGTCACGGACCCAAGTCCTTCGTCGACGATAAGACGCTCGTCTTCGTGTTCGTCAACAACGACGCCTACACCCGTCAGTACGACATCGACATCCTCAATGAGATCGGTGGCGACGATATTGCTCAGCACACCGTCGCCGTTCAGCAGGAAGGTGCCACCGTCTATGAGGGTGAATCCTTCACCTTTAAGGGCTACGAGGCGCTTCCCGAGGGCTACCTTGCTCTGCCGTTCGTGATGTTTGCCCAGGCTATCAGCCTGCTCAACTCCGTGCGCGTGGGCAACACGCCCGATACGCCGAGCCCCACCGGCACGGTCAACCGCGTGGTTAAGGGCGTGACGATTCACCCCTTCACCGCTTAATCGCGTCCCCCTGTAAGGGCGCCCGTCCGCTCATAACGGCGGGCGGGCGCTTTTTGTTTTTACATGGACCGGGTATAAGTATCATCACGGTCAACTGCTTCAAGAAGCAAGGAGTGCATATGAGCACATACGCAATTAAGGCTGACAAGTTCTTCTTGCCGGCAGGCCCGCAGCTGGGCGGCTATCTTATGGTCGAGGATGGCGTCTTTGGCGCCTGGCAGGCCGACGAGCCCTCCTGCGAGATCAAGGACTACACGGGATCGTGGATCGCGCCGGGCATGGTCGACACCCACATCCATGGCTTCTATAACCATTCGACTACCGATAACGACCCCGAGGGTATCGATATCAGCTCGACCGAGCTCGCTCGTCGTGGTACCACCAGCTGGCTGCCCACGACGTTCACCGATGGCGTCGAGCAGATCAAGGATGCCTGCGCCGCCATCGCCCAGGCTGACGAGGGCCGCGGTCCTGACTTCTGCGGTGCTCGCATTCAGGGTATCTACCTGGAGGGCCCCTTCTTTACCATGAAGCACGTGGGCGCGCAGAACCCCGCTTATCTTATCGATCCCTCCGAGGAGGTCTTCGACCAGTGGCAGGAGGCTGCGGGTGGTCGCATCGTTAAGAGCGCCATGGCTGCCGAGCGCGACGGTGCCGCTGCTTATGCGGCTGCTTTGAACGCCAAGGGTGTGGTGACCAGCATCGGTCACTCAGACGCCACCTACGATGAGTGCATCGCCGCCATCAACGCCGGTGCCAGCTGCTTTACGCATACCTATAACGGCCAGCGCGGGCTGCATCACCGTGAGCCCGGTGTCGTGGGTGCCGCCATGTCCACGCCCGAGACCTATGCCGAGATCATCTGTGACGGCAAGCACGTGAACCCTGCCGCCATCAAGGCGCTGCTGCAGGCAAAGGGCTGGCAGCACACGGTGCTCATCACCGACTGCCTTGGCTGCGGCGGCATGCCCGAGGGCAGCTACACCAGCGGCGGCATGGACGTCATCATGAAGGACAACCTGTGCTGGCTCGCCGACGGCAAGAGCATTGCCGGCTCGGTGCTCACGCTTGCCCAGGGCGTCAAGAACATCGTCGACTGGGGCATCGCCAGCGCCGATATCGCCATCCGCATGGCAACCGAGGTGCCGGCTCGCTCTGCACACATCGAGGATAAGTGCGGCAGCATCATGCCGGGTCGCGACGCCGACTTTGTCGTGTTCGACCATGAGCTCACCCTCGTCGAGACGTATGTTGGCGGCCAGAGCGTCGGCAACGCCTTTACCGAGTAACGATAGAAAAAGACGGCGGGCCCGAATCTGCTCGGACCCGCCGTATGGGTTAAACGCTCAAAAGCACCTTTACAGTTACAGCTTGTTAGCGATCTTCTTTGCCGTGCGCTTGACGCCGGCCACCAGGCCTCCTGCAGGATGCTCCTTCTCGTAGGCTAGGCGCTTCTCGCGCTTGGCATACTCTTCGACGATGATGTCGCCGTACTCGTCTTCGATCTTGTCGAAGAAGTCGACGGCGCCCTTAATTTCTTCAGCGGTCGGGTGCCCCTTTTGGACACCGCCGGTGAGTTTGAACGGCCCCCACGTATCAAAGCCGGGGCAACCGTAGACACCCATAAAGATGGCCTGCCTCATGCGGCAGATGCCATCGATATCCTTGCCGTACCACTTGTTTTTGCCGCCATAGGTCATAAGGCCAAACACCTTGTCCTGCGGCTGCAGCACGTTAGTGAGCACGCGTGCCATATCTTTGTCGATCTCGGAGTAATAGATGCCCGTGGCGACGCCGATCAGATGATATTCGTGCAGGTCGGGGTACTCGTTTTTCCCGAGTGACTTCACGTCGAGAGTATCGATTTCGGGGTGCGCCTCGACGATGGCGTCCACGAGCTTTTTCGTATTGCCGTGGTGGCGTGAGGCATAAAGGATGATGGTTCGCATAAGAAGGCCTTTCAGCTGTAATGACGTCAATGTTTGTATGGTACCCCGTTGTATGGTCGGGATACCGGACACATCGACGAGCGCGCGGGTTTGTCCTCTGACTAGGATTGAGACGGGCGCTTGCATGAAAAAAGCAGTTGTCCGAAAGGATGGATAATGGAATACGCTCTTTCCAACGATTCGATTTCTATCAAGGTTTCCACGGCTGGCGGCTCGTTTACCTCGATTGAGGCTGACGGACGCGAGTATCTGTGGCAGGGTGATCCCGCGGTATGGTCCGGCCAGGCGCCGGTCTGCTTTCCGATTTGCGGAGGCCTGCGCGATGGTAACGCTATGACGTTTGCCGGGCATCATGTGAAGCTCGCCCGCCACGGCTTTGCGCGCAAGCAGGAGTGGAAGCTGTTGAGTCAAAGCGCAAACGAGCTGGCTATGTGCCTGGCATCCGAGGATAACGCTGCATTGCTGAGCGATTATCCGTATCCGTTTAAACTTGTCGCCCGCTATACGCTCGAGGACGCCGCCGTGCGCGTTTCCTATGAGGTTACCAACGAGGGCATCGAGGACATGCCGTTCTTTATCGGTGGACACCCCGGCTTTAGGTGTCCGCTCGATGAGGGCGAGGCCTATACGGACTACGAGCTGCGCTTTGAGAAGGACGAGGCTGCGGAGCTTTGCACCGCTGTCCCTTCGACTGGCTTGATTGATGTGGACAGGCGCTCCAAGAACCCCATGGTGGGAAAGACGCTGCCTCTGTCGCATGAGCTCTTCGATTTTGCGGAGACCATCTTTGACGTGCTCGAGAGCCGTCAGGTCACGCTTTCCAAGAAGGGCGAGGACAAGGGCGTCCGCCTGAGCTTCGAGGGCTTTCCGTATCTCATTGTGTGGAGCAAGCCCGAGGGCGATTTTGTGGCAGTTGAACCCTGGGGCGGCCTTTCGACCTGCTCCGATGAGGACGACGTGCTTGAGCACAAGCGCGGCTGTCTTATCGCCAAGCCCAAAGAAACCATCGTGCGCTCGTTCACGATCGAGATTCTGTAGTCGCATGTAGCCAATTCGTTTTGCAAGGCATAAGGAGCCTGCGAGATAAGGAGCTAGAAATGATCCTCACCGTTACGATGAACCCGTCCGTCGATACGCGCTATCAGCTCGATGAGCTCGTCATTGACGACGTAAACCGTGTGACGCCCGAAAAGACCGCCGGCGGCAAGGGCCTTAACGTAGCCCGCGTCCTTGGTCAGCTGGGCGACGACGTTGTGGCAACCGGCCTGCTTGGTGGTCATATGGGCGCCTATATGGCCGAGCTCATGGATGCCAATGGCATTAAGAATGATTTTGTGCCCATCAAGGGCGAGACCCGCATCTGCCTCAATATCCTTCATGCCGGTAACCAGACCGAGCTGCTCGAGAGCGGCCCGACGATTGCCCCCGAGGAGCTCGATGCCTTTACCGCCAAGTTTACCGAGCTTGCGGGTAAGGCCGACGTCGTTACCATCTCGGGTTCGCTGCCCCGCGGCGTCGAGGCAGACTACTATGCCAAGATCACGGGCATTGCCGAGAACGCCGGCGCCAAGGTGCTGCTCGATACCTCGGGTGCTTCGCTCGAGGCAGCGCTCGAGTCCGAGGTCAAGCCCGAGCTGGTTAAGCCTAACCTGACCGAGATTAACGGCCTTTTGGGCACGAGCTTTACCACCGACGATGTGGAAGAGCTCCGTGCCGCGCTCGCCTCTGACGCCCGCTTCTCCGATATCCCCTGGGTCGTCGTATCCATGGGCGCTGCTGGCTCCGTGGGCTTCCACAATGGCCGTGCGTTCCGCGCGAAGACGCCCGATATCCCCGCCGTTAACGCCACGGGCTCTGGCGATTCGACCATTGCCGGCTTCGCACATGCGATTGCTGCCGGAGCCGACGACGAGACGGTGCTGCGTACCGCCAACACCTGCGGCAAGCTCAATGCCATGGATCCCATGACTGGCCACTTGGTTATGGATCGTTGGGACGAGGTTTACAACGGCGTTGTCGTGACCGAGCTGTAGGAGCTTGTGCTGCAGCCCCGGCATCGGTTGCCAGTTCATGTCGACGACAAGTGCAGTAGCATTATGCCGGGGCGCGACGCCGACACTGTCGTGTTCAATCCCGACCTTACCCTGGTCGAGACGCATGTGGGTGGCAACAGCGTCGGTAATGCGTTTGCCGAGTAGCCGCCAAAGAAACGATCCGAGAGGGGATTTAGATGATTTACGGTGCATTGGGCGATATCGAGGAGTACCGTGGAATGCTCAAGGGCCTCGACGTGCTGATCGACTGGCTCGAGGAGAACGATCCGGCGAAGCTCGATGTCGGCAGCCATCCGATTCTGGGCGACAAGGTCTTTGCGAACGTCATGGCTCCCACGACGCGTCCCGAAGCCGAGGCTCACTATGAGACGCATCAGCGCTATCACGACCTGCAGATCGATGTCGAGGGTCGCGAGGCCTTTAAGGTCGCTACGGGCAGCTTGACGCTGGTCCAGGAGTTTGACGAGAAGGACGACTACGATCTGGTCGATTCCGACGCCTCGATCGCCGGCGATCTTGCTGACGATAAGTTTGCACTGTTCGTTGCCGGCGAGCCTCATATGCCCACGCTCGAGTTCCCGGGCGATGGCGCGCAGCCGGTCAAGAAGATCTGCTTTAAGCTGCTTGCAGATGCTTACTGGGAGGAGTAGCGCGCTGCTCGGCTGAGCTGTTCGTATGCTGGCGTGATTCCATTGAGGAGCGCGCTTGAGCCCCGTTAATCGCGGTTCCCTTGGGGATTGCGGTTGGCGGGGCTTTTTTGTTGAGTAGGGGAGTTGCCGGCGGCGTTGTGCCTGGATTGGCGGATGTGCGCTCGAAATCGGCAACAAAAAAAGCCGCCCGAAGGCGGCTATCTTGTGCAATGGAGCCAGCGACCGGGCTCGAACCGGTGACCCCCGCTTTACGAGAGCGGTGCTCTACCAACTGAGCTACGCTGGCGGCCATATGATGACGCAACTGAGGCGTCAACGGCTGTCTATGATACGGGACATCGCACATCCGCGCAAGGGTTCTGGCGGCTTTTCTCACTTTAAATGCACTAATATTGGAAGCGTGATGTCTGCGGTACCCATTTGGTGCTTGACCTGCTGTTGAGTTGGTGGCCGACGTCCCGCTCGTATGGGTCTCAAACAGAATGGGGCAGCCATGGCTCTACCCAAGATCCTTCTCACGCGTATCGATGACCGGTTTATTTACGGGCAAGACGTTGAGCTGTGGAATGAGGCGATTGGTTCCAATCTTGTCCTGATCGTCAACGGCGAGATTGCGGCGGATTCGCGCCAATGGGCCCCTATGAGGGTGGCGACGCCCGATGGCGTCTGGACACGGTTTTTCTCAGTGCAAAAGACCATCGACATCATTCACACCGCAACGCCGCGCCAATGGATTCTCATCATGGTGGCGTCGCCCGCGGATGCGCTCGCGCTGGTCAAGGGCGGTGTGCCCATTACCAAGATCAGTATCGGTCACATGCAAGCAGGGGAGGGCAAGCGTCCCGCGACGCCCGCAGTTGCCGTAGACGACACAGACGTCGCCGCCTTCAAAGAGCTGCAAGAACTCGGCATAGAGCTAGAAATCCGCTCCCTCCCCAGCTCCAATCCCGACCCCATTCAACTAGTCGTTGGGGACACCCTTGGCACTTGGGGACGTTCCTTTTAATATGAGCAGGACATTGTCAAGAGGCAAAATCGGGCCTGGCCCCAACGATA
>NZ_JBCOTQ010000030.1:0-27469 GCF_040920445.1 Collinsella aerofaciens | reverse complement strand
GCGCCTTTAGACGCGAGCCCGGGGCCCGTGGGTTATACCCTAAGAGCAAACCACCCTTTTTAAGGGTGGTTCTGATTGCGAAGGACGCTTTGAAGCCCGTTTTGCCGCCGATATGCCTAGGTATAAAGGGTTGTGGGCAAAAAACGTCAAATATGAGTACTGTCACAAGTCCTGCAGCATTATTTATTTGCAAAATATGAAGTGTTACGCAACACATGTCCAAGTACTTAGCCGATAAACGTCTGCAATTCTTCCGCCGTAGGACGCCTGACGTCTAAATCGTCTTCTGAAGGCATGAAATTGCTGTTACTAAAATGGTAACAGTACTCATATTTGCTATTTTTTGCCCACAGGCCTTGCGATGATGCCGGGATTCGCACCCTGTCGGGTTCGAATCCCGGCATATCGGTAGCAAAAAGCCCGTCACCGCGAGGATAACGGGCTTCTCAGTTTAAATGGTGCCCCCAGCGGGATTCGAACCCGCGATATCAACCTTGAAAGGGTGGCGTCCTTGGCCGCTAGACGATGGGGACAGCGGGAAAGAGTATAGCAGACTTTTTTGCCGGCGCGTATATCGTTGGCAAACTGGAAAACCACCACATAGGAGCTGGCTCTCTATCCCGATCTTCAAACATCTCAATCTGTAACATCTGGGCGGGCAAATCGGCTCTATCTGTTACAGATCGAGACAAAAGGCAGGCGTCGGGGCGAACATCTCATTCTGTAACAGTAAGACGACTTTTAACAGTAAGACGACTTTTAACGGTCTAGATGTTACAGATTGAGACAAACCGCTGGGACGGGGCAAAACCACCACAAAGGTGGCTGTCCCCTTTGTGGTGGCGGGGCGTTAGGGGAGGAGCTTCATGGCGGCGTCGTGGGCGGCGTGCTCGTAGGTGTCGTCGAGGGACTTGAGCGGCAGCAGGGCTGTGGCCTGTGCATCGCCGCGGCGCTCGAGGGCGTGCGCGATGAGCCAGTCGGCAAGCTCGGGGTTCTTGGGCAGCGCCGGTCCGTGTAGGTACGTGCCGATGACGCCCTTGTAGATGATGCCCTCAAAGCCATCGTCGCCGTTGTTGCCGGTGCCCGCAACGACGGACGTTCCGAGCGGCGTGGCCTCTGTATCGAGCAGGGTGCGGCCGCCGTGGTTCTCGAATCCCACAAAGGGCTCAGGCGCCAGGTCGGTCTTGACGGCGACGTTGCCGATCAGACGGTCGGAGCCGCGCACAGTCTCGGCGGCAATGACGCCCAAGCCCTCGATGCGATCTTCACCCATGTAGTATGAACGGCCGAGCAGCTGGTAGCTACCACAGATGGCAAGCAATGAGCCACCATCTTCAACATAGGCCGCGACCTTGTCTTTTTGAGCGAGCAGCTCGTGCGCCACGGCCAGCTGGTCGCGATCGGAGCCGCCGCCCATCATGACGATATCGGCGTCGGTGAGATCGAGCGCCTCGCCCATGCGGACCTCATCCACGCGAACGGGGATGCCGCGCCAGGCGCAGCGGCGCTCGAGGGCGATGACGTTGCCGCCGTCGCCATAGAGGTTGAGGGCATCGGGATACAGGTAGACGATGCGCAGCGGGCGCGAGAGCTCGACCGGCGCGACGCCGACGGGGACGGCGCTGCCATCGGCGCGTGTTACGGCGCAGGAGGCAACCGAGCTCGCATCGGTACCTTTAAGCTCGTCGAGCTTCTTGACCAGCGGCGGGAAAGCCGTGTAGTTTGCGACGGCGTAGAAAGTGTCGCCGGCGGCTTCATCCCCAACGGCACCAATCGCCTGCTCGACATTCGAGATAATCGTGGCATCGATGCCGGCGTACTTCAGACGTACCTGCATATCGTGCGCGCGCGTGCCGCCAGCAAAAGCGACAAGCCCCGTTGTGTCGGCGATGCGTTCGAAGTCGACGTCGTAGATCCACGATACATCGTGGCCATCGGCATCGTTGTCGTTCAGGAAAAAGGCGCAGAGCCTGCCACCTGCTGTTTTAATGGACTGGATTTGTCGATCGAAGCCTACGGGATTTTTGGCCAGATTGGCCTCGACGGTACGGCCGGCGATTTCCCAGCGGCCCATGCGTCCGCCGGCGGGGACGTAGGCATCGAGCGTGGGCTGTAGGTGAGCTGCGTCCACGCCCAGCTCGCGCGCCGCAAAGAAGGCGGCGGCAACGTTGTAGACCATATACAGGCCGTTGTAGCGTGTGGCGATGTGCACGGCAGCCGCGTCGGGCGTAGATCCAAACACCAGGTCAAAGCCGTAGCCGTCACAGCCGAGCTCCACGCCCGTCACGCGACGGACAAGCCCGGGGCGGGCCCAGCCGCACGAGGGACAATGGTATGCGCCAAGCTGTCCGTACTGCACATAGTCGTACTCCAACGGCGCGTTGCACTGTGAGCAAAAACGCGAGTCGCTAATGCGGTCGGATTCGGTGTCGGTGGCGCCGTCGATGCCAAAGGCGATGCTTGCATTGGGAACGCGCGCGGCGATTGCGGCACACAGCGGGTCGTCTGCGTTGTAGATGAGCGTCGTTGCCGGTGAAAGCTCCAGCGCGTGGGCGATGACGTCCTGGGTGTGGTCGATCTCGCCGTAACGGTCCAGCTGGTCGCGGAACAGGTTGAGCAGCACAAAGTACGTCGGCTTGAGCTTGGGCAGAACGCGTACGGTGTAGAGCTCGTCGCACTCAAAGACGCCTACGCGCTTGCTGCTGGCGGTTCGCTTAAGGCCGCCGCGGGCCTCGAGCAGAGCGCCCACCACACCAGGCTCCATATTGTTGCCGGCGCGGTTGCATACCACGGTGGCGCCGCTGGCGGCAACGGCGTCGGCGATCAGGTTCGAAGTGGTGGTCTTGCCGTTGGTGCCGGTGATCACCACGCTGCGGTCGACCAGGCTTGCGAGGTCGCTTAGCAGCTCGGGGTCGATCTTCATGGCGATGCGGCCGGGAAGCACGCCGCCCTGGCGCTTGAGGACGGAGCGCAGCCCCCAGCGAGCGATATCGCTCGAGGTGCAGGCAAGAGATAAGCGGAGGTTCATGAAGCCGTTCCTAACATAGATGACATGGTCGGGGCGATCGCGTCGCTAAAAGCCGTAGCGGCGCGCAAATTCCTGGGCAAGCTGCGATACGTCTTCGCAGGCGTTGGCCCAGGGGGCAAAGTCGGGGGTGTCCGAGATAATGCCGTCGGCTTCCCAAACCGCCTGGTGCGAGAGGTCCCAGGGGTCGCGCGGCTCGGGTCGGCAGGGAAGATACGGCGTCTGGTACATGGGGTTCAGCAAGAAGAACGCGCCGCCCTCGCACCGGTTAGCGAACTCACGCAGCGCGCGCGTCGCCGGGCGCATCTTGTTCGTTTTGAACAGCAGAATCGTGCGGGCGAGCAGGTACCAGGGGGAGTTCTCGAGTGCGTCTGCCCCCATCTGTTCCTCGAGCTGATGTGCCAGGGCAAAAAAGCCGTCCTGGTCTTCCAGGCGGGCGAGGGCAAGCAGCACGGTGCCGGCGGCACGGGTGGGGTAGCCGGCCGCCTTGAGGACGCGGTGGGAGTAGTTGGCAGCGGCGCGGTAACGAGCGCTCGCCATGCACAGCTGCGAGATGGCCTCGAGCGTGTGAAGCCACCCGATAAGGGCGGGCTCGCTCACGGTAAGGTCTGCTGCGGTGACACCATCGGCCAAAACATTATTGGCCCAGTAGTGCGGGGCCTCCATATCAAACCCGGGCACGCTTTGTTGCAGGTAGTCGGCCGTGCTCGCCTCGAGCTTCATCAAGTCGCCCAGGCAGGCATCGACGGGCGTGTCCGCCAGGATGATGGCGAGCAGCTGGGCATCGAGGACATGCGCATCGACGCGAACAATCTTGAGCAGCTCGTCGCGCATGTCGTCGAACAGGCGGTTGCGCGTCTGCTCAAACTCCTCGTCGCTGCCCATGTCCTCGATGCGGCGAAGCTCGTCAAGCAAATGACGATGAACGCCGGCATAGGACAGCAGCGCTTGGGCATGCTCGGTCTGCGCATACTTGTGAGGGTTTGCGCTGATGTCGTTATGGACAAGCTCGCGTGCTGCATCGGTGAGTTCGGGGTGCGATGCCAGATAGGTGCGCTCCAGATAGGCGGGGATGTAGACGCTCGGATCCATTAGAGGTCTCCTCCCTTAAACGGCAATCCCTGTTCGGCCGCGCGCAGGATTCGTTCGTCGATCTGGGAGCGCACGATGTCGTTGGTGGCGACCCAGGCGGCAAAGCTGGCGTTATCGGGGGCGCCCAGGCCCTCCTGCAGCACCGGCGTCGCCTCGGACAGGGCAAGGACGAGCTCATCGGTGGAGCCCGGACCTACGTTGACGCGAGCATAGACGCCATCGGGAAACTCGGTTTGGAAGTAGAGCGCCTCGGCTGCGTGCGGGCACGAGCGTGCGAGGATGCGCAAGTAGTGCTCGGCGCCTTCGTAGTCCAGCTCGCGCCAGGCTGCGCTCATCAGTGCGATGAGCGTCCACGGGTCCAAGTCGCGCTCTGCATCCTTGGGACGGCGGCGCAGCGGCGTGTTGGCAAGATAGGGCACGGAGTGGGCGGAGCGAAAACGCTTGAGCTCCTCGGCAGGGTATTCGAGCTTTGCCATGGCAAGCATCGCGGTATGGCGGACGCCGGCGGGGTCGTTGGGCGCAAAGTCCAGGCTGCGATTCGCGGCATCCAGCGACATGCGGTAGCGGCCGCTAATGAGCGCGCGCGATGCCAAGGCGGCAAGCCAGCGCAGGTAGGGACGGCGGGTCAGGTCGTCTGCGGCCTCACGCTCGTAGGGGTCCTGTGCCGAGGCAATCTTGAGCGCCAGGTCGTGCTCCACCTCGTCGCACTTGGACACCAGATACTGCACGTATTCCTCGTTGGATTCGGCAGTGAGCGCCGTCAGCATGCGCTGGGCATCCCAGTTGGCCGGATCGAGCGCGGCTGCCTCGCGGAGCATGTTCTCGGCTGCGGCTTCTTCTTGCTCTGCCTGGGCGTCGTCGGGGATAAAGGGGATGCGGTAGTCGACAGCCTCGACGACCTTGGCGATCAGATGCCCAGCTCGGTCGCGGTCGTGCACGATGAGCGGCGCGGGGTTACGGGTGAATTGTTCCATCAGACGCTCTACGGCGGGGCCGTCGGTGAGCGGGATATTGTCGCGGCGCAAGGCCTCAAGAACGAGGCGATGGCAATCCTCTTGAATGGGATCGAATGCCATGGGGCCTCCTTTGCTGCGGTTAGGGTTCAAATGTCTCTATATAAAGTTCTAGTTTACCCGCATGTGGCACACCGGGGGTGCCGCACTTGGACTTGCACCTTTGCACCACGAAGATGGATGTCGCACAAATGTCGGCACCTTGGACGACCGAGTGGTATCACGGTGCCGTAAACGGTCGATTTTTGGCGGCGAACGGGGCACATTTTGGAGGGGTACCGTCCTGCCCGGGATATGTGGTCAACCCTGATAAAACGTTTGCCCAGCTTGGGAGTATGAGTGCCCCACAAGGGTCTTCAGGGATAGAAAAAACGTTTCATCATTATTGGCTTTAGGTGAATAACTGACCAACCAGAACGGTAAAATAGTGTTTGTCTGAGCGTCGAGACGTTCAGACATCGCGCATTGTCATCGCCGGCAACGCGCAAAACGGTCCTAACGGAGCCAATTGGGTGCTCCGTTATATACGCAAGTCTAAGAGGGGCTTGTTTAGGAGGCACAGTATGGGACGTTTTACCAATCCTCGCGATCTGTACTTTGGTGAGGGCGCTCGCCACGAGGTGAAGAACCTCAAGGGCAAGAAGGCCATCATCGTTTCTGGCGGCAGCTCTATGCGCCGCGGCGGGTTCCTGCAGGACGTTGAGGGCGACCTCAAAGAGGGCGGTTTCGAGGTCAAGCTGTTCGAGGGCGTCGAGTCCGACCCGTCTATCGAGACGGTCATGAAGGGCGCCGAGGCTATGCGCGAGTTCGAGCCCGACTGGATTATCGCCATCGGCGGCGGCTCGCCCATCGATGCCGCTAAGGCCATGTGGGTCTTCTACGAGTATCCCGAGGAGTCCTTCGATAACATCATCCAGCCGTTCAGCTTCCCCGAGCTGCGTCAGAAGGCTCATTTCTGCGCCATCTCCTCTACCTCCGGCACCGCTACCGAGGTCACCGCGTTCTCCGTCATTACCGACTACGCCAAGGGCATCAAGTACCCGCTGGCCGACTTCAACATCACCCCTGATGTCGCCATCGTCGACCCGGAGCTCACCTACACCATGCCCGCCAAGCTGTGCGCTCATACCGGCATGGACGCTCTGACCCACTGCATGGAGGCCTACGTTTCCACCTGCGCCTCTATGTTCACCGATGCCAACGCCCTGCACGGCATCCGCGAGATCGTCGAGTGGCTGCCCAAGTCCTATGCTGGCGACCATGAGGCCCGTCAGCACATGCACGAGGCTCAGTGCATCGCCGGTATCGCCTTCTCCTCGGGCCTGCTCGGCATCGTTCACTCCATGGCTCACAAGACCGGTGCGGCCTTCGAGAACGGCCACATCATCCACGGTGCTGCTAACGCCATGTACCTGGGCAAGGTCATCCAGTGGAACTCCAAGGATCCCCGTGCTGCCGAGCGTTACGCTTACGTGGCCAAGGAGATCCTGCACCTTCCCGGCGAGACCAACGAGGAGCTCATTGCTGCGCTCGTCCAGAAGATCCGCGACCTCAACGACCAGCTCAACATTCCGCAGTCCATCAAGGATTACGCGAATGGTGGCGTGAAGGTCGACGCCGAGAACCCGCAGATGGTTTCCGAGGAGGAGTTCCTCGCCAAGCTGCCCGAGATCGCCGCGAACGCCGAGCAGGACGCCTGCACGCCCGAGAACCCGCGTGAGACCAAGGCTGCCGACTTCGAGAAGATCCTCAAGGCCTGCTACTACGACACCGACATCGATTTCTAATCGACTCTTGTTATCGTAACGAGGGGCTCCGCACGTATCTGTACGGAGCCCCTTTCTTTTTTCTTTTAGAGAATGGGATAGTTATGGCTGCAATTTTCAATAGCCCCAGCAAGTACATCCAGGGTCCGGACGAGCTGGCCAAGCTCGGCTCCTATGTCGAGCCGCTCGGCGCTAAGGCCCTCGTCATCGTGACGCCTTCGGGCAAGAAGCGCGTCGGTGCCAAGATCGAGAGCGGTTTTGCCGAGGCCAAGGCCGAGCTGCTGTTTGAGGACTTTAACGGCGAGTGCTCCAAGGGCGAGGTCGATCGCCTGGTTGCGCTCGCTCGCGACAACGGTTGCGACATCATCGTCGGTGTCGGTGGCGGCAAGATCCTCGATACCGCCAAGGCCGTTGCCTACTACCTGGAGTCCCCGGTTATCATTTGCCCCACCATCGCTTCGACCGATGCACCGTGTTCGGCGCTTTCGGTGCTCTATACCGATGACGGCCAGTTCGACAAGTACCTCTTCCTTAAGGCAAACCCCAACATTGTCCTGATGGATACGACGGTTATCGCGGCGAGCCCGGTGCGCCTGACGGTTTCCGGTATGGGCGATGCGCTCGCAACCTACTTTGAGGCCCAGGCGACGCATGATGCCGACGGTGGCACTTGCGCCGGCGGCAAGGGCGGTATGGCTGGTCTGGCACTTGCCAAGCTCTGCTACGAGACGCTTATGGCCGATGGCGTGAAGGCCAAGGTCGCGTTGGAGAAAGGTGCGCTGACGCCTGCCGTGGAGCACATCATCGAGGCAAACACGCTGCTCTCCGGCATTGGCTTTGAGAGCTCGGGTCTTGCTGCTGCTCATGCCATCCACAATGGCCTGACGATGCTGCCCGAGTGCCACGGCATGTATCACGGCGAGAAGGTCGCCTTTGGCACCATCGTCCAGCTGGTACTCGAGGATGCCCCGACCGAGAAGCTCGAGGAAGTCTTGGGCTTCTGCATTGAGCTGGGCCTGCCGGTCACGATGAAGGAACTTGGCGTTGCCGAGCTTACGCGTGAGCAGGCCATGATTGTTGCCGAGGCCGCCTGCGCGCCCGATGACACCATGTGCAACATGCCGTTTGAGGCGACGCCCGAGATGGTCGCAAACGCCATCCTGGGTGCCGACGCACTGGGCCACTACTATCTCATGGATGAGTAAATCAAGCTAAGGAAGGGGCAAAGCCGGCAGATGGCTTTGCCCTTTTTGCTATGGTGCAAAGGGGTCAGGTTGCTTTGCACCAATTGTTGTTGATGAAAGGGCGGATTCTCGTATGGCGCTTCCCATGGTTTATGGCGGTCCCGGACGATATGTTCAGGGGCCGGGCGAGCTCTCGCGTCAGGGCAGGTATTTGTCATGGTTGGGCTGCGCTGCCTATGTCCTGTTTGACCAGGGCACCGAGGATCGGCTGTGCAGGCAGATCGTCGATGGATTTCTGGATGAAGATCTAAGCGAGCCGTTCTTTAAGATTTACAACGGTCCGTGTACGGAAGATGCCGTTGTCGAAATGGCCAAGGAAGCCCGGGCCGAGTATTGCGACATGGTGGTGGGCATTGGCGGCGGCAAGATGCTCGATATCGCCAAGGCCGTTGCGTTTTATGCCGAGTTGCCGTTGTGCGTATGCCCCACGGCGGCTTCGATGGACGGTCCGTGCAGCGCGATTTCGGTGCTGTATCACGAGGATGGGTCGTTCGACCGCTACCTGATGCTCGAGAAGAATCCAGACCTGGTCGTGGTCGATACCAACGTGGTCGCGGCAGCCCCGCTGCGCATGACAGTCGCTGGCATGGGCGACTCACTGGCAACGTATTTCGAGGCGCGTTCGTGCGCCGCGGCGCACGGCGCCAACGAGCACGGTGGCGCGCCGGGACACTTGGCCTTGGTTGCGGCTCGTGCCTGCTATGACACACTCATGGAGTGCGGTGTCGCTGCCAAGCGCGATCTCAAAAAGGGCCGTACATCGCCAGCGGTTGAGCGCCTGATCGAGTGCAATATTCTGCTTTCGGGTGTTGGCTTTGAGAGTGGCGGTTTGGCGCTGGCGCATGCGATCGCCAACGGCCTGACGATTTTGCCCGAGTGCAAGGCTATGCACGGCGAGGCCGTAGCGTTTGGTCTGGTGGTACAGCTGCGCCTGGAGCATGCGCCCGAGCTTGAACAAGTGCTCGAGTTTTGCCAGCGCGTCGGCCTACCGACGACGCTCGCGGAGCTGGGACTTGGCGAGATTTCCGATACCGACCTGATGAGCGTTGCGGATGCGGTCTTTAGGAACGAACGCAACATGGCCAACGAGCAGACAAAGGTGACCAAACAAAAGCTCGTCGAGCTCATGCGCGAGGCATAGTTTGGCGCTTGATTGACCTTGTGCAATCGAGGCGGCGATGGGCTATGGGTTATTTCCCTCAAGGTGCTCCGCGTGTAATTTGCCCGAGGTGTGGGCCGATAGCGTATCATTATCTCTTGCTTGTTTGCACTGCTCAGGGAGGGGCCGCGCATGGCGCAGGAACACGATCTGTTTGATGACATTATCGAGATCAGCAAGGGTTTCGACTTTCTTAAAAACCCGCTTGGCGGCGCGACCGATGCACTCGATCCGTCGGCGCCGCAGTGGAATCCTGCCGACTACAAGGAGCGCCCGCGCGGCAACACCATTCCGTGCCTGACCTGCAAAAACGAAAAGAGCGGCTGCACCGCGTGCATGGACGTGTGTCCGGTCAACGCTATCGAGGTCGAGGAAGATGCCATTGAGATCCTCGACTCCTGTCGCAAGTGCGGCCTGTGCGCCGCTGCCTGTCCGACCGAGGCGATCATCTCGCCGCGCTTGGCGCCCAAAAACCTGTATGACGATATCGTCTCTGCTGCTACGAGCCACGAGACCGCCTACGTCACCTGCACGCGCGCCCTCAAGCGCATGCCGCGCGAAAACGAGGTCGTCGTCGCCTGCGTGGGCGATGTTACGGCCGAGACCTGGTTCTCGGTACTGGCGGACTATCCCAACGTGAGTGTGTACCTGCCGTTGGGCGTGTGCGATAAATGCCGCAACACCGGCGGTGAGGACATTCTGGGCGAGGCGATTGCGAAGGCCGAGGAGTGGTCCGGCACGGGTATGGGCCTGGAGGTAGACCCCAAGAGCCTCAAGTGCCATAAGCTTCGCGAGTACGAGCGCAAGGAGTATATGGAAAAGATCGCCCGCACCACGGGCCTAAGCGTGACTAAGCTCAACCCGGCGACTGCGGCGCTGGCCTCGGTGACGCAGAAGTTGAAGGCCCACCGTCACCAGATCACGCAGCTCGAGCGCACACTCAACACCATGTGCGGCACCACGACGACTAAGCGTCGCCGTTCGCTCACCCATGGGCGGCAGCTGGTGCTCTCGACACTGCAGAACCATCCCGAGCTTGCCAAGAACATGCAGGTGAGCACGCCGGAATGTGATTTTGACAAGTGTACGTCGTGCGGCGAGTGCGTCAACGTATGCCCCACGTTTGCCTGCGATTTGGTGGGAAGCGGCCGCTTTGCGTTGGAGTCCACGTATTGCCTAGGTTGCGGAGCCTGCGTCAAGGTGTGCCCCGAGCATGCGCTCAAGTTGGTTGAGCATGACGCGTCCAATCTGGTCGTCGTCGACCCCGAGGCCGAGGAAAAGGCCGCTCAGAAGGCCAAGGCCCACGAGGAGGCCGAGAAGGTCAAGGCCGAGGCAAAGGAAAAGCTCAACAAGATGCTCGACCAAGTGGAAAAGCTCGCGGACTAGCTAAAAGAGCGTAAATGATGGCCAGTGGGACAGGTACTGCCCCACCGGCCAAAAAAGTTGCGGTGGAATAGTTCCTGTTTTGCCCTTAAGCTGGCCATTCTGGGAACTATCCCACCGCAACTAATAGATGGTTAGCTCATACTGCTCTGATGGGTCTCGCTGCCGTTATTGCGGCGGGTGACCGTTTCGTGGAGTAAAAAGAAGCTGGGAACCTGCTTTGTCTCGGTGTATTCCATAAGGATGCCGTCGGCGTTGTAGGTCTGTCCGCGTACAACAGCGAGTGCGTTAAAGTCGTCGAGATCGAGCACGCGTGCATCCTCGGGCGTGGGATGCTCAATCGTTACATCGCGTTTGCCCGTGGCAATCTTAATGCCAAGGCCTTCTTCGAGGTAACGATAGATCGAGTCGTTGACAATCTCGGGTGTCAGCCCCGGTACCTGTGAGCTTAGGTAATAGGAGTCGTCGGAGCACACGGCCCGTCCGTCTGCATAACGGATGCGTTTGGCACGCGTGAGCTCACAGCCTTCAGGAAACCCGGTAATCTTGGAGAGCGCCTTGTTACAGACGAGGAGCTCAAAGACAGTGGTAACCGTTTTGAGCTCAAAGCCTCGACTGGCTGCGATTTCCTTAAAGGTCTCGAGTCCGCCGCCACCACGATTCGTCTCGTCACTGATGTTGCGAATGACGCGCATGCCTTTGCCTTGCTGGGGGAGCACGTAACCATCTGCCGCAAGCATCGAGATGGCGCGACGGACCGTCATGCGCGAACAGTCAAACAGCTGCGTGAGCTCAGTCTCCGAAGGCAGATAACTCTGATAGGCGTATGTGCCGTCGTCAATCGACTGCTTCACGTTGTCATAAATAGTTTGGAAGATGGCTCGCGCCATGACGGTCTCCTAGAGCTGGGTGCTCGAGCGGTGGATGAGGGCCGCCCGCGCAGGTGTCAAGTGATTTACTTGCTGGGGTCGATTATATATTTGCCCATGGCACGCAGGGCCGGGTCTGACAGGATGGCGCCGAGTTCGTCGAGGGAAGCCACCTTGGCGACCATCGAGGATACGTCGAGCCTGCCAGAGTCGATGAGCTCGAGCGCGCGACGCTGTGTGTAAGGGTTGATGTAGGACGAGGTGAGCACGAGCTCCTTCTGGAAGACCTCGAAGGGCTTGACGGTGATTGTCTCATCGGGCTTGGTGAGGCCGAACATCATGACCGTAGCCTTGTGGCCGGCGATCTGGATGGCCTGCTCGATGGTGACGGGCTTGCCAACACACTCGATAACGACATCGACGTTGCCGACGCCCTCCTGCTTCAGGCGGGCCGGGACGTCCTCGTGGATGGAATCAATTGCCAGGTCGGCGCCGAGTTTGAGCGCAACCTCGCGCTTGCCTTCGACAGGCTCAAGCAAGACAACCTTGGTGGCGCCGGCGTTTTTGGCGAGCTGCATCATGAGCAGACCGATCATGCCACCGCCGATAACGACAACTGTGCTGCCGGGCTTGATGTTGCACATATCGATGCCGTGCAGGCAGCAGGCGACGGGTTCGGTCATAGCACCCTGCTCAAAGCTGGTGTGATCGCCCAACTTGTAGACTTGCTGCATATCGACGGAGCAGTACTCGGCAAAGCCGCCGTTAACGGTGGTGCCGTAACCGGTCATATGCTCGCAGTAGTGGTTGATTCCGTCGCGGCAGGGTTCGCAGCAGCCGCAGGGATGGTTTGGGTCGATGCACACGCGATCGCCTGGTTTAAAGCCAGCGACGTCGCTGCCCACGGCCTCGACAACGCCCGCAAACTCATGACCAAGGATCGTGGGCGGGGTAACGTCGGCTGCACCCTTGTCGCCTTCATAGATATGCACGTCGGTACCGCAGACGCCGCAAGCTTTGACGTTGATCAGGACGTCGCGCCTGCCCACGGCCGGCTTTGCCGATTCCTCGACTCTGAGGTCGTGCTTTCCATAGAAGACCGCGCTTTTCATGGTGACTCCTTAACGTGGCGGTGAATGTTGTAATGAAGTATAGGCATGTCTATAGATATAGACAAGCACATCTAGACAAGTAGAAAAGAAATTTAAAATGCAGCCATCAACTATGTCAGATTTAGCAGGCGAAATACTGGACATATACCGTTTACGGCCAATAATCGACCGTTTACCGACCGTAGTCTTTACGCTAACTTTTCTAGATAAGTGATGTGATAAATCGTAAGTGCAAGAAGTCAGGGAAGCGGGCCCACCCGTCCTATTGCACGAGGTACACGCAAACGGCGCGTCTGCGGTCTCGAGTGAAGCCAAAACCGCAGCGCTCCGAATGAAGAGAGGGGGATTCCCCGTCATGATGCAAAAGATACAACGTTTCGGCGGTGCAATGTACACGCCTGCAATTCTTTTCGCATTTTCCGGAATCGTCGTCGGCCTGGGTACGTTGTTTACCACCGAGGCGATCTTTGGCGAGATGGCCACTGCGGGCCATCTTTGGTTTGATTGCTGGAATGTGCTGCTCCAGGGTGGTTGGACGCTCTTTAACCAGATGCCGTTGCTGTTTTGCGTAGCGTTGCCAATCTCGCTCGCGAACAAGCAGAACGCTCGCTGCTGCATGGAGGCTTTGGCCATCTACCTTACCTTCAACTACTTTGTAAGCACAATCTTGGGGCAGTGGGGCCCTGTCTTTGGCGTCGATTACTCTGTCGAGGCGGGCAGCGGTACTGGTCTTGCCACTATCGCAAGCATCAAAACGCTTGATATGGGCATCATGGGCGCGCTCATTATCTCTGGTATCGCCACGATGCTGCATAACAAGTTCTTCGATACCGAGCTCCCCGAGTGGCTGGGCGTGTTCTCGGGCTCCGTGTTCATCTATATGATCGGTTTCTTCGTTATGGTTCCGGTCGCTCTTATCGCCTGCCTGGTATGGCCGCATGTTCAGGCTGCTATCTCTGCCTTCCAGGGATTCATCCTTTCCGCCGGTACGTTTGGCGTGGGTGTCTTTGCTTTCTTCGAGCGCGTGCTGATTCCTACAGGCCTGCACCACTTTATCTATACGCCGTTCTATTACGACAACGCGGCGGTCAACGGCGGCATCTTTGCTGCTTGGGCCAACATCCTGCCCCAACTGGCTGCCGATCCGAGCATTGCTCTTAAGGATGCCGCACCCTGGGCTGCCTATACCTGCCCTGGTTGGACTAAGGTCTTCGGCTCGCTTGGCGTTGCCATTGCGTTTTATATGACCGCCAAACCCGAGCGCAAGCAGCGCGTCAAGGCTCTGCTCATTCCCGTCACCCTTACCGCTATGCTTTGCGGTATTACCGAGCCGCTTGACTTCACCTTCCTGTTCATCGCGCCCGGCCTGTTCGTCGTCCACTGCGTGCTCGGAGCGCTCGGCTGCATGGCTCAAAACCTCCTTGGCGTCGTGGGCATCTTCGACGGCGGCATCATCTCGATGCTCTCGTGGGACTGGCTGCCCCTTTGGGCCGCACACGGTCTGCAGTACGCCATCTCCATCCTTGTCGGTCTGTGCTTTACCGCTCTTTGGGTCGTGGTCTTCCGTTTCCTGATCGTCAAGTTCGACTTTAAGACCCCCGGTCGCGAGGATGACGATGTTGAGGTCGAGCTCAAGTCCAAGGCCGACTACAAGCAAAAGCAGGGCGGTGCTGCTGGCAAATCGGTCGCCCAGAGTAAAGATGATGAGCGCTTGGTGCTTGCCGAGAACATCCTTGATCTACTCGGTGGCGCGGATAACATCATCGATGTAACTAACTGCGCTACCCGTCTGCGCGTTAACGTCAAGGACAAGAGCGTCGTTGCACCCGAGGCTTCCTTCAAGGCGATCGGTACGCATGGCTTGGTGGTCCAAGGTCAGTCAATCCAGGTCATCATCGGCCTTACCGTCCCGCAGGTTCGCGAGAAGTTCGAGAGTCTTCTGAAGTTCGAGAGTCTTCTGTAAACCATCGTCCATCGAAACAATCGGCCTTGTAGAGCCGGTATGCACCGCAAAGCCGATTCTGGAGATAAAAAACTCCACTTCTAGGTAACAGTTCCAAACCGTGCAGGCCGCGTACGGGGATGGATTGAGCAAGCGGCCAGAATGAGGAGGACATCATGTCCAAGAAAAACTATGCCGTGACCATTGCCGGCGGTGGCTCTACCTTCACCCCGGGCATCGCCCTGATGCTGCTCGAGGAGCGCGACCGCTTCCCGGTCAACAAGGTGACCTTCTACGACAACAACGCCGAGCGCCAGGAGATCGTGGCAAAGGCCTGCGAGATCTACTTCCACGAGAACGCTCCCGAGGTTGAGTTTAGCTACACCACCGACCCCGAGACCGCATTCACCGGGACCGACTTCGTGCTTGCCCACATCCGCGTCGGCCTGTACGCCATGCGTGAGCTCGACGAGAAGATTCCTCTCAAGTACGGCTGCGTTGGCCAAGAGACCTGCGGTGCCGGCGGTATCGCCTACGGCATGCGCTCCATCGGTGGTGTCATCGAGATCCTCGACTACATGGAGAAGTACAGCCCCAACGCCTGGATGCTCAACTACTCCAACCCCGCGGCCATCGTTGCCGAGGCCTGCCGCGTGCTGCGCCCCAACAGCCGCATCATCAACATCTGCGACATGCCGATCGACCTCATGGATAAGATGAGCCGTATGTGCGGCATCAAGGATCGTCGCGAGCTGCAGTATAGCTACTACGGCCTCAACCACTTTGGTTGGTGGAGCAAGATCTACGACAAGGACGGCAACGACCTCATGCCGCAGATTAAGGAGCACATGGCTAAGAACGGCTACCTGGACGGCATCGAGCACGAGGCCGGTAAGGAGCAGCATGTCGAGGAGAGCTGGATTCACACCTTCGGCAAGGCCAAAGATGTCTATGCTGTCGATCCCGAGACGATTCCCAATACCTACCTCAAGTACTACCTGTACCCGGACTATGTCGTCGAGACGTCTGACCCCAACTACACTCGCGCCAATGAGGTTATGGACGGCCGCGAGAAGAAGGTCTTTGGCGCTTGCCGCGACATCATCGCCAAGGGTACTGCCAAGGACGGCGGCTTTGAGCCCGACGTACACGCCAACTACATCGTCGACCTTGCCTGCGCGCTGGCCGAGAACACGCTCGAGCGCTTCCTGCTGATCGTCCCCAACGATGGTGCTGTGCCCAACTTCGACCCGACGGCCATGGTCGAGGTGCCTTGCATCGTCGGTTCCAACGGCTTTGAGAAGATTTGCCAGGGCCCGATCCCGCAGTTCCAGAAGGGCCTGATGGAGCAGCAGGTTTCCGTCGAGAAGCTCGTTGTCCAGGCTTGGGTCGAGGGCAGCTACCAGAAGCTCTGGCAGGCACTCACGCTCTCCAAGACCATTCCCTCGGCGAGCGTTGCTAAGCAGATCCTGGACGAGCTCATCGAGGCCAACAAGGATTTCTGGCCCGAGCTTAAGTAAGAACTACTGTCTAGAACTCTCACGCATCTCTGCTTCATTTGCGCCGCCGCGGTGTCCGGATTCGCCCGGATGCTGCGGCGGCGCTATACTTATACGGTTTGAAGTACCTGTACCAAAAGGAGCTGTCGTGTCCCTTTCCATCGGTATCGTGGGCCTGCCCAACGTGGGCAAGTCGACGTTGTTCACCGCGCTTACCAAAAAGACCGGCCTTGCCGCCAACTACCCGTTCGCCACGATTGACCCCAACGTGGGTATCGTCGATGTGCCCGATAGCCGCCTGCAAAAGCTCGCCGACATCGTTAACCCCGGCCGTATTGTGCCGGCTACGGTCGAGTTCGTCGACATCGCTGGCCTGGTGAAGGGTGCCAACGAGGGCGAGGGCCTGGGCAACCAGTTCTTGGCCAACATTCGCGAGACCGATGCCATCTGTGAGGTCGTGCGCTACTTTAAGGACCCCAACGTTATGCGTGAGGTGGGCCGCACGGGCGAGTTCGTCGACCCCGCCGGTGACGCCGACACCATCATGACCGAGCTCATCCTGGCCGACATGGGCACGCTCGAGAAGCAACTGCCCAAGCTCGAGAAGGAGGCCAAGCGCGACAAGGAGCTCATGCCTAAGTTCGAGGTGGCCAAGCGCCTGCTTGCCTGGCTCAACGAGGGCAAGCGCGCCGCGTCCATGGAGATGACCGACGAGGAGCGCGCCGCTGCCAAGGGCCTGTTCCTGCTCACCATGAAGCCCATCCTGTATGTGGCCAACGTGGACGAGGACATGCTCAACGACGATCTGGCGTCCATCGATGGTGTCAAGCCGCTGCCCATCTGCGCCAAGATCGAGGCAGAGCTTTCCGAGCTCGATCCCGAGGACGCCGCCGACTACCTGGAGAGCCTGGGCCTGGAGCAGCCCGGCCTGGACGTGCTCGCGCAGGCGGCCTATAAGCTGCTCGGTCTGCAGTCGTTCTTTACGGCCGGCGAGATGGAGGTCAAGGCCTGGACGGTTCGTCAGGGCGCGACCGCCCCGCAGGCCGCCGGCGTCATCCACACCGACTTTGAGCGCGGCTTTATTAAGGCCGAGGTCATTGGCTACGACGACTACATCGAGCTCGGCGGCGAGCAGGGCGCCAAGGCCGCCGGCAAGCTGCGTATTGAGGGCAAGGACTATGTCATGGCCGATGGCGACGTCGTGCACTTCCGCTTTAACGTGTAAGGACGACGCATATGTTTAAATATGGCAAAAAAGCCGGCTACATGGGCATCGCGCTGCTCGTACTTGCGGTGATTCCGCTGGTGGTTGCAGCGTGTGTTATCCCCAACATTGGCCCCGAGGTGGCAACGAAGTTTAACGCAGCCGGCGAGGTGACGCGCTGGGGTAAGAGCTGCGAGCTGCTGGCACTGCCGGTGCTCAACCTGCTGCTCGGCGTGGCGACGTACTTTACCGCCGGTCGTCAGGCTAAGAACAACGACGACTCTGCCGTGATGGCGCGACTAACGTGTGAGCGTTATCTGCGCAACGGCTGCATCACGGGCGTGTTCCTTAATGTGATTAACGTCTACTTTATGTATTCGGCAATTACTGGCACGGGCTTTGGACTGGGATTCTAGCTTGTTCCTTTAGGCAACGAGCCTACAAGCATATTCGATGGCTGCTGCGAGGCCGCCGCTCGATCGTGGTTGAAAGACCACATCGGCGGCGGCCTCGTTTTCGTATCCCGCGCCGCGCAAGGTTAGGGCGACGGTGGCTTCTAGGAGCAGGGGGAGTCCTTGCGGGGTGGTGGCGATAACAGCGGTCTGGTCGAGCGTGCGGCCGCGCTCTTGGCATAGACGTGCGAGGTCGCCTTGCTTTGGATTGGAAAGCAGCGCCGTGGCGACACGGCTCGTCAGTAGCGCAAGGGCCGTGCGTTCGTCGGGCGTAAGCTGGTCGGCCTCGATAACGACAAGAGCAATCGGCGTGGCGCGCCGGCGGCAGTCTGTGCGCCGTACGTAAATCGAAGAACCCGACATAGAAAACTCCTGTGTATTCGTTAAAACGTAAACTATAGTTTACGTTTTTGTTCGGCTCCATTTCAAACTCGGCTGCATGGACGAACGTGCGAAACAGATTCTTGGCAGGCGGGTCGAAGAGACGCGCAGGGACCTTGGTATCTCCAAGGTCGATTTTTGTGTGGCAGCAGGAATCAGCCGCCCCTATCTCGACAGAATCGAAGACGGAACGGCAAATTTCACGCTCAGGGTTCTATTTAAGATTGCGCCCGCACTCGGCCTGACGGTGTCAGAGCTTCTCGAAGGCATCGAATAGGACGTTTTCGATGCTATTTGGCGCCCTTTGGGCAGGTCCCCCCGGCTGCGATGTGCAAAATCGCGAGTATTCAGCAGCTGTTCATCCGTAGACGGCAGTTCGAATGGGTTGCATTGCGTTTTTGGCACTAGTTAATCCACACACTTAATAAAAAACGAGGAATAACTATTTACAAGACGGCCTTTTCACACTAAAAGCCCGCCAAATAAGCAGTTGATTTGATGTCTCCGTCGGGGAAATTGCAGAATACTCCGTTTTTTGCACGGCCCGAGGGGGACCACCTGCCGTTTGAGGCTGCGATACGTAGATCTGCCCTTGGGATTACGCCATCGGGATGCGGTCGTGGTTGACTTGGCTGTAGAACAGGCGCTGGATCTCGGCGGCATCGCGTGACTGGCCGAGTGCCCACATGGTCTTGGCCACGAGCGTCTCGGTGGTCATGTCATCGCCGCGCAGGATGCCCGGATGATCGGCGTAAGCGCGGCCGACCTCATAAACGCCCAGATCGAGGCCCTCTTCGGGGACCTGTGTGGTCATGACGACGGTGCGACCCGAATCGACCCAGCGGAAAATCGCCTCCTGGAACGACTCGCCCGACTCACCAAACTCGGGGATACCGCCAATGCCAAAGGTCTCAAGGATTACAGCATCGTAGCTATCGGCTAGGGCGTCGAGGATGCCCGGGTTTACGCCGGGCGTAAGCTTGAGTACAAATACGCGCGGGTCGATGCTGTCGTAGAAATGCACCGGGTTTTCGTCCTGATGCGTGCCGTGAAGCCCGTTGCGCACGATACGGTCATTGCGGATGTAGGCAATGGGCGGATAGTTGACGCTAATGAATGCGTTGAAGCTCATGGTGCGCTGCTTGCGGGCGCGCGTACCGGCAATGGCGACGCCGCCAAACACAATCGACACATCGTGCGAATGCTCGTCGAGTGCATAGAGCAGGCTCTGGTACAGGTTGAGCTTGGCGTCGGTAAAGGGATTGCCCATGGGCTTTTGCGAGCCGGTGAGCACGATGGGCTTGGGGCTGTCCTGAATCAGGTAGGAAAGCGCTGCTGCGGTGTAGCTCATGGTGTCAGTGCCGTGCAGAATCACGAAGCCGTCGTGGTCGGCATAACCCTCGACAATGACGTCGCGGATACGCATCCAGTCGCTCGGGCGCATGTTGGTGCTGTCGATGTTCATGGGCTGCACCACGTCGAGCTCGCAGAGACCCGAGATCTCGGGGACACTCTGGGCGAGCTCCTCACCGGTCAGGGCGGGGGAGAGGCCGTTGCCGTCCTCGGTCGATGCGATGGTGCCGCCCGTGGCGATGAGAAGGATGCGCTTCATGCTGGTATTCCTATCGTATTTGCCGCCGCAGAGGCGGAGTCGTTCGGCAGTATTGTGGCACAGAGCGTTCAATGTTCAAACGTATTACATCATCTGTAACGTCTGGTAACACTTCAATTGCCGTCAAATAGGGGCCCAGGTCGTGCGTTTGCCGTGCGCTGATGGCTGCGAGGGACGAGAAACCCCATATAACGTGTACACTATGAAAGCAATTTTCGTTTATTCGCGCGGGTGGGCACCGGCTCCCCGCCAACAAGAGGGGGAACCATGGATCAAAAGGCTTCCGCAAAGGTCCTCGTACTCGACTTTGGTGCGCAGTACGGTCAGCTCATTGCCCGTCGCGTCCGCGACCTCAACGTGTATTCCGAGATCGTCCCCTGCGACATCTTGGCCGACGAGATTCGCGAGATGAACGCCTCTGCGCTCATCCTTTCTGGCGGCCCGGCTTCCGTGTATGCCGAGGACGCTCCGTCTATCGATCCCGCCATCTTTGACCTGGGCCTTCCCGTCCTGGGCTTTTGCTACGGCCATCAGATCACGGCCGTGACGCTCGGCGGCAAGGTCGGCCACTCCGAGGTGGGCGAGTATGGCCGCGCCACCATCACGCGCACGGCCGGCGCCAAGCTTTTTAACTCCACGCCCATGGAGCAGACCGTTTGGATGAGCCACCGCGACGCCGTGTCCGAGGTGCCCGAGGGCTTTACCGTTACCGCCAGCACCGACGTGTGCCCGGTTGCTGCCATGGAGTGCGTCGAGCGCAAAATCTTCACCACGCAGTTCCACCCCGAGGTCAAGCACTCCGAGTACGGTCAGCAGCTGCTGAGCAACTTCCTGTTTGAGATCTGCGGCTTGGAGCCCAACTGGAGCATGGACAACCTGGTCGAGACCATGACGGCCGAGTTCCGCGAGAAGGTCGGCGACGACCGCGTAATTCTGGCCCTGTCCGGCGGCGTCGACTCCTCCGTCGTGGCTGCGCTGGGTGCCCGTGCCGTGGGCAAGCAGATGACCTGCGTGTTCATCAACCACGGTCTGCTGCGCAAGGGTGAGCCCGAGCAGGTGGAGGAGGTCTTCACCAAGCAGTTTGACGTCGACTTTATCCACGTTCATGCCGAGGACCGCTACGCCGAGCTTCTGGCCGGCGTGACCGAGCCCGAGGAGAAGCGCCGTATCATCGGTACGCAGTTCTGGAAAGAGTTCTTCGCCGTGGCGCAGCAGCTCGAGACCGACGGCAAGCCGGTCAAGTACCTGGCTCAGGGCACTATCTACCCCGACATCATCGAGTCCGGCGCTCGCAAGACGGGCGGCAAGACGGCCACTATCAAGAGCCATCACAACCTGATCCCGTTCCCCGAGGGCGTGCACTTCGACCTCATTGAGCCGCTCGACCACTTCTTTAAGGACGAGGTCCGCGCGCTTGGTCTGGCGCTGGGCCTGCCGGGTCACATCGTGTTCCGTCAGCCCTTCCCGGGCCCGGGCCTGGCCATCCGCATCATCGGCGCGGTCGACAAGGAGAAGCTCGAGATTCTCAAGAACGCCGATGCCATCGTGCGCGAGGAGCTCGACGCCTACAACCAGCGTCTGTTTGAGCAGACCGGCGAGCGCAACTCCGAGCACAGCTGCTGGCAGTATTTCGCGGTCCTGCCTGACATCAAGTCCGTTGGCGTTATGGGCGACGAGCGCACCTACCAGCGCCCGATCATCCTGCGTGCCGTCGAGTCCAGCGATGCTATGACCGCCGACTGGGCCAAGCTGCCCTACGACGTGCTGGCCCGCATTTCCGGCCGCATCGTTGCCGAGGTCCCCGGCGCCAACCGCGTGTGCTACGACATCACGTCCAAGCCGCCTGCGACGATCGAGTGGGAATAGAACAGACGTTCGATTCTATGCTATAGTGTTTGCCAATGGGCGCGGCATCTTCCGAATCCGCGCCCATTGCTATACGGGCCTTACGATGACGAGCTGACGATCATAGGCGCCATGCGCGCATTTGCGGCGGAACGGGGATATGCGCCTGACTTCTCCGAATCCCGCCTCTGTCACGAGATTTACCTCTCCGACCCGCGCAAGTACGCGCCGGAGAAGCTCAAGACCGTGATTCGCCATCCCATCAAGCCGATTTAGCGAAACGAGCGCCGCCGTGCGGTCCGGCTTTTGGGGTTTATCAATTGGTAGTCCGCGTCGATCGAGCAAGCTGCCCTGCCTCCCGGCAGGTGCGTAATCCCCTTGGTCGATCCGTCTCGAGGTGCGCTCTTTGCTCATCTTGTGGCGTGGAGTTACGATACTCCTAAAAGTGTAACCAGATTCGAGTTTTAGGAGCAGCTTTTGAAGGGTGGCAGACTCAGGAACCGCGATAGATACCTCGAGGAGGCGATGCTCTTCCGTGACACCGACCTCATCAAGGTGATCACGGGCGTGCGCAGGTGCGGCAAGTCGAGCCTTCTCGATCTAATTAGGATGGCCATCGAGTCTGAAGGAGTCGCTGGCCGCGGCTTTGTGAGCGTCAACCTGGAAAGCAAGGGTACGGGCATCAAGACGGAGGACCAGCTTTATGATTACGTTCGCGGGCGCCTGTCGGACAAGGGTCGCACCTACGTTTTCATAGACGAGCCCCAGAGAATCGATGGCTGGCAGGATGCGGTCAACGCAATGAGGGTCGACTTCGATTGCGACATCTACCTCACGGGCTCGAATGCGTATCTTCTCTCGAGCGAGCTGGCCACCTATCTCTCCGGGCGCTACGTAGAGGTAAAGATGCTGCCCCTGTCCTTCTCCGAGTTCGCCGACTTCTGCGGAATCGAGTTCGTATCGGGAACTTCGGTGGCTCTCACTCCCGAGGGGGATCCCGTTCTCTTCGACGACATGCTTACTCGTTACCTTGAGTACGGGGGCATGCCAGCCATCGCATCCCTCTCGACGACCCAGGCGCAGCACTCGGCGTACATGTCCGGCGTCTACGAAGCCATCGCCGTGCGTGATATTGTCAACCGTGAGCGCGGGAAGGGCAAAAGTGCGGTGACTGACCCTTCCCTGCTGCGCCATGTGGCCGAATTCCTGGCGGACAACATCGGCAACGAGTGCTCGTCGAGTCGAATCGCCGGCGCGTTTAACTTCTGCGGGGCCGAAGACCACGAACAAGACCGTTTCCTCGTATGTGGGTGCGCTTGAGGAGGCCTTCCTGTTCTATCGTGCCACGCGTTACGATTTGCACGGCAAGGCGCTCCTCAAGACGAACCCAAAGGAGTACATCGTCGACACCGGCTTCAGGACCTGGATGGCCGGCTATAGGGTCACGGATACTGGCCGCCTGTTCGAGAACGCCGTGTATCTCCAGCTGCTCTACGAAGGATGGAGCGTGCATGTGGGCAAGCTCTATGGCAAGGAAGTCGACTTCGTTGCGACGAAGGACGGGCGCGTGCTCTACGTGCAGGCGACTGACGAGATGTTCGCAAGCGAGACCAGGGAGCGAGAGATCGCCCCTCTGAAGTCGATACGAGACAACCACGAGAAGATCGTGGTCGTGAGGCAGGGTTCCTACGACACGGATATCGACGGCATCCGCATCGTGAGCGCGAGGGACTTTTTCCTCTAGGGCCATGCGATTCATCGCGAGGCAGTTAGGTCAAGTGAGAAACATGCCTGACATCGGTTTGCTGACGATCTAAAACAGTAAGGAGAAGCTTGGACAATCGCAAAATCGAGCAGAACGCGGTCAATGCTGTCAAGCAGGCTCTCGGCGATGTCGCTTGCGTCTATGCGTATATAGATGAGAACGACAAGACCGAATGCACCGACGGGCACCTGCAAGTCTACTCGTCTTCTTCCTTCACGATTGAGACCGTTGAAGGCCAGTTGCCGCTTCAGGTCAAGGGGACCACTTCGAAAAGAAAATCGGACCGACCTAAGCGGCAAGTTCGAGTTTCAGACCTCAAGCACTATCTCAACATTGCTGGAGGCTGCATCTATTTTTACGTCTACTGTGGGAGCGAGGCTCGTTCAGCGGAGGTTTTCTACAGACTTTTGCTTCCCTATGACCTAAAGAAGATTCTGGCCGATATTCCGGAGCAACAAGAGCGCATCTCTTTGCGTTTCGACCGGCTTCCGTCAGACGCGGCGGAATTGACGCGGCTTGTCAGAAGGGCGGTCAAGGACAGAGCAAAGCAGCGAGCAGTCGTTGGCATCGCCCCCAAGACAATCGAGGAATTTAAGGATGCCGGCCTTTGCTTTGATGAGTGCGAGTTTGGAATCGAGCTGCTCGAGGGCGAGTCGCCCGCAAGCTTGGCTCCATACAGGAACGGGCTGTATATCTACGGGAAGAGCCCCTGGGGAGAGCTGTATCCCTTGAATAAGCTTGAAAACATAGTTGGCGTCGCGATTGGGTCTCGGCATGACGTCAGCTCTGGTGATGTTTCCCTAAATGCGGTGGTCATGGCCGGAGAAAATGAGAATGGCGAGCACGTTTTCTTCAGGGGTTTCGACATATGCCTCTCCACCAACACAATCACCCTCAGCGAGACCGGAACTCTTGCCGAGCGCATGGAAGAGTTGGCCCTCATGCGCGCATTGATGCAAACCGGTACGCTTTCCATAGACGGAAGCGGCTTTGCTCGCGGGTGCAAGTTGAGCGGAGGCGACCTCGACGCCCTTGAGAGTCGATTGCAGTCGCTGGAGATTATCAAGCGGGTTGTCGACGCTCTTCATTACAAGCCAGAGCTCGACATCAGTGCGTTGACCACTCAGGATTTAAGAAACATCGAGACAATTTACAAGGGATTGGTTGAGAACGCACCCCTCCACTACAAGGATCGGCAAAACGGATTCGGATATATCAATCTGGGGAACCATCCGATTAAGCTCGTGTTTTACCAAGTATCTGAAGATATGTACCGAATGGTCGATGGGCTTCGACTGGATGACCTGACGGTCTCGGTGTTCTTCCGGGGCGAGGGGGATGCCCCCGTAGTCGTCGCGCCTCTGTTCGTCCAAACGATGCAGGACTATATGAGGCTTGCCAATATCGATGCCGAGGTGTTTGCCGCTACGTTGAAGCAGTATCCAGTCACCGAAGTTAGCTCTGCCTACGTCAACGACAAGATGCTTGAAATGCTATCAGCCTACGATCAAGATGCGTGCTGTAAGGAAGAGTTGCTGAAATGCTGCGAGATGACCGTAGACGCCCTGGAAGCTTTTGCGGATCGAGAGGCAACCCTGATAAATCGATATCAAATTGCCGCTCGAAAGCGAGATCTTACTAGCGAGGAGAAATCTGAGTTAATGGCAATCCAGCTGAATTCAGATAGTGCGCTGTCGAAAGCATGCGCAGCAGCCTTGCGCGGAGACTCGGACATGGCCTCTGCGCTCAGAGCGTCACTTGACGAAGAGGCACGAACGACGCTCGGCTCATGGCCGATCGGCCGTTTCTTCGCATAAGACCGCATAGACTTTTTGAGGCATCGAAATGAAGCTACTCGTCGAATCGATTAGAAATGCGGTTGAGAAAGACTGCCTTATCCCAGCCCTTATGTCTTCCCTTACCATTCCCGACGCCATGGGGCAGCTTCTTTATCCCAATCTCGTCCTTCATAACGGGAAGAGAGCGGCGGGGCGGCAGTATGTGAAGTGGTTTGATGACTGGGCGGCAAACGACTTCCTGTTTTCGGGAGACCCCTCGAACGAAGGTGAAACGATTCCAGGTCAAATCTTTAATGGGAAGATGTGCTGGAAGCTCCGGTGCTCCCTGTTGCATTCAGGCGACTACGATGTGTCGGTCGATGCTCCCGAGAAAGACGAGAGCTTCGACTACGACTACAAGTTCGAGCTTGTCCTCCACGGGTGCAACGCCCTCTGCTCTTCCTGGCCGTCGCCCAAGAGCGGGATGCGTGCGACTAAGAGCGTGACGTTCCGCGTTGATGCGGCGTCGCTCGCGAGCTCGCTGTGCAACGCCGCGGAGGCCTGTCTTAAAGAAACGGGCGAAACGGTCAGTTACCCCAATCTGGAGCTATTCGACATGGCTGCCTGGGCGGATAGATTCAATACTCGCTGAGCCATCTCGTCAAACTCCTTGTGTGCTAAACGTTGGTGTTGGCGCCCCGGAAAAGGGGTGTGGCCAGCGCCTAGAATCTTCAGCTACCACGCTGAGACGATAGGAGATGACCACATGGACACTATGGCGCACGAGGCGCCCGCGACGCCGTTGCTTGCGTTTCGCTATCGCTGCTCGAAGCGTGTCGCTTGGGGCCCTGGCCGGAGGAGAGACGACCGCTCCCTGCGAGACTGCGGAACCACCTATATCCGCTTGCTGCGGGCTTGCTTGAACCAGTTCCTCTTGAAAGAACCTATACCTCCGAAGAACTTGTTGTACGTTTCACCGTTCTCCTTGGCCTCGTACTTGACCAAGGCAAGTTCGATAGTGCAGAGGTAATCCGCCACTTGCTCGAGGCGGTAGTCGGTCATCGAGGTCTTGCGGCGTCGGACGACCCCTTTTGAGAGAACCTTGCCCACCGAGCGGTCGAGCGCCTGCTTGACAATATCCTGACCGTTGTCGTAATAGACCTTCACATCGTCGAAGGATCGAAAGAAGCCTAGGTGTTCAATCATGGCGGAGGAGATGTCGCGCCCCATGCGCTCCATTAGCCTTGCCGGGTCTTCGAACTGGCTGCGGCGGTAGACGAACGTGATATAGGAAATGGGAAGTTTGCGGACGAACGAGGAGAAGTAGACGAGCATCACCTTGCGCTGCTCGATGTTAAGAAACTCATAATCCTTGTGCCCGTTCATGAGAGGCTCGGAGTGAAACGGAATGTTGGGGAGATCGGCCCTGGCAAGCTTGGCCTCATAGCTCGTGACCGCCTCGGCGATGCTGTCTGCCTGGTCGTGAAAGACGAGTGTGAGCAAGTAGTAGCGCGCTTTGCCGCCGCGGTCGCCGCTCTCGTCGACGAAGATGCTGAGCTCCTAGGCTAATGGGGACTCCTAATGGAATGGATAAAAAAATAGCCGGGGGACTCCCCCGGCACTTGGAGGTAGCTCAATGGGCCACCAACAACCTTATAGCATGTGCTGGCGGTGAGTGCAAAGGGGGGCGAGCCGGTACATTGCGTCGCGGCTTATGCGCAGCATCGCGCACGCCTCGTCGGCGCCGAATATCGCGTTGGTCGATGCGATGAGCCTCACCTGGCTCCTGCTAATGCTCTTGGTCATGGTCGTCCTCGAGCTCCTCTCGTCTCGAGGCTCCCTCGCGTGCCCGGCCGCGGGCGGCTCCCGGGGCGGTCGCCGCCGTCATTTGCGACGTGCTTGAGGCGGAGGCATCCGATCAGGTCGGCCTTGCGTCCTGGGTCGCCAACATCCGTGTAGCGGCGGACGAGATGGCGACTCGCGTCGCCGACATGCTCATGCACATGGGCGGCGACTAGCCAGGGCGATCCCTGCAACGGGCATTATTATCCGGGAAGCGTTTGGTTGCGAGCCACGCCGGTGTGAGGGCCTGATTCGTCAGGCCCCGCACAGGGGGACCGCGATGGTGGCCACCGCGCCGCCCGAGGGGCTGTTGGCGAGCGAGACGGAGCCCCCGTGGGCGCTCGCGGCCTCGGAGGCGGCGTGGAGGCCGAGCCCGTAGTGGCGGCCTCCGTCGCGCGAGGAGCGGGATGTGGATTGGCTACACTGATGTGGACAGTTCCGGGAGGGGCGCAGGAGACGGGAGGGCCGTATATGAGGGACCCCAGG
>NZ_JBCOTQ010000029.1:12984-27879 GCF_040920445.1 Collinsella aerofaciens | reverse complement strand
GCCATCCATGTGTTCAAAAACGTTAAATGCGCGCGCAATGCCGTGCAGTCCGCGGCAGTTCGCTTGTGCATATGCACGCAATTCTTCACGCTCGACACCGTACTCACGAGCCAGCCCGTCGACATAGCCTAGTGCATATCGAAAAGCGCTCGTTCGGGCGATGTCGACCACCGTGCGATATGGATCCGTTAACGTAAACGGGCCGAGCTGCCATACGTTGCCCGCCCGCCAGCGTCGGTATTCAACGAATTCGTACATATCGCGTCTGGTGGAACGCGGCAGCAGCACTTGCACCTTGTCGAGAAGGGAATATGCAGAACCGACGCCATAGAGCAGTGCCGCCGTTGCCCCACAAAACACGGCATCCGGTTCAACGACCGCAATAGCGGATGCTAATTGAAAGATGCGATCTTCGACGCCGAGGTCATTCCAATACGCGGGATCAGCGTAGACATGGTTGTAGAGTCGAATAATCATCTCTTTTTGCATGAGCGCGTAGGCACAGCGTTCATCCCATTTTTTGGTAGCTACAAACAGATGCCCGCCATGATGGGCCTCGAATAACCGGAAGAATAGCTCTGCTTGCGATTTGGAACAGCGTTTATCATGACTCATTTTCGACCCCATGGTCTCGAGGGGGAGTGAATGGCACTACGCTATCCCATATTTGGTCCGCCAGACCTTGCCATGAACTGACCAAAAGCTTGACGGGGCAGGTCAGAGTCATGAGTCGGAGCCAAACATATCGGCAAACGGTTGATTAGTGCCCCTCGGCGGCACTAAAAACCACCCTTACAGAAAGTTGCGGTGAAATAGTTCTTGAAAAGCTCGAATAAGCCTAAATCCAGGAACTATTTCACCGCAACTTAGGAGGGGATGGGGTTAGCTGCGGGGGCGGTGACGGAGCTTGTCGATGGTGGAGTCGGTGCTTCGGCTGTGGGCTTCGGCGGCGCGGTCGCGGGCTTCGGCTGCGGTTTGGCGCTTGTGGCGGTAATCGATCATGCCTTGGATGATGGGCTTGCCAAAGCTCACGACATCATCGTTGTAGATGGCGGTTCGGGCTGCGAGGAGGCAGTCGGTAAAGTCCATATGGGTCTTGCCAAAGAGTTTGACGGCAAGGGCGACAACGGTGGGTTCGTCAACCATGACGTCATCGAGCAGCCTTTTCATGGCCGCGGCAATCTCAACGCGGGGAACCTTATAGACGTCGCGCAGCGTGACCACGACGCGCGTGATGATTTCGGGGTAGACACGAGCGGTGCGCGTGGCGATGACCTTGGCGGCGCGCGGGGACAGAACTTCGTCGTCGTCAAGCAGGTAGCGCAGGATGACGGTCTCGTCGATGATGGTGCTACTCATGGATATCTACTTCCTCGGGACCCAAAATCGAATCGTCGCTTTCCGTGGCAAGGTACTCAATCCAGGCATTGCGCTCCTCGGCGCGGCGATTGGGGTCACCATATGCTTTGAGCAGTCCATAGGCGGCCGTGCCGTCCTTGGAGCGCACGGCGACCGGCTGAAAGGGGAGCTTGCGCATCAAAATACTCTGCGCGACAAATAGACGGACAGCCTCGGCGAGCGATGTGCCCATGGCGTCGTAGAGACGCTCGGCATGCTGCTTGTCTTCCTCGCGAATGCGCACCTGCAGGATGGCTCGTTTTTGAGTCGATGACATCACTGGCCTCCCTTAATGAGCGTGCAATTTGAATAGTCAAATACAACATCGGCTAATAATAGCCAATCTTACAACCACTACTTTATTGCACTAGAGTAAATGAGTGTAAACGATATTACAAACGTACTACATCCTTCAGAAACGAGCGTGAAATCTCCCTTGGATGTACGCATGTAATACACTCACCTTTATAGCTTCTAGAGAATAATTCCAACCTGCCAAAACCCCTGCAATACACCCGTATTGCAGGGCCTATGCTCAAGTTTGCCCCCTGCAACTGCGTATATTTAACCTGTATATCGTTGGAGGAATTCTATCGAAGTGCCTGTTTCGCCGCATGCACTCGATACGCCGATGCCGGACCACGGGCGGTCCGGGGCAACGTCGACAGGGTCTCTCCGGCATGGGATTCAGGAGGGAGTGAACAACATGGGCAATAAACGAGTCGTAGCCGATTCCTCACGCTGCATTGGGTGCCAAACCTGTATGGCGGCGTGCATCGAGGCGCACGACATCCCCGGCAACATCGCCGCGCCGCGCCTGCGCGTGACGCGTACGTACGAGATCTCCGCACCGGTGGCTTGCCATCACTGCGAGGATGCCCCGTGCGCGAAGGCCTGTCCTACGGGCGCCTTGTTCTTTGATCCAAAGAACCATCGTATCGGCGTCAACGAGGACAACTGCATCGGCTGCAAGAGCTGCGTCATGGCCTGCCCCTTTGGCGCCGTGAGCGTGGCGACCACGCAGGTTCCGGTCTTGATGGGCGACGTTCGCGTGGGTTCGCAGACCAAGAGCTTCGTGCTCAAGTGCGACCTGTGCGTGGACCGTCCCGGCGGTCCGGCGTGTGCCGAGGCGTGCCCGACCAAGGGCCTCACCCTGGTTGACGAGGAGCGCCTGGCAGAACTGACTGCCGAGCGTGCCCGCGCCACCATCGAAAACGAGGCGTAAGCGGGCGGCCATACAGGCCCAATGATTGTCAAATAAGTACCGAGCATTCGGTAGCAGAAAAAGGAAGGAGGGTGTCATGGAGAAGCATAAAGTGATCTGCCCGTACTGCGGCGCCGGTTGCCAGTTTAACCTCCTGGTCCAAAACGGCCAGGTCGTGGGCACCGAACCGCTCAACGGCATCACCAACCAGAGCGAGCTGTGCCTTAAGGGCATGAGCGGCTACGACTTCATCAACGACACCAAGATCTTGACTCCTCGCGTACTGCACCCGATGATCCGCCGCACTAAGGGCGCGGATCTTGAGCGCGTAAGCTGGGACGAGGCACTGGATTTCACCGCATCTAAGATGCAGGCCATAATTGATGAATATGGTCCTAACGCTGTCATGACCACCGGCTCTTCGCGAGGCGGCGGCAATGAGGCGAACTACGTCATGCAGAAGTTTACGCGTGCGTGCATCGGCACCCACAGCGTGGACAACTGCGCCCGTACTTGACACGGCCCTACTGTCCTCGGTCTGATGGACACGGTTGGTTCAGGTTGCATGTCATGCTCCATCCCCGGTATGGAGGATGCGGGCTGCATTTTCCTCTTCGGCTATAACCCTGCCGATTCGCACCCCATCGTCGCAAGGCGTATCGTGCGAGCCAAAGAAAAGGGTTGCAAGATCATCGTCGCCGACCCGCGCCATATCGAAACCGCGCGTATCGCCGATCTCTACCTTCCGATCAAGAACGGTTGCAACGTCGCGTTCCTTAACGCCTTTGCAAACTGCTTGGTCAACGATGGCCTCTACGACAAGGAATTCGTCGCCGAGCACACGAACGGCTTTGACGAGTGGTGGGAGACCATCAAGAACTACACTCCCGAATCCGTACAGGACATCACGGGTGTCGAGCCCGCGTTGATCCACCAAGCTGCCGAGATGTACGCCACGGCGAAGCCCTCTGCCATCATTGGCTGGGGTATGGGCGTATGCCAGCAGAAGCAGAACCTGAAGACGGTGCACACCATCGCCTCCATCGCCTGCGTTGCCGGCCAGATCGGCAAACCCAATTCCGGCCTCGCGCCCGTGCGTGGTCAGAACAACGTCCAGGGCTCCTGCGATATGGGCATGCTGCCCAACCTGTACCCTGGCTACCAAAAGGTCACCGACCCGGCAGTGCGTGCCAAGTTTGCCAAGGCTTGGGGCGTGCCCGAGGAAAAGCTCCCGCTCGAGGAGGGCTACAAGCTCACCGACCTGGGTCACCTGGTCGACGAGGGCAAGGTGCACTGCTTCTACAACTACGGCGAGGACCCGGTCCAGACCGAGCCCGATTCGGCCGGAATGCGCAAGACGCTCTCCGAGCTGGATCTGTTCATCTGCCAGGACATCTTTATGACGCAGACGACCATGCTCGCCGACGTCATCCTGCCTGCCACCTCTTGGGGCGAGCACGAGGGTGTCTTTACCGCATCTGACCGTAGCTTCCAGCACTTTGACGCGGCCGTTCCGCCCAAGGGCGAGTGCCGTCACGACTGGGAGATCTTCGCGGACCTGTCCACGCGCATGGGCTATCCCATGCACTATGACAACACCGAGCAGATCTGGAACGAGTGCATTAGCCTGTGCCCCAACTTTGTGGGCGCGACCTACGAGAAGATGGCTCCCGAGGGCGGCTACGCCCAGTGGCCCGTCAAGAGCACCGATGTGAACGACCACGGTACGCCCGACATGTTCGCTGGCGGCAAGTTCACCACCAAGGACGGCCGCGCCAACCTGATGGCGCACGATTGGGAGGCGCCCTCCGAGCTTCCCGACGATGAGTACCCGCTCATCCTGTGCACCGTCCGCGAGGTCGGCCACTACAGCTGCCGCTCGATGACCGGCAACTGCAAGACGCTGGCGCTGCTCGCCGACGAGCCCGGCTTTGTCCGTATGAATCCCGCGGACGCCCAGGCGCGCGGCATCAAGAACGGCGACATCGTCTCGATCCACAGCCGCCGCGGCCAGGTATACAGCCGCGCCGACGTGAGCGACCGTATCAACAAGGGCACGGTCTATATGACCTACCAGTGGTGGATCGGCAAGTGCAACGAGCTGACCATGCACAAGGTCGACCCGGTCTCGCATACGCCCGAGGACAAGTTCTCCGCCTGCCAGGTCGACGCCATTGCCGACCAGGTCTGGGCAGAGGGCGAGGTGGAACGTCAGTACACCGAGCTCAAGCAGGCTCTGGTTGACGCCGCCGCTCCTCAGGACGTTGAGCCCGGCGCCGCCAAGTTCGACGACGAGGCACACGTAAATCAAATCGTGTAGTCCCGTTCTCGTTGGCTTTTTGGGCCGGGCGTCCCGTACGTTCGGGAGCCCGGCCCGTTATTTTGAAAGGAAGTGGGGATGAACCGCTTCATCGACATCAACCCGGAGAGGTGCATCGGCTGCGGAACATGCCAGTCCGCCTGTGCCGACGCACACCGGATGCAGGGTCTTCAGGATACGCCGCGCCTGGCGCTCGTGAAGACCGGCGGTATTTCGGCCGCCCTTACCTGCCACCATTGCGAGGGTGCCCCCTGCGCCGAGGTTTGCCCGGTGAATGCCATCGAGCACGATGGCGATCGCATCCACGTCAAGGAGCAGGAGTGCATCGGGTGCAGGCTATGCGCCATCGCGTGCCCCTTCGGAGCCATCCATCCCGATGGCACGTCTATCGCCGGTGTCGCAGGCATGTGCGACCCGACGCCTTCGTATCCTAAGTCCCTGAGCAGCCTGCTGACGTGGGCTCCCGGCCAGTACACCTGTGCTGTCAAGTGCGACCTGTGCGCCTTCGATCCGGACGGCCCGCATTGTGTGGCGGCGTGCCCCACCAAGGCACTGACCGTCATGGGCGGCGCGGCCGATCGCGAGCTCGACGAGGCCAAGCGCCTGCGCTCGATCGAAAACGGTCCGGTCGTCGACGTTACCGCCGTGGCCCAGGGCCTGTCCGAGAAAGCAGAAGGGAGCGTAAACAATGGATAGCATGACGCTGTTTATCGCATCGCTTGCCGTCTCGTGCATCGGTGCGCTCGTCTCGGTTCTGCTGATCAAGGCCGATAACGCCGCCAAGACCGCCGGCTGCCTTATCGGCGCCGTCGCCGCGGTGCTGTCGTTCATCGCGGGCCTCGAGGCCGTGCTTGGCGACGTTTCGTCCCTCAACACGGTCTTCTTTTTCCCGTTCGCCCGTCTCGAGCTCTTGCTCAACGGCCTTGCGGGCCTGATCGTGGTCCTCATCTCAATCCTCGCCTTTGCGGGCTTCATCTACGGTCTGTCCTACTTCGATGAGTACCCGGGCAAGGTCGGGCGCGCCGGTTTCTTCATGAACACCTTCGTCGCCTCGATGATGCTCGTCATCACCGCCGACAACGTGTTCTGGTTCCTGGTCGCCTTTGAGCTCATGTCCCTTACGAGCTACTTCCTTGTCGTTATCGAGGAGAACAAGAACTCCATTAGGGGCGGTTGGCTCTACTTCGTCATCGCGCACGTGGGCTTTGTCCTTATCATGGCGAGTTTCCTGCTCATGACCAACGGCGTGGGCGGTTCCTTCAGCTTCAGTGATTACCGTACGCATGACTTTGGACCCGCCGTCTCCTCCGCGTGCTTCGTCCTCGCGTTCTTCGGATTCGGCGCAAAGGCCGGTATCATCCCGCTGCACTCCTGGCTGCCCCAGGCGCACCCCGAGGCGCCGTCCAACGTGTCCGCCCTCATGTCCGGCGGCATGATCAAGATCGGCATCCTGGGAATCCTCAAGGTCGGTCTCGACCTGCTCGCGGGTTCGGGCGTCCAGCTCTGGTGGGGCCTCATGGTCCTGGTCTTCGGATCCATCTCGTCGGTCCTGGGCGTCGTCTACGCCCTCCACGAGCACGACATTAAGCGCCTGCTGGCCTACCACTCCGTCGAGAACATCGGCATCATCTTGCTCGGTGTCGGCGCGTCCATGACGGCGCACGCCCTGGGCAACGACGTCATCGCGACGATCGCGCTCATGGCCGCCCTCTACCACACGCTCAACCACGCCATGTTCAAGGGCGAGCTGTTCCTCGGCGCGGGCTCCCTGCTCTATGCCACGGGTACGCGCAACATGGAGAAGATGGGCGGCCTGTTCCGCCGTATGCCGGTCACGGCCGTCTGCTTCCTCATCGGTGCCCTTGCCATCTCGGCTATCCCGCCGCTCAACGGCTTCGTTTCCGAGTGGTTCACCTACCAGTCCCTGTTCAACATCTCGACGCTCTCCGACCCGGTCGTCATGGTGTTCGCCGTCGCCTCCGCGGCCGCCCTCGCCATCACCGGTGCCCTGGCCGTCACGTGCTTCGTGAAGGCCTACGGCGTCTCGTTCGCGAGCAGCCCTCGTTCCCAGGAGGCCGCGAACGCCAAGGAGTCCCCGGCTCCGATGTTGTTCTCGCAGATGCTCCTCGCGGCCATCTGCGTGGTGCTGGGAATCGGCTCTCCCGTCATCGCCCCGGTTCTGGGCGACGTCGCCCAGAGCGTGCTTGCCGGCTCTGCCGTCACAGCCACCTCGGGCGTGTCTCTGGTGAACGAGATTTCCGGTGCCGCCACCTCCACCCCCGCGATCGCCATCGCGCTCGTGGTCCTCACCGGCCTCGCGTTCGTGTTGAGATCCTGCCTCGGCACCAAGGCCCCCGCTAAGAAGACCGACCCTTGGGCGTGCGGCTACGAGCCCAACGAGCACATGCCCGTCGTCGCCACGAGCTTCGCGTCAGACGTAGAGCTCTTCATGGGCCCGCTCTACACCCTGCGCGAGGTATGCACCAAGATCTGCTGGTCCATCGCGCACGTGTTCCAGAAGCTCACCGGTGTCGCCCAGGGCGTTGAGCCCCTGCCCGACCGCTTCCTGGTCGATGCACCGAGCGAGGGTGCCGATAAGCTGGCCGGCCTCGCCTCCAAGATCGAGGGCGGCAACTACTCCGTATACATCTGCTACATCGTCGCGGCGCTCGTGGTCTTCCTCGTGCTCGCCGTGGTCATGGTCTAGAGAGGGGAGAGGATATTATGAACATCGTTCTTGCGATAGCGCAGGGCCTCGTGGTCATGCTGGTCGCGCCCTTCTTCTCCGGCCTCGCCCGTGTGATTCGCGCGAAGATGCACAATCGCCGCGGTCCGTCCATCCTTCAGGATTACCGGGACCTCGCGAAGCTCATGGCGCGTCCCGAGTCCGTGAGTTCCGACTCGAGCTTCGTGCTGCGCATCATGCCGCCGCTGTTCCTCGCGGTGTCGTTCATGCTCGCCATGGGCCTGCCCATGTTCACGCTCGAGAGCCCCATGCCCGTCTTTGGTGACGCCATCACCATCATGTACGCGCTCGCGCTGTCCCGCTTCTTCTTCGCGCTGTCCGGCGTGGATTCCTCCAACGCCTACGCGGGCTTCGGCGGTATCCGCGAGCTCCTCATGAGCGTGCTCATCGAGCCGTCCATGCTCATCGCGCTGTTTACCGTCGCCATCGTGTGCGGCTCCACGGACATTGCGACCATGGGCCAGCACATCGTTACGGGCAACGTCTCGAGCGTCGTCGCCGTTATCCTCGCCGGCGTCGCCTTCGCGGCCGCCTGTTACATGGAGCTCGGCAAGCTTCCGTTCGATCAGGCCGAAGCCGAGCAGGAGCTCCAGGAGGGCCCGCTCGCCGAGCTCTCCGGCCCGTCCCTGGCCATGATGAAGCTCGCCATGGGCATGAAGCAGGTCGTGGTCGTCGCTTGGTTCACCTCCATCTTCATCCCTTGGGGAGAGCCCGCGACCATCGGCGTCACCGCTCTCGTGGGCGCCGTCGTCTTCCTTGTCAAGTGCCTGGTCGATTTCGTTGTCTGCGGCGTGCTCGAGAACTCCGTTTCCCGTTCGCGCTTCAAGGTGCTCGGTAACCAGACCTGGGCCGTCGTCGGCATCGCGGTCCTCGCGTTCGTCTTCGTCGTCGTAGGCGTGTAGGGAGAAGGGAGAAACTATGTCAATCGAATCGAGCTTGTCCCTCTTTGCCATGGTGGCGATCGCCGTCCCCATGCTGGGCTCCCTGCTCATCGTCATGCTGCCGCGTCCCTACGCTAAATGGATCTGCGCCTTTGCCGGCGGCATCGCCACGGTCGCTTCCGTTGGCTTGGCCGCGACGTTTGCCGGAAACGGCATGAACGCGGTCGATGTAACCTGGGCGAGTATGGGCCAGACCTTGGTCATGGGCTTCATATTCGACCGGATGAGCACGCTGCTCGCACCCGCGTTCGTCGCTATCGGCCTGCTCGTCGTCATCTATTCGTTCCCGTACATGAGCGATAAGAACAAGGAGCATCCCGACGCGCCCCGTCGCCGCTTCTACGTGTACTTCTCCACGTTCATCGGCGCCATGGCCGGTCTCGCCTACAGCTCCACCATCGTCGGCCAGCTCGTTTTCTTCGAGATCACCGGCGTGTGCTCCTGGGGCCTCATCAGCTACTACATGACGCCCACGGCCAAGAAGGCCGGTATGAAGGCGCTCATCATCACCCATATCGGCGCTCTGGGACTCTACATCGGCGCGGCCTTCCTGTTCGCCGGAACCGGCACGTTCGCGCTGAGCGCGATCTCCCAGCTCGATTCCGGTATGAAGACCGTCGTGCTGCTGCTCATCCTGTTCGCCGCTTGGGCCAAGTCCGCCCAGTTCCCGCTCTACATGTGGCTGCCCTCCGCAATGGAGGCCCCCACGCCCGTTTCCGCCTACCTCCATGGCGCGTCCATGGTGAAGGTCGGCGTGTGCGTGTTCGCCCGCGCTCTTGCGAGTGCCGGCGATATCCCCGAGATCGTCGGTTGGGTCGCCATCATCGACGCCGTCGTGACCATGCTCTTCGGCTTCCTCATGTACCTGCCCCAGAAGGATATGAAGCGCCTGCTCGCCTTCTCGACGATCGCGCAGCTCGCCTACGTGTTCTTCGGCCTGGGCCTCTCCGTGTTCGGAAGCCAGATGGCGTTCAACGGCGCCGTCGAGCACATCTTCAACCACGCGTTCACCAAGACCCTGTTCTTCCTCATCGCCGGCTCCCTCAGCTTCACGCTGGGAACCCGTATGTTGCCCAAGATCCAGGGCCTCATGAAGAAGTACCCGGTCACGGGCGTGGGCTTCGCGGTCGCCGCGACCGCTATCGCCGGCGTGCCCCCCATGAGCACCTTCTTCTCCAAGTTCCAGATTATTTCCGGTGGCTTCGCGGTTGGTGCTTCCAACACGGTCATCTTCGTCCTCGTGTGCGTCATGGTCGTCGAGACCGTCGCCACCTTCGCATGGTTCCTGCGTTGGATGGGTAAGGTCCTGCCCGGTGAGCCGAGCGAGACCGTGGCCGCCGGCCAGCCCCTTCCGCGCGCCATGGCGTTCGTGTTCGTCGTCCTCATGATCATGGTCGTCGTCGCCGGTCCTCTGTCCTCTAGTTGGATGGGTTAGGAGGTAGGACATGGGTTATTCGTTAGTCAATATCCTGGGCGGTCTTCTGATCGTGACCTCCACCATGGTGGTCGTCTCGAAGACCATCCCGTCCGCCATTAAGTGGTACGCGATCCAGTCGGTTGTCCTGGTGGGCGTGCTGCTCACCCTGGGCCTCACCACCGGTGCCACCGAGCTTCTCATGTGGGCCGCGTCGGCCTTCGTCACCAAGGTGATCCTCGTTCCGTTCATTCTCAACCGTGCCTACAAAAAGATGGGTTCGCCTGCCGATAGCACGCTGACCTCCTCCATCAAGCCGGCCTGGACCATCATCCTCACCGGTCTGGAGGTGGCCATCTGCTTCGCGGTGGTCACGCGCCTGAGCCTGCCCACCGCTGAGGTGGCTACTCCGGCCCTCGCCATCAGCTTCGCGCACTTCTTCGTCGGCCTCACGTGCATCATCTCCCAGCGCAACATCCTCAAGCAAATCTTCGGGTACTGCCTTATGGAGAACGGTAGCCACGTGACGCTCGCCCTGCTCGCGCCCACGGCCCCCGAGATCATCGAGATCGGCATCGCCACCGACGCCATTTTCGCCGTCATCATCATGTCCGCCGTCGTCGTGAGGATCTGGAACGACACCAAGTCGCTCGACTCCCACGACCTGACCGAATTGAAGGGGTAGGCCATGGATGTTTCAATGCTGACGGTCGCCCTGCTCGCTTGTCCCCTCGTGTTCTCCCTGATTATGACTGCGCTCCCCAAGACGACGTCCTACAGCGTCTTTGCGGGGCTCAACACCATCTCCGTCGCGGCGACCCTCGTCCTTTCGGTCGTCACCGCGGGAACCATGCTCTCGAGCGGGCAGAATATCGACGCTTTGGGCCTGTGGCTCCATCTCGATTCGCTCTCGTCGATCTTCGTCCTTCTGGTAGGCATCATCGGGTTCATCACCGGCGTGTACTCCATCTCCTATATCAAGATCGATATCGAGGAGAAGACCATGCCGGCCGAGCGCACCAAGCAGTACTACGCGCTGTTTAGCCTGTTCGTTTTCACGATGCTGCTCGCCTGCCTGTCCAACAACATCATCCTCACCTGGGCGGCGGTCGAGGCCACCACGCTGTCGACCGTGTTCCTCGTGGGCATCTACAAGAACAAGCAGGCGCTCGAGGCGTCTTGGAAGTACGCGATGGTCTGCACCGCCGGCGTGGCCTTCGGCCTGTTCGGCACGCTGCTCATCTACGCGAACGCCGCCGATATCATGCCCAACGCGCATGAGGCAGCCTTCCTCACCTCCATCATGCCCTACGCCGACCAGTTCGACCCGATGCTCGTGCGCCTCGCGTTCGCGTTCATCGTCATCGGCTTCGGCACCAAGGCGGGCCTGTTCCCCATGCACACTTGGCTGCCCGACGCGCACTCCCAGGCTCCGAGCCCGGTCTCCGCGCTGCTCTCGGGCGTGCTGCTCAAGTGCGCCATGCTGGTGATCATCCGCTTCTACTCCCTGTCCATCATCACGGTGGGCGACACCTATCCGCGTACGCTCCTGCTCATCCTGGGCACGCTGTCCATCCTGGTGGCCGCCCTGTGCATCTTTAAGCAGGACGATATCAAGCGCCGCTTCGCGTACTCCTCCGTCGACAACGTCGGCGTGGTCGCGCTGTGCCTGGGTATCGGTGGTCCGCTCGGTATCGCCGCCTGCCTGCTGCACTGCATCTTCCACGGTTTCACGAAGGCGCTCGCCTTCTGCATGGCCGGTAACATCCAGCACATCTACCACACCCGCGACCTGAACAAGATCAAGGGCGTCGTCGAGATCGCTCCCGTCACGGCAGCGCTCACCATCATCGCCCTGCTCGCGCTCGCCGCCTTCCCGCCGTTCGCCCTGTTCATCTCCGAGTTCCTCACCTTCGTGGCCGGCGTCCAGTCCGGTCCCATCTGGGTGGTCGTGCTCGTGGCCATTGGCCTCACCGGCGTGTACTTTGCCCTTACCGGCATCGCGCTCAAGTCCATCTTCGGCAAGGCGCCCGAGGGCATGAAGCGCCACGAGGTGCCCGCCCTCATGATCATCCCCGAGATCGCCCTCGCGATCGTGGTCATGTGGTTCGGTATCGCCACCCCGGTCGCCATCACGAGCGGCGTCGAGGATGCAACGTCCGTCGTTTTGAACCAGAGCGTCGAAGAGCTCCACGAGGCTCCTCTCTACCGCATGGTGTTCAGTTCCCAGACCAAGACAAGCGAGGTGAATTAGCACCATGGCAGAACCTGAAAAGAAGGACTACGCTCGTCGTTGCGAAAGCCACGTCGAGGCCCTGCGCGCCGCAGTGCCGGGCGCTATCGAGAAGGTTGAGTGGCAGTGCGAGGACCAGCTGACGATCACCGTCAAGCTGGACCGTCTGCCCGAGGCCGTCCACTACCTGTACTACGAGCGCTACGGCTGGATTCCCGTGATTGTCGGCAACGACGAGCGCTCCCTGTGCGGCCGTTACGCCGTGTACTACGTCATCTCCATGGAGGGGGAGGACCCCGGCTGGGTTACCGTGCGTGCCGAGGTCGACCCCGCCAAGATGACGTTCCCGTCCGTGACGCCGTTCGTCCCCGCCTGCGTGTGGGGCGAGCGCGAGCTGCGCGATATGTTCGGCCTGATTCCCGAGGGTCTGCCCGACCGCCGTCGCCTGGTGCTTCCCGACGATTGGCCCAGCGGGCTGTACCCGTTGCGCAAGGATTCGATGGATTACCGTTTCCGCCCCGCCCCCGCGAGCGACATGGAAAACTACGAATTCTTGGCCGACACCAAGGGCAAGGAGACCACGCTCGTCCCCATGGGACCGTTGCACATCACCTCCGACGAGCCCGGCCACTTCCGCCTGTTCGTTGAGGGCGAGACGATCGTCGATGCCGACTACCGTCTGTTCTACGTGCACCGCGGCATGGAGAAGGTCGCCGAGACGCGCCTGAACTATGACGCCGTGACGTTCCTCGCCGACCGCATCTGCGGCATCTGCGGCTGCGCCCACTCGGTGGCCTATGCCGAGGCCGTCGAGCGCGCCCAGGGCATTCATGTCCCGCCGCGCGCCCAGTACATCCGCGCTATCATGCTCGAGGTCGAGCGCCTGCACTCGCATCTGCTCAACATTGGCCTGGCGTCTCACTACACGGGCTTCGACTCCGGCTTCCAGCAGTTCTTCCGCGTCCGCGAGAAGTCCATGGACCTGGCCGAGAAGCTCTCCGGTCACCGCAAGACCTACGGCCTCAACGTGATCGGCGGCGTGCGTCGCGACATTTTGGCCGAGCAGAAGCTCTCCACCCTCACGACCATCCACCAGCTGCGCTCCGAGGTTCAGGAGCTCGTCGACGTCTTGCTCTCGACGCCCAACTTTATTGAGCGTACGAGTGGCATCGGCATCTTGGACCGCAAGATCGCACGCGACTTCTCGCCGGTCGGCCCGCTCATGCGCGGTTCGGGCTATGCCCGCGACGTGCGCTTTGATCATCCCTTCGACGGCTATGCCGATCCGGATGTCCAAAAGATGCACGCCGCTACGGCCGACACCTGCGATGCCTTCGGCCGTACCGCCGTGCGCATCCAGGAGGTCTACGATTCGATCGACATGATCGAGACCATGCTCGAGAACTGCCCGTCGGGTCCCATCCTCACCACGGATTGGGAGTACACCCCGCACAAGTACGCCATCGGTGCCACCGAGGCGCCGCGCGGCGAGGACGTGCATTGGGCCATGCTCGGCAACAACCAGAAGTGCTACCGCTGGCGCGCCAAGGCCGCCACGTACAGCAACTGGCCGGTCCTGCGCTACATGTTCCGCGGTAACACCGTTGGCGACGCGGCGCTGATCGTCGGCTCGCTCGACCCGTGCTACTCCTGCACCGACCGCGTGACGGTGACCGATGTCGCCGCCAAGCGCGACCACGTGCTCGACAAGGAGCAGTTCGAGAACGTCTGGCGCGACAAGTCGCCGCTTGCGGGCGAGGGCACCATGGCCGCTCCGCTCGATGAGGAGGCGCTCTAATATGCTGAAGCTTTGGAAGGTTAACGCCAAGGCCGGCGACGCGACGGTCAAGTACCCGTTTGCGCCGTTTCCCACCAACAAGGACATGCGCGGCAAGCCCGAGCACAACGCCGAGCTCTGCATCGCCTGCGGTGCCTGCGGCGTGGCGTGCCCGGCCGATGCCATTCGCATGGACACCGACCTTGCGGCCGATACCATCACCTGGTCGATCGACTACGGTCGCTGCATCTTTTGCGGCCGCTGCGAGGAAGCCTGCCCCATGGAGGCCATCAAGCTCACCGAGGAGTTTGAGCTGGCTGTCATGAGCAAGGACGACCTCACCAGCAAGAGCGTCTATATGCTCGAGCACTGCTCGCGTTGCGGCAAGCCGTTTGCCCCGCACAAGGAGATCGACTACGCCAAGCGCCTGCTGCAAAAGGCCGGCGGCATGGAGGCCGAGCAGGCCGCCCGTACCGTCGGTATGTGCCAGGAGTGCAAGCGCGAGCTCGACGCCCTGCGCGCCGCCTCGGCCGTAAAGACCGGCAACGCTGCCGGCATGGCTGCCAACGAGACGCTTGCGTCCGGTGAGCCCCAGGGCCCCGGCATGGAGTATCTGGGCGGCCACGGCGTGAACCCGGAGTATATCGACCGCGAGCTCAACCCCGATGCGCCCGAGATCCCCGCTGGACCTGCACCGGTCGAGGGCATCATCATGGATTTTGATACGAAGGAGGAGTAACCATGGCCGAACCCACGCTTTTGCCCGAGCGGCTTCAGTACCGCCCGACCAAGATCGAGCTCGACGAGAGCATCGAGAAGGCCAAGGCGACCCTTCTTAAGAAGATCAAGCGCTCGGTGTACG
>NZ_JBCOTQ010000029.1:0-12832 GCF_040920445.1 Collinsella aerofaciens | reverse complement strand
CACCGGCGCCGTGACGCGTGCCATGCGCATGCCGGCCCTGCGCGTCTTTGAGGCCGCACCCGATCCCAAGATCGTGGTGTCCTATGGCGCGTGCGGCTGCACCGGTGGCATCTTCTACGACAACTACTGCGTCTGGGGCGGCACGGACAAGATCCTGCCGGTCGATGTCTACATCCCCGGCTGCCCGCCCAGCCCCGCGCAGACCATCTACGGCTTTGCCATGGCGCTCGGTCTGCTGGACCAAAAGCTTCATGCCGAGACCACGGTGGAGGCCGCCGGCGAGCAGGCCGATATCCTGCACCCCGGCGTGCCGTACAAGCTGCGCGTTGCCATCGAGCGCGAGGCTCGCGCCATGAGCGGCTACCGTTACGGCCGCGACCTGGCCAACGAGTTTATGGACACGCTTGAGGGCGCGCCCAAGGGCGATATCCGCGGTGCCATGGCGCTGCTCATCGACAAGCAGGACGATCCGCGCCGCGTCGAGGTGTACTCGGCGCTGCAGGATCTGGTGCTGGCCGGAGGTCGCTAGATGGAGCTCACGGACCGCTCTGGTTACTTTGCGGGCCCCGGTATGCTCGGCGGCTCTTTTGGCGATGCCTCGCGCGCAAGCGACGAGGCCGCCGAGGGCGTCGCCGACCCCTGCCTGGACCACGCGCCCGACCAGGTGGTCTTCTACGAGCTCACGCGTAAGTTTGTGGAGACCGAGGAAGACGTTCCCCAGGAGGCCTGCGACGTGCTGTACTACACGCTCGCCGTGGGCCACCACACCGGCGTGCTCGACTGCTTTGAGCCGCGCCTGTCGGTGCCGGTGAACGTGTTCTATTCGCTCGTCGACGTGCTGCCGGAGGGTGAGGCCAAGACCAAGTTTGAGGCCATCCGTTCCTTTGGCGAGTGCCAGCTCGACAAGGCGGCGGTGCCGTCGCTGCTCGAGGCCTGCGATATGCTGCTCGACGAGCGCGGTTTTCGCGGGTCGGCCAAGGCCGGCATCTCGGTGTTCGACGACGACTTTGGCCTGCATGCCCAGCAGGTCGCGTTTCTGATGAAGTTCCGCGATCTGGTTGAGCGCGTGCGCGATGTGTCGGGCGTGTACCTGACGGGAAGGTTGCAGTAATGGGTCGCGTTGTGGATGGACGTGTGAACGGCGCCCCGTTTGCGGGTATCGTGCTCACGGCGGGAAGCGTGCTGCGTGCCGACGATGCAGCCGGCCCCGTGCTCTCCAAAAAGATGGAGGACGCGCCCATTGCCGGTTGGTACACCATCGACGGTGGCCAAACGCCCGAGGACGACATCATCGAGGTCAAGCGCGAGCGTCCGCCTCGCCTTGTCTTGGTCGATGCCGCCGACATGGCGCTGCCCGTCGGGTCTATCCGCCTGCTCGATAAGCGCGATGTGGCCCGCAAGTCGATGTTCACCACGCATTCGCTCCCTTTGTCGATTCTGATCGAGGAAATCGAGCAATCGTGCGAAGATATCGTATTCATAGGGATTCAGCCGGGCGATACGGAGTTTTACAACCCCATGTCCCCGGAGGTCTTTGAGGCTGTCGACGCCGTGTACGACGCCGTGGCCGCCAACGACTTTTCCCACTTTGTCCGCTTGGGGCAAGAGCAATAGGAGCTCTTGTCCCTGCTGATTAGGAAAGAAGTGATTGACATGGCAGATTCCAAAGTGGAGTATCCCGCTCCCGATTGCCTGGCGCCCGCCGCGATCGAGGCCAAGACCGAGGCCGCCGGCGTGACCAAGGCTAACCTGCCGGTCGCTAAGGCCTTTCTGTTGGCAATGTTCGCCGGCGCGTTCATTGCCTTCGGTGGCCTGTTCTTTACCGTATTCTTGAGCGATAGCACGCTGGGCTGGGGCGCCCAGCGCGTCGTGGGCGGTCTGTGCTTTTGCCTGGGCCTGGTGCTGGTGCTGGTGTGCGGCGCCGAGCTGTTCACCGGCAACTCGCTTATGGTCTGCGCGCTCAAGAGCAAAAAGATCACCCTGGCTCAGATGCTCAAGGCATGGCTCGTCGTGTGGCTTGGTAACTTTGCCGGTGCCCTGTTCATCGTCTTTTTGGTGTACATGGCCGGCATTTACAAGCTCAACGGCGAGGCGGTTGCCAATTCCATGGTGAGCGTCGCCGCCGGCAAGGTGACGGTCGACTGGGTGACGATCTTCTTCCGTGGCATCCTGTGCAACATCTTTGTGTGCCTGGCCGTGTGGATCGGTACCGCCGGCAAGACCGTGGTCGATAAGGTTGTGGGCATTCTGCTGCCCATCGCCGCCTTTGTGGCCTGCGGTTTTGAGCACTGCGTCGCCAACATGTACTTTTTGCCAATGGGCGCTGTGATGCACGCGTGCGGCTATGGTGCCGACGTCGCCGGCGCCGATGCGCTCAACGCCGCGGGCATTGCGTTTAACCTGTCCGCCGCCACGCTGGGCAACATCGTGGGCGGCGCGGTTCTGGTCGCGCTCGGCTACTGGTTTATCTACGCCAAGAAGTCCGAGGCGTAAGGTATCGTCTGTTTGACGTTGGGCCTCCCGCGGGGCGTTGCCGTGCGGGAGGCTTTTTGGGTCTGGGGCTCGTTGCCGGGCTGTTGGCCTGTTGTGTTTGGCTGGTGAAAGGGGTAATCGAGATGGTATCTGCTGCGAAGCGTGACGGTCGCGCCGTGGTGACGACATGCGGGGGATGCTATGCCGATTGCGCCTTTGCAGCCCATGTTGAGGATGGGCGTGTGATGGCTGAGTTGCCGGTTGTGGGGCATCCGTGCGCGGCGCGTGCCCTATGCGCCCGCGGACGGCATCGTCTGGCAATGCCGTTTGACGAGCGCGATCGCATCGTGCACCCCATGCGACGCCGCCAGGATGGCTTGGGGTTCGATGCGATTTCCTGGGACGAGGCGTTTGCCCAGATTGCCGAGCGTCTTTTGGGGATTGTTGGCGAGCGCGGGCCCCGTGCACTGGGCATGACGCTCGGCGTGCCCTCGTTCGACCGCTACTGGGCGTATCGTTTTATGCATGCGCTGGGCTCGCCCAACGTGTACGGTGCCGACGGTGCCTGCGAGGTAAGCCGACTTACCGGTTGGGAGCACAGCTTGGGCTATAGTCCCGCCTCCGACCTTGCGCACACCGATTGCATCATGTATCTGGGGCGCTCCATTGTCGATTCGTCGACGATGGGGGCCGTTGATGCGCTCAACGATGCCCGTCGCCGTGGGGCGAAGATTATCGTGGTCGACCCCCGGCGCAGTGGCTCGGCTGCGCTTGCCGACCGCTGGCTGCGCGTGCGCCCGGGCTGCGACTTGGCGCTGCTGTTGGGTATTGTCCACGTGTTGATTGCCGAGGACCTGTACGATCACGAGTTCGTGACCCGCTATACCACGGGCTTTGACGAGCTGGCGCAGGCGGCCAGTGCTTGGACACCCGAGTGGGCCGAATCGATGTGCGACGTGCCGGCCGCAGAGATTGTCGCCACGGCGCTCGATCTCGCTGCCGCCGCGCCTGCCGCTGTGGTGGATGCGGGTTTTCATGGTGGCATCGGCATCGCGTATGCCAATAGCACCCAGACCGCACGCGCTATCTGCTTGGTCGATGTGCTGCTGGGCTGTATTGGACATGCGGGTGGCGCGCTCAATCCGCCCACACCGCTTTCACTGGGCGACCTCGATCCCACGCGCTTTGCGACGCCGCCGGTGCCGCGCGAGCCCAAGCTGGGGTCCGAGCGCTATCCACTGGTCGATCCGGTGCGCGGGCTGTGCACGACCATCGGTCAGTCGATTCTTGCTGGCGATTTGCGTGGGCTCATCGTCTATGCCAGTAACCCCGGTGCGGGCTATGGCAATGCACAGGCTTGGCTGGGTATTTTGCAGAAGCTCGACTTGCTCGTGACGATTGATATTCGCTGGTCCGAGACGGCGCGTGCTTCTGACTTCGTGCTGCCCGACGTGACGTATCTGGAGGCCGACCGCGGCGTGGGCACGGTCGTGGGCGTCAACGATTCGCGGGTGTTCTACCGCAACGCCGTGCTGCCCGTGCAGCATGACGGCACGCGTCCCGGTCGGGAGATTTTTGCCGGTCTGGCACAGGCGTGTGGTGTGGGCGAGTACTTCCAGTTTACGTCTGACGATCTGGCGGCTGCCCAGGTGGCGCCTTTTGGAATCAATCTGGACGAGCTCAAGGAGCGCGGCTGGGCCGACACGGGTGTTGCGTTGTCGTCGCGTACGGGCGAGCCGGCGATTCCCTTGGATGGCGGCAAAATTGCGCTGGCAAGCGACGTATGGGAACGAGCCGGCCTGGGTCGTGTGCCCAACTGGATCGCGCCCATGGTGGAGCCCGGCCCGGGGATGTTTCGTCTCATTAGCGGCAACCGTCCCTTTGAGTCGCACACTTCGCGAAGGCTTGCGGCCCAAGGTGCCGCCGAGGCTGGATCGGACCTGGATGCCGTGCAGATGAATGCCGATGCCGCTGCGCGCATGGGTATTGCCGACGGCGAGATCGTCGAACTCGTGAGCGATATGGGCCGCGACCGCGTGCGCGTGGAGACGACGCCGTATCTGCATCCGGCGTGCATCTTTACGTCGGCCGCCCCCGGTGGGCGTTCGTTTGGCGCCGATGCCGGTGGCGCTCAGGCCTTGGGCGTGGGCCCGCTCGACCATACACCGTTGCGTTGGGACCCGTTGACGGGCGCCGCGCTCACTCAGGAAAACGCCGTTCGCGTGGAAAAGATCGCGAAGCACGTGGATAATAACGACTGATTGATTCAGCAGATTGATTCGGCTGGTTTTTGATGAACGACCGACTGATCTGCCCCTGGTTTTGAAAGGCTGCACATGAGCGATAGCCATAACATGTCCGATGAGGTGCGCGCCCGCCTGCGCGCCATTCCCTCCGTCAACGAGCTGCTCGCAGAGTGGCCGGTGGTGAAGGCGGCGGGGGAGACCTGCGACGCGGTGGTGCATGCCGCCGTCACGGCCGAGCTCGACGAGGAGCGCGCCGCCATTCGCGCCGGCGCCGCCCCGCGCTCTAAGCGCGACCTGGCTTCGGCCATCGAGTGGCGTGCGCACCGCTCCGCGCTGCCGAGCCTGCGCCCTGCCGTCAACGCAACGGGCGTGGTCATCCATACCAACTTGGGTCGCGCCCCGCTCGCTGAATCGGCCGCCAAGGCCGTGGCCGAGGTCGCGCGCGGGTACAGTACGCTCGAGTACAGCGTGGACACCTGTTCGCGCGGGTCGCGCAAGGAGCACGCCGCGCAGCTGATTCGCTCTCTCACCGGTGCCGAGGACGCGCTTGTGGTCAACAACAACGCCGCCGCGGTGCTGCTGGTGCTGGCGACCCATGCCGCAGGCAAGGAGGTCATCGTCAGCCGCGGCGAGCTTGTCGAGATAGGCGGCAGCTTCCGCATCCCCGATGTCATGGCGGCTTCGGGCGCCAAACTCGTCGAGGTCGGCGCCACCAACCGCACGCACCTGGGCGACTACGAGCGCGCCATCACGCCCGAAACGGCCATGATCCTTAAGGTCCATCCTTCCAACTATCGCATCGAGGGCTTTCACGAGGAGGTGGGCTCTCGGGAGCTTGCCGCTCTGGCCCACAAGCATGGCCTGCTGTTCTACGAGGACCAGGGGTCGGGCGCGCTGTTGCCCGACGACATCTTGGTGCGCGGCGGCGAAGAAACCACGCCGGCTTCGGTTTTGGCAGGGCTCGATCTGGTGTCGTGCTCGGGCGATAAACTGCTTGGTGCAGCACAGGCGGGCATTATCATGGGCCGTCGTGACCTGGTCCAGGCCTGTGGGTCACATCCGCTTATGCGCGCCTTGCGTCCGGGTAAGCTCGCACTGGCGGCGCTCGAGGCTACACTGCGCATCTACATGGATGGGGCGGATGTGGCCCATCGCGAGGTGCCGGTGCTCAACATGCTCACGCTCCCGCAGGCTCATCTGGAGCGTCGTGCCCGCAAGCTGCGCGATCGGATGGTCGCCGGGCTCGATAAGGCCGGTTGCCCGTGCGCCGTTCAGGTGGAGATCGTCGAGGAGTCGTCGACCCCTGGTGGCGGCTCGCTGCCTACCGTGGAGCTGCCCACCATGTGCGTTGCCGTGTGCCTCGTCGATGAGCGTCTTTCCGTTGACGCACTCAAGCGCTCGCTCGTCCAAGATTTCGACACGCCGGTCGTCACGCGCGCCTCGCACGATCGCGTTCTGTTTGACGTGCGCACACTCGTGGGTGACCGCGATATCGAGACGGCGGCAACGACGCTCGTCGCGTGCGTTAAGAAGGCGATTGCTCGATGAGTGAGGTTCAAGCGCTGGTGGAGTGTCCCGTTATCGTTGGCACGGCGGGCCACGTCGACCACGGTAAGTCGGCACTGATCGAGGCGTTGACCGGCAAGAATCCCGACCGTCTTGAGGTCGAGCGCCGTCGCGGTATGACCGTGGAGCTGGGCTTTGGCGAGCTGGCGCTGCCGTGTGGCAAGATCGTCGGCCTGGTCGACGTGCCGGGGCATGCCCATTACCTGCGCGCCATGGTGCAGGGTGCGACGGGCATCGACGTTGCCGTGCTGGTGGTTTCGGCCGTCGAGGGCGTGATGCCGCAGACCCGCGAGCACGTGCATGTGCTGGAGCTGCTGGGCGTTACGCACATGGTGGTCGCGCTGACGATGTGCGACCTGGCCGATAGCGAGATGGTTGATCTGGCCGAGCTCGATGTCGATGACTTTTTGTCGGGTACTGTGTTTGCGGGCGCGCCAATTGTGCCCGTGTCGTCTAAGACGGGCGAGGGGATTGACGGGCTGCTTGCGGTGCTCGACGAGCAGGTGGGTGTCTGCTGGGATACCTGTCGCGAGCGTGCCGAGCGGAGCGATGCCGCGCCGCGCCTGCCGATTGACCGCTGCTTTACGATCAAGGGCGCCGGCACCGTCGTGACGGGAACGCTGCACGATGCGCCGGTTGCGGTGGGCGATGAGCTCGTCGCGCTGCCGTCGCGCACGGTCTGCCGTGTCCGCGGGATTCAGGTGCATGGCGATACGCCGCGCGCGCTGCCTGGGCAACGCGTGGCGCTCAACCTGGTTGGTGACGGTGTCTCGGCGCTTGACCGTGGCGAGATGCTGGGCGTGGCGGACCGCTTTGGTCAGACGTTGCGCTTTATGATGACGTTTACGTATCTGGGTCGCGAGGGAGCCAAGCCGCGCGTGCTCGAGTCGGGCACGCGCGTGCATGTGATGGCGGGTACGGCTGAGGTCGTCGGTCGCATCATGTTCATGGAGGGCGAGGCCCCCATGGCGGTGGGCGAGACCCGTAATGTTCAGGTGCGCTTGGAAAACTCGCTGCCGCTACGCGCCGGGGACCATGTCGTGGTGCTGTCCTATTCGCCCGTGATGCTTATTGGCGGCGGGCGCGTGCTGCTTTCGCGCTGCCGTCGCTCGCGCGAGCTTGCTGAAGGGGAGCGTGCGCTGTATGCGGCGCTCGAGTCCGGCGATATCGCGGGAGGTGTGGGCACTTGGCTGGCGTTGCAGACGCTGCCGGTTACGGCGGTTGATGTTGCCGAGGCTTTGGATCTTGGTATCGGCGAGGTCGATGCCGCACTGCGTGGGTTGGTGGCGCAGGGCTCCGTTCGCAAGCTTGCCGCGGGCGATGCGGACCTCCTGGCGGATGCCGTGGTGCTCGACGCCGCGATGGATGCACTGGCGGCGACCCTGTCGGCCATGCACGCGGCGGCTCCCAAGGAGACGGGCTTTACGCCTGGCGCCGTTGCCCATGCTGCGTGGCCTGCCGCTGATGATGGCGTTGCCGCGGCTCTGATTGCCGAGGGCTGCTCGCGTGGCGTGTGCGCCGCCGAGGGCGCCGAGGTATTCGATCCGCATTCGGCCGCCGCGGCGGCACGCGTGGTGCGCGAGGCCTGCGAACGTATCGTTGCCTTGCTGGACGAAGCCGGCCTCGATGCACCGATATTGCCCGAGGTGGGCGAGCAGTTGCAGCTCGATCGCGACACCATGACGCGTGCCCTGCGCGAGCTTTCGCTCAACCGCTCGATCGTTAAGGTCGAGCGCGACGTTGCCCTGTCCGCTGCCGCCGAGGCCCATGCGCGCGAGCTCGTCGCCGCCGCCATTGAGGCAGCCGGGGGCGCTGCCACTACGAGCGTGCTGCGCGAGGCCCTGGGCGTGTCGCGCAAACGCGCCATCAGCATCTTGGAGCACCTGGATGCCGTGCGCTTTACTGTGCTCGACAAGGAGGCCGGCGGCCTGAGGTCCCTGCGCTAGGCCACCCTTATCAGTTGCGGTGAAATAGTTCCTGTTTTTGGGGTCTTGCAGCCTAAGCAGGAACTATTCCACCGCAACTTCTTGCTCGTCTTTTTGGGATAGAGCCGTTTCGGTTTGGTAAAATACCGCCGCACTTGGGAACGGATGGGCTCCGGTGGGCTCCGCGGTCCTCAAAACCGTTGCGAGGCGTGCAAAACGTCTTGGATGTGTTCGATTCACATACGTTCCCGCCATACGCTACCAGCGCTTTTGTGCTCGCGGTCTTGCTGCGTGCCGCAAAGGCGCTGTTTTGTTTTTGCACGAGCTTTTCATAGCGCTGCTATTTCGGTGGCTGTATTTAGCTTCGTGCACCGGGTTTCGAGCATGCCGATGGAGGTGTTTTGCCGTATGACTACCGTAAGACGTGCCGATCTTTCTTGTGTCGTCCAAGCGGGTGGGCTGTCCTCGCGCATGGGCTGCGATAAGGCTCGCATGGCGTTTTGCGGCGAGCCGCTTATCGAACGCGTGCTGGGTCGGCTGGCGCCAGTTGCCGGCGAGTTGGTCGTGACGACTTCGCGTCCCAGCGAGCTTGCCTACCTTGAGGAGCGCGCGTTTGGCGGCCTGGTGCCGCGAATAGTGTCGGACCTTGAGGGGCCGGCGGGCGCCATGCGCGGCATCGCGAGTTCGCTGACTGCGGCCCGGCTGCCTCTCGTTGCTATCGTCGCCTGTGATATGCCGTTTGTCTCTTCGGAGCTAATCGGTGCCCTTGCTGGCTGTGTTGAGGCCGAGGCGCTCGACGTGTGCGTGCCGCGCGAGGAGCGGGGAATTGAGCCGCTTTGCGCCGTCTGGCGCCGTGACGCGTGTGCGCCGGTCGCCCAAGAGCTGCTCGCCTGCGACCGTCAGCGCATTCGCTGCCTGATTAATCGCGTTCAGGCTGGTTATATGGATGAGCCGCAGATCGTTAAGGCCGCGGGCTCGACGCTCTGCTTCGAGAACGTCAATACGCCCGAGGAGTTTGCGGCGGCCGAGTTGCTCGCCTAGACGATTGGAGTTGCCATGTCTCACGATATTTGTCCCGACACGGGAGAACCTTGCACTTGCGACGGGTCCGAACCCTGTACCTGCGGTTGCGGTGGCTGTGGACATACTGCGGAAGAGGAAGCGGCCGCCGCGGCGTATCGCGATGCACACCGCGAAGGCCCGTCCGGTGATGCTCTCGACCATGAACGCAAGATCATCGTTTCGTTCGATAGCACCTTCGATGTGATGGAATGCGAGCAGCTGTGCCTTGCCGCCGGTGTGCCCGGGCGCATCATGCCGCTGCCCGGCTCCATCACCGCCGGCTGCGGGCTGTGCTGGGCCATGCCGTTCTCGGGCGATGCACTCGCCGCCTTCCGCGCTGCCACCGAAGGCCGCATAACCCCCGCCGACTACCATCAGCTCGTCCTCTAACCGCCAACATCACCACAAAGGTGCCTGTCCCCAATGTGGTGGTTTGGAACATGTGGACGAAACAGGTTTGAAACACGGGTTTTGTGCGTCGGGCGCTCAAAAACGCTTCTACCTGCATCGTAATCAAAACGAAACATCCGCTCGTCGGCTTATGCGAAACTTTGCCGCAACAGTGCGATATTATCCATACTCGATAAAGCTCGCGGCGCATAGGGCGCCTCGAACGACACTTTTCTTTTCCATCAATTGGAGGAAGCATGAGCTACACGCAGAAAGTTCTCGACGAGCTCAAGGCCCGCTATCCCGAGCAGCCTGAGTTCATCCAGGCCGCGACCGAGATCCTCGGCACCATCCAGCCGGCGCTCGACGCCCACCCCGAGTACGAGGAGGCCGCCCTGCTGGAGCGCCTCGTCGAGCCCGAGCGCATCGTCATGTTCCGTGTTCCCTGGGTCGACGACCAGGGCAAGGTTCAGGTCAACCGCGGCTATCGCGTCGAGTTCAACTCTGCCATTGGACCCTACAAGGGCGGTCTGCGCTTTAACCCGACGGTCACCCTGGGTATGCTCAAGTTCCTGGGCCTGGAGCAGATCCTCAAGAACAGCCTGACCACCCTTCCCATGGGCGGCGGCAAGGGCGGTTCCGACTTTGACCCCAAGGGCAAGTCCAACAACGAGATCATGCACTTCTGCCAGTCCTTCATGACCGAGCTCTATCGCCACATCGGCCCCAACACCGACGTTCCCGCCGGCGACCTGGGCGTTGGCGGCCGCGAGGTTGCCTACCTGTTCGGTCAGTACAAGCGCCTGACCAACGAGTGGACCGGCGTCCTCACCGGCAAGGGTCTCTCCTTTGGCGGCTCGCTCGCCCGTACCGAGGCCACCGGCTACGGTCTGGTCTACTTTGTGGACGAGTACCTCAAGAGCCGCGGCGACTCCTTCGAGGGCAAGAACGTCGTTGTTCACGGCTCCGGTAACGTCGCCATTTACGCGGTCCAGAAGGTCGCTCAGCTCGGCGGCAAGGTGTTGGCCTGCTCCGACACCCATGGCTGGGTCGAGGATCCCGACGGCATCGACTACACCGTGCTCGAGCATGTCTACAACAAGAAGCGCTCCGGCCACGACAAGGGCGTTACACTCGCTATGTACGTCGACGAGAAGCCCAATGCCACGTGGCACGAGGGTGACGGCCGCGGCGTGTGGCAGCTGCCCTGCGACATCGCGCTGCCCTGCGCTCGCGAGAACACGCTGCTGCTCGAGGACGCCCAGGCGCTCGTCGCCAACGGCTGCAAGGTGGTCGGCGAGGGCGCGAACATGCCCACGACCATCGAGGCCACGACCTACTTCCAGGAGAACGGCGTCGCCTTTATGCCCGGTAAGGCTGCCAACGCCGGCGGCGTGCTCGTATCCGGCCTGGAGATGAGCCAGAACGCCGAGCACCTGTCCTGGACCTTCGAGGAGGTCGACGGCAAGCTCGAGCAGCTCATGCGCGGCATGTTCCACAACGTGGACGACACCGCCAAGGAGTACGGCCAGGAGGGCAACTTCGTCATGGGCGCCAACATCGCCGGCTTCCTGAAGGTCGCCGACGCCATGCTCGCCCAGGGCGTCTGCTAAATTTTCGCTTGATATAGCATGCGATAAGGCTCCCAGCTATCTGGCTGGGAGCCTTTTCTATTCCGGAGGACTCCTCATAACTTGCGGTGATATACGGACTGTTTTGCGTTCCAGAACGGCTAATCAGTCCGTATATCACCGCAAGTTATGGATGGGTGGGTGGATTTTGTCCTAAAACGGTGTGCGGCCCCTCGTTTGGTACACTTAAAAGTACTGGACAAGTGAAGAGATGGGGGAGAACGTGCTCAAGTTCGGTACCTACGTCCGTGTTGGAAACGCGGCCGAAGCCTATGAGCTCTTACAGAAGAACCGCAACAACAAGATTGTGGGCGGTGGCATCTGGATGCGCCTGGGCTCGCGTCGCGTTGCAACGGCGATTGACCTTTCGGCCTGCGGGCTCGATCAGATCGAGGAGACCGAGACCGAGTTTCGCATCGGTGCCATGTGCACCCTGCGCCAGCTCGAGCGCCATGCCGAGCTCAACGCGCTTGTCAACCATGTCTTTGAGTTCGCCGTCCACGATATCGTGGGCGTGCAGCTGCGCAACACTGCCACGGTGGGCGGCAGCATCTATGGTCGCTTTGGCTTCTCGGACGTGCTCTCCGCCTTCCTCGCGCTCGATTCCTATGTCGAGCTGACGGGCGCCGGCCGCGTGTCGCTCGCCGAGTTCGTGGACATGGGCTACGTGCGCGACGTGATCGAGCACATCGTGGTCGTCAAACACGACTACCGTGCGAGCTACGAGGCCGTGCGCAAGGCCGCGACCGACTTCCCCTCCTTAAACGTCACCGCCGCCTGGTGGGACAACAGCTGGCATGTTACCGTGGGTGCCCGCCCGCTGCGCGCGACCCTGCTGCAGGGCGAGGCATGTGGCCTTACCAACGAGCATCCTTCCGAGGACGAGCTGCGTGCCCTTGCCGCGTCCGTACGCGCGCTGAGCTACGGCACCAACTTGTGGGGCTCGGCCGAGTACCGCCGTCGCATCTCGGCGCCGCTTGCCGTGCAGGCCGTGCGCCGCGCCGCCGGCATCGAGCTTTCGGCCGCGCTTGCCCGCGAGCTCGAGACCGTGCAGATCCCCAAGTTTGCCACGGACGAGTATTCCTGCCGCCGCGTGCCCGGCGTCGATTCTAGCGAGGTGCGCTAATGGCTGCCAAACTCATCGATCTTTCCTTTACGCTCAACGGCCGCAAGGTCAAGGTTCAGATTGCCCCCGACACCATGCTCTTTGCGCTGCTGCGCGAGCAGGGGTGTGCGTCGGTGCGCTGTGCCTGCGAAACCACCAACTGCGGCCTGTGCACGGTGTGGCTCGACGGCGACCCGGTGCTGAGCTGCTCGGTTCCCGCCGCGCGCGTCGAGGGCCGCTCCATCACCACGCTCGAGGGCCTCAAGGCCGAGTCCGAGGCGCTCGCCCGCGCAATGGCTGCCGAAGGTGCCGAGCAGTGCGGTTTTTGCGCCCCTGGCCTTATCATGAACGTGCTGGCGCTTGCCCGCGCCGCCAAGGAGGACCCGAGCCTCGTCGCCACGCGCGAGGAGGTCTCGCGCCAGCTGGCCGGCAACC
>NZ_JBCOTQ010000028.1:0-28007 GCF_040920445.1 Collinsella aerofaciens | reverse complement strand
GTCAAGACGCCGGCGCCCGACGGGGAGACGGCGAGTTAGCCGGCAGGTCGGCATGTCAATCCTGGTCTAACAGAGCCATAGCTTTTGTTGGGATGTTCGAAGGTGCAAATCGCTTAATGTTTTGATTGATGCTTGCAAGCGTATATGAAGCGAGTCTATCGCTGCGGTTTCCTTTTTCGATCTTGCGCTCGTCCATAATTCTTGCTTTAAATAAGGCGTAATTCAGTTGACTTGAGAACTTGTCATTGTAGGGGGCGATACGTCCGTTGCGCTCCAAGTAGTTGAATTGAACATCGCAAGCCTCGATATCCTTATCATTTATAAAGGAAGAGACTGTTTTATAGATGTTGTTCGTGTCGACTACGGCATTAAAATGAATATATTTGTTGCGTTCAGGATGGTTGTCTAAAATCATATGAACATTGTCTATAACTGCTTGGTATGAGGACTCACCATTAGCGTAATGCCTAGACTTATCATGGATTTGCTGCGGCCCGTCAAGACTGATTAGCAAATAGAATTCATGCCCAGAATCGAAGAAGAATTTAACCATATCTTCAGATAAAAGAGAGCAATTGGTTGTAATTCGAAATGAGATGTGTTTTCCTTTAAATACCTGTTCTGCATATTGAGTAATTAGCTTAATTTCACTAAATCGAAGGAGAGGTTCTCCTCCATAAAATGCTACGACCGGGTTTGGGTTGTCAATCGAGTGCATCTTAAAGAATTCGATTGCATGTTTGGCCGTCGAAACAGACATAGAGTTATGACTGTGGGTTCTGTTGTATAAGGAGTTTTCGGAATAGATACAGTAATCACATCGGAAGTTGCAAGATTGAGTCAGCTGAAGGGTTATCATCCGTAAATTTCTTTCCAGCTTAACTTTCAAAAGGTCAATTGATGGATAAGCGATATCCTGCAATGGCGAATCGCAGCAGTAGCCACATGATTGTAGTAACTGGAATTCTTGGTCTGATTTATAGGAGTCGGGGCAAACTTCGCCTGCTTGGACTTCTGAGATGTAATTGAAGAGATCTTTGTTTACTGCAAGTATCTCGTTTCGATTGGCATCATAAATGTAGTGGCCCAAGAGGGTCTTTATGGGTAGAACTAACATCTCTACCGCCTCTTTCATTTCACTAACGTTATTTTAGTGAACTAAGATGTTTACTTTAAGGTATCCATTTATAAACGTATTGTCAAACATATATTGCTAAAACAGAAACAATTTATAGACTGAGTCGGTCGTATTCTTCGGGCGATTGCTCCTATAATCTAGCCTTCGCTGCTGTCGGGAGGGAAGGACTAGGGTTCCGTTATTCTGTTGAAACGCTTTAACACCTTTGACGTTCTCACGTGTTTTTCGTTTTAAAAGCGTTAGGATGGGACTCGTAGCGTGGGGCGTAATGGGTGCCCCGCACACGATGGGAGGCTATCAATGGCTAATCGTTTCGTTCTCAACACCATTTCTTATCATGGTTCCGGCGCCATCAAGGAGATCCCCGGCGAGCTCCAGCGTCGCGGCTACAAGAAGATCTTCGTCTGCTCCGACCCCGATCTGGTCAAGTTTGGCGTTACCGCTAAGGTGACCGACGAGCTCGACGCCGCCGGCATCGCTTGGAGCCTCTACTCCGAGATTAAGCCCAACCCCACTATCCAGAACGTCAAGGACGGCGTCGAGGCTTTCAAGGCCGCCGAGGCTGACGCTATCGTGACCATCGGTGGCGGCTCCTCCATGGACACCGCCAAGGCCATCGGCATCATCATCAACAACCCCGAGTTCGCCGATGTCCGCAGCCTCGAGGGCGTTGCTCCCACTAAGAACCACGCCGTGTTCACCATCGCCGTGCCGACGACCGCCGGTACCGCTGCCGAGGTGACCATCAACTACGTCATCACCGACCCCGAGAAGGTCCGCAAGTTCGTGTGCGTCGACACCAACGACGCCCCCGAGGTCGCCGTCGTCGACCCCGACATGATGGCCTCCATGCCCGCCGGCCTGACCGCCTCTACCGGCATGGACGCTCTGACCCACGCCATCGAGGGCTACACCACCAAGGGCGCTTGGGAGCTCTCCGACATGTTCCACTTTGAGGCTATTAAGCTGATCAGCGAGAACCTGCGCGACTCTGTCGCCGAGGCCAAGTCCGGCCAGCCCGGCTCCGGCCGCGAGGGCATGGCCCTTGGCCAGTATGTCGCCGGCATGGGCTTCTCCAACGTTGGCCTGGGCATCGACCACGCAATGGCTCACACCCTGTCCGCTCACTACGACACCCCGCACGGCGTCGCTTGCGCCATGCTGCTGCCGATTGCCATGGAGTTCAACAAGCCGGTTTGCGCTGAGCGCCTGGCCAAGGTTGCCGTTGCCATGGGTGTTGACACCACGGGCATGAGCACCGACGAGGCTGCCGATGCTGCTATCGCCGCCGTCAAGCAGCTTTCCGCCGACGTGAATATCCCGCACGTCTGCGAGGCCATGAAGGCTGACGAGATCGAGGTCCTGGCCAAGGACGCCATGGCCGACGCTTGCTTCCCGGGTAACCCGCGCGAGGCGACGCTCGACGACGTCATTGAGCTCTTCAAGAAGATCTGCCCGGCTGCCTAGCCCAGTTTGGTGGTCCTTCGCCCGTAGGTGTATGGTCTTTTGACGTGCCGCTGGCCCCGCCGTGCTACGCACGGCGGGGCTTTTTGTGCTGCGTCGATGCCCTGAGACGGACAAAACCAAGGCGTACTGCCCGCTGCGGATAGGTGGTGCACTTCCCTGCGTGCATTTTTGGGAGTATTCAACAAGCTCTTAAAAATGCATAACGTTGTGAATGGGCGGTAGTGATCCGCAGGCGCCCATCGACAGCCATTGTGGGCGGGCTATCGATGAGTGGAGGGGGTTGTTACTGAGTTTCTGCTTTGCGACGACCTGCAACACTGCTGTAACCGCGTCGTTTTGTCGTTCGTGATGGGGCCGTTGGGGCCCACGGTGCTGAATACTCCGTTTTTTGCACGGTCCAAGGTGGGGCACCCTGAGACGAAGCAAAAAGATGCCTCATTTCTATGCAAATACCAATAGGATTTATGCAAGATTGAGATTGTAAACCGTGCACGTGCACAAAACCGGTGCGGGGACGTCTGGAGGCGGCTCGGCTCCTGGGGCATTGCACGTGCAGAACGGTTAAAATCGGGACTCGGTCTTAGTTTTACTTGGAAGGATGCATATGACTTCTAATATTGATGCTTCTCTAGAGGAGACGCTCTCCTATATCGCAGGACAGCTTAAGACGCTGACTTCTATTGCTTCGCCTACCGGCTATACCCGTGCGGCGACTGATTATCTGATGGAGACCCTGCGCGATATGGGGTTTGGGCCTGAGCGTTCTAATAAGGGTAACGTGCTCGTTGAGCTTGGCGGCGAGGGTGAGCCGCTCGTACTGGCGAGCCATGTCGATACCCTGGGCGCCATGGTGCGCTCCATTAAGGACAATGGCCGCCTGCGTCCCACGACGCTTGGTGGGCATCAGTGGTCTACGGCCGATGGCGAGAACTGCACCGTTTATACGCGCGACGGCAATGTCTACACGGGCGTGGTCCTCAACACCGAGCCTTCGGCGCACGTGGCCGACGAGCCGGTCAAGACCATCGAGAAGAACATGGAGATCCTGCTCGACGAGAACGTCGACAGCAAGGACGACGTGCTTGAGCTGGGTATTCAGACCGGCGACATCATCGCTATGGATCCGCGTACCACGGTGACGGAGAGCGGCTACATTAAGAGCCGCTTCCTAGATGACAAGCTTTCGGCCGCCATTTTGCTGGGCTTGGCGCGTGCCGTCGCCGCTGGCGAGGTGACGCTTTCGCGTAAGGTTTCGCTGCTCTTTACCGTGTACGAGGAGGTCGGCCATGGCGGTGCCTTCGTGCCGGCCGACACGCGCGAGATGATCAGCGTTGACATGGGCTGCGTGGGCGACGACCTGGGCTGCACCGAGCGCATGGTGTCGATTTGCGCCAAGGATTCGGGTGGTCCGTACAACTACGACCTGGTGACCACGCTGTCCAATATCGCGCGCGAGCTTGAACTTGACTACGCCATCGACGTGTACCCGCACTACGGCTCGGACGTTGAGGCCACGCTTTCGGCCGGTTATGACATTCGCCATGGCTTGATCGGCCCCGGCGTGTACGCGAGCCACAACTACGAGCGCAGCCACATCGACGGCGTGCGCAATACCTACGAGCTGGTTCGCGCCTACGTTCAGCGCTAACGATGCGGCGGCCTCGGCTGGCACAGCAGTACCGACCGAGGCCGTCCTCTCTAAGTTGCGGTGAAATAGGGACTGTTTGGCGGTTTTAAACGCTTAGGCAGTCCCTATTTCACCGCAATTTATGAAGGGGATGGGGCTACTTAAGTGCGCCGGTCACCGTGCCGCCGCCGAGGACGATGTCGCCGTGGTAGACTACAACGGCCTGGCCGGGGGCGATGGCTTGCTGCGGCTCGTCAAAAGTTAGCAGCATTTGCCCGTCTTCGCCGCGCGTAAGGGTTGCTGCCTGGTCCTTTTGACGGTAGCGGTACTTGGCGCCCACGCGAATGCCGCCGGCATTGAGCTCAGCCTTCATGCGCTCTGCCGGCGCGCTCCAGATCCAATCGTTGGCCGTGAGCGCTGTGGCCGCCAGGTCCTCGGCCTCACCCAGATGCACGGTGTTGTTGACGGCGTCGACGCCTGTCACGTATACGGGATGCGCCATCGCTACGCCCAAACCCTTGCGCTGGCCGATGGTATAGCGCAGTGCGCCGTTGTGGCGCCCGACCACGCTGCCGTCGCGCCATACGATGTCGCCCGGTGCAGCGGCATGTCCGCAGCGGCGCTCGATATAGCCCGCGTAGTCACCGTCTGGAATAAAGCAAATATCCTCGCTTTCGGCCTTCTTGGCGTTGATGAAGTCCTGCTCGGCGGCAATGCGGCGCACGTCGCGCTCCTTGTCCAGGCCTGCCAGCGGAAAGATTGTGCGTGCCAGGCGCTCTTGCGTGAGCGAATACAAAAAGTAACTCTGGTCCTTTTTGGGGTCCTCGCCGCGATGCAGCTGCCAGGTGCCGTCGGGCGCTTGGCTCGTTTTGGCGTAATGTCCCGTTGCGATGTAGTCGCAGCCCATGTCCAGCGCCGCATCGAGCAACGCGCCAAACTTAATGTGGCGGTTGCAGATGATGCACGGGTTGGGCGTCAGCCCCTCCTGGTAGGCGTTCACAAAACGCTCGATAACACTGTGGTCGAAGGTCTGCTGCAGGTCGAGCACATGGTGGGGTATCCCCAGGCGCTCGGCGACGGCCTTTGCATCGGCGATGTCGCGGTCGACCTTACTCGTGCCCGTGGCGGGGTCGGGCGCGGGGCAGGTGAGGCGCATGGTGGCGCCGACGCATTCGTAGCCCTGGCTTTTGAGCAGGTACGCGGTCACGCTAGAATCGACGCCGCCGCTCATGGCGACGAGCACGCGCTTGTTGTGCATGGGGAGGTTCTCCTTGGTGGCATGTGGCCAAAAAAGAAAAGCGGCGCGGGAGGCTGGTTCCGCGCCGCAGACATTGTAGCAAGTTCGGACGTCTCGTGGGACACCCTAACGAGATGGGCTCAGGCAGCCAGAAGAGAGGATAGGCCGGCATGCCATGGGCCTATCGACAAGTGACGGGCCCTTAGTCCTGGAACAGTGCCGTGGACAGGTAGCGCTCGCCGGTGTCGGCAAGCAGGGCCACGATGGTCTTGCCCTCGTTTTCGGGGCGCTTGGCCAGCTGCAGCGCGGCCCACACGGCGGCACCGGACGAAATGCCCACGAGCACACCCTCCTTGTGGCCCACGGCGCGGCCGGTGGCAAAGGCGTCGTCGTTCTCGACGGGGATGATCTCGTCGTAGACCCGGGTGTCGAGGACGTCGGGCACAAAGCCGGCGCCGATGCCCTGGATCTTGTGCGGGCCGGCCTGGCCCTTGGAGAGCACCGGGGAGGTGGCGGGCTCGACGGCGACGACCTTAATCTCGGGGTTCTGCTCCTTGAGGAACTCGCCCACGCCGGTCACGGTACCACCGGTGCCGACGCCGGCGACGAAGATGTCGACCTTGCCGTCGGTGTCGTCCCAGATCTCGGGGCCGGTCGTGGCCTTGTGGATGGCGGGGTTGGCGGGGTTCACAAACTGGCCGGCGATGATGCTGTTGGGAGTCTCCTTCTGCAGTTCCTCTGCCTTGGCGATAGCGCCCTTCATGCCCTTGGAGCCGTCGGTGAGCACGAGCTGCGCACCGTATGCCTGCATCAGCTTGCGGCGCTCGACGGACATGGTCTCGGGCATGGTGATGATCACCTTGTAGCCGCGGGCGGCCGCCACCGAGGCGATGCCGACGCCGGTGTTGCCGCTCGTGGGCTCGATGATGGTGTAGTCGCCGCCGCGCACGAGCTTGCCTGCCTTCTCGGCCTCGTCAATCATGTTCTTGGCGACGCGGTCTTTAACTGACCCGGCGGGGTTGAAGTATTCGAGTTTGACGAGCACACGAGCCTTGAGGTCCTCGTCGGCCTCAAAGTGAGTGAGCTCCAGGAGCGGGGTGTGGCCGATAAGCTGATCGATGGACGTGTAAACCTTGCTCATGGTGAACCTCCAAAGTGTTCAAGTTGCTGGTTGCCGTGTGGTTTCACGGTGCGTGTAGCAGCTAAACCCATAAACCTTATAGGTTGTTCGTTTAGCTGTTGGGAAGCATACTAGACACTAAAGCCTAGTAATGCAATAGGAAATAGAAGATTATTACGAGCTGATTAACCATCTTGACCGGAACGGGTATTTTCAAAACCAATTTTTCGGCTAGAATTTCTACGGACTAAATGACCGAAAGGCAGCACGATACATGTTGGTTTCTACAAAGGGCAGATATGCCCTGCGCGTTATGGTCGATCTGGCCGAGCACCAGGCGGCCGGTCGCATCCCGCTCAAAGAGATCGCGGCGCGACAGGGGATTTCCGAGAAATATCTCGAGAACATCTTGGCTACGCTCGTGCGCGCCAACATGCTTTCGGGCATGCGCGGCAAGGGCGGCGGCTACGTGCTCACGCGCCCGCCCGAGCAGTACACGGTGGGCGAGATCCTGCGCCTGACCGAGGGCAGTCTGGCACCGGTTGCATGCCTGGATGGCGACTGCAAGGGCTGCTCACGCTCGGATGAGTGCCCCACGCTCGACGTGTGGAAGAACCTGGACAAGCTCATCAACGACTACCTCGACGGTGTGACACTCGATCAACTTGTCGCTCCCAACCATGGCTACGACTACGTCATCTAACCCACACCTGCCATTTGGGGACGGGGTAGAAATGGTAGATTCTCTCGCCCTTTGAGACTTGACAAATAAGAAGGCCGCCCATTTTTGCGATGGGCGGCCTTCGTTTTGGGCTGTTGAGACGGGCACGGCCGGAATGGCCGTTTTAGTCCTCGGCGATGCTGTCGAGGATGCTGCGCGTGATGGATACCAGGATACTGCCCATAAAGGCCGATCCAAAGCTGGCGATGGAGATGCCCGCGCCCAGCAGATTGACCGACAGGTAGCTGGCCAGCTCGAGCATAAAGCTGTTGACTACGAGCTGAAAAACACCAAGCGTAATAATAGTGAGCGGCAGTGAGATGACGGTCAGGAACGGCTTGACGAGCGAATCGACAATGTTCAGGAACAGTCCCACAAAGGCAAAGCAGACCCAGGTCTCGGCAAAGCCGAAGGGTTGGATACCGGGGACGAGGAACGTGGCGATCGCGATGGCGATCGAGGTGAAGAGCCAGTTAAGCATAAAGCGCATGGCGTGAATCCTTTCTTGCGCCGGGGTTGCTGGCGTCGCGTGAAGCGGCTTGCGGCGGCGACCTGGATGGTTGCGCGGGCGCGCCGCGGTGTTTGGGCGCCCATTGTCTCAAATATTCGTGGAGCTTACGTGCGCATACGGTTTCTAAACGGCGTTCGTCCTGAAAAACGCGCCGCTGGCAGAGAGTCTTGTCGCTTTAGTTTGGTGGTGTGCTACACTGCTACGGGCAAAAGCCACAGGCGTTGCCCTATTGCATAGAACGGGCGAACGATGCCCGATGTCAGTATCAACTTCGATGCCTTTTGGCGGGTTTGGCGGTGATCGATGAATATCGAGAACATGTTTGACAAGCCTGATGTCAAGCAGCTGGTCCACGCATTTAGTCTTTTGGATGACGAGAAGGATATCCAAGCGTTTTTGACCGATATCTGTACGCCGCGCGAGATTTGCGACCTTTCTCAGCGTTTGCAGGTTGCGCGCTATTTGGACGAGGGCGAGCCTTATGTTGAGGTTCAGGCCCGTACCGGCGCTTCGTCCACCACGGTGAGCCGCGTTTCAAAGGCGCTGAACGGCGAGTACGGTGGCTACCGCAAGATCCTCATTAAGTTGGAGGATGGCGAGTAGGCCAGCGACAACATTGAATTACGAAGAACCGTCCCTCCGGGGGCGGTTTTTATATGCCTGCAATCGGCTGGTGCGTTGGGTTCAGGTTGCTTTGTACCAAAAGATGGAACTGCGGTGGCAATGTGTCCGCTTGGGCGGGTAGGATGGATGCATTGATTATTGCGAACGGTTTGAGCGGAGGACCATGCCTGTTCGAATCTATACCACCAATGCCGGCACGGATTTGAGCGATGCCGAGTCGGCGCTGCTTGCCGACCTTATTGCCCGTCACGGGCGTGCCGTGTTGCTGGCACCAACGTTTGCCGAGCTCGATCTGTGCCGTCATGATGCGGCGGAAGCCGGCATTTCGCTGGGTATCGACTACAAGACGCCTACATCGTGGCTTCGCTCGCTTTGGGAGCTTTTGGGCGACGGGCGCGGTTTCGTCGACAACCTGCAGCGCCAGATGCTGTTCTCGGACATGGTCACGCGTCTCGACGATGCCGACCTGCAGCCGCTTTCGCGCAGCCAGGGCACGGTGCGCATGCTTGCGCGCATGGCCCACGATGTGCTGCCGGGTGTGGCGGGGACGACGGCCGAGCGATGCGGTGGCAACAATTGCCAGCCTGAGCCAAAAAGCGATGCCGAGGCTCGTGTGTTCGAGCTTTTGCGCGCCTACGCGGGCGGTTTGGACCGTCGAGATATGGTCGAGCCCTGTGAGGCGGCCGACATTATGGCCGGTGTCCTGGCCGATAGCTTGCCGGCGTGCACCCGCGCCGTATGCGTGCGCGGTATCACGTCGTTTACGCACGGTCTACTCGAGCTGCTGTCTGCCGTGGCGAACAATGGGGGAGAGGTCGTCGTGCTGCTTGCCCGCGAGCAGGCGGCGATGCGCGAGGAGCTTGCCACGGCATTTGATGCCCGCGGTGTGCTGTTTGAGATCGCGCCGCTGGGGGAGGACGCCGTCGCGTCTGATGCCGCTTACGGGACCGCCGCTCAGCCTGCCTTTATTGAGGTCGCCGGCCCCCATGCCCGTGCTCATGTCTATGCGGACGCCATCGATAAGTTGGTGAAAGCGCGCAAGGAGTCCAAGGCCGATAAAGCTACTGCAACGCCTGCCGACCCTGTGCGCGTGCTCGTTGTTTCTGCCCGGGCATCCCAGCTGTTCGGTGAGCTCGCCTCTCGTCTGGCGGCGCGTCACATTGCGTCCGAGACGACCGAGTTCACGGCGTTTTCCCAGTCCATCGCGGGCAGGCAGTTTACGGCGCTCGCCAACCTGATCGAGCGTATGAAAGCCGCCGACGAGGGCACCGCTTCCAAGACCGAGTGGTGGCCCGCTCCAGAGCTTACCGACTGGATTTATAGCCCGCTTTCGGGTACTGACGCCGCGAGCGCCCGCGGCTTCGACAAGAACATGCGCCTGTCGCGCAGCAAGACCACTGCGGGCGTCAAGAGCCTGCTGCAGAGTGTGCAGGGCCAGGTGAGGGGCGCCCGCAAGGCCGCCAACGACGATAACTGGTTTAAGAATGTGCCGTGCGTGGTCTCGGACGTGTTTCAGGCGCTGTGGCGCGACAAGCCCGTGACGGCGCTCAAGGCCATGCTCGCCGTTGCAGAGGCGCTGCCCGATCGCGCTCTAGGCGGTCTTGACGGCCAGGCCCGTCGCCAGGCGGAGACGGCTTTGCTGCGCCATGCCATCGACATCCTTATGAATGATGCTCGCGCGCTCGACGTGTCGCAGGCCGCGACCGTGCCGGTTCTCGACGGCGTTCGAACCAAGGTGGACAAGCGCAGTACCGCTTACGATTACGAGACCTACGAGGTCGATCGCACGCCACGGGCGCAAGTGCGCTTCGTGTCGCTTGCCGATGCGTCGGTTTTGCGTCCTGGCGGCTACGATGCCGTGCTGTTTGCCGATGTCGACCTGGACAGCTATCCGCTTTCGCACGAAGAGGGCCCGCTTGCCACGTTGACGGCCGAGCTGCGCCGCGACGGCGTGTCTTTGGAGCCCGCCGCCCTGCTGCGCGTGCGCTTTGGCCGTGCGATGCAGGCGGCGAGCGGTCCGGTCGCGCTCGCCCGCGTGACGCACGATCGTCAGGCACGCGAATGCTACCCGGCAGCCGTATGGACAGAGCTGCGGGCACATGCCGAGGCCGCTGGCGCTGCCAAGCCCACGCGCGTGGGCGAGGGCGATATCATCGCCGACTTTGATCCCGCGGCAGGCGAAGGTCTTAGGCGCGAGCGCGTGACCTGCGAAGCTCCTCAGCATCTGAGCGATGAAGCCATTCCGTATCTGGTCCTGCGCCGTCGCGATGGCGAGGGCGAGGATGCGCCGCTGGTGCCGCGCCTGACGTCTGCCTCGCAGATCGAGGCCTATTCGACCTGCCCGCTGTGCTGGTTCGTCTCGTATCGCGTCAAGCCCCAGTCTATTGACGCGGGCTTTGGCAACATGGAGAAGGGCAACTTTGTCCACGACGTGCTGGAACATCTGCATGCCCGTCTGCCCCAAGAGGGCATGGAGCGCGTGACGCCCGAGAACCTGCCGCGCGCTCAGGAACTGCTACACGAGGTCTTTGACGAGACCTTGGCCGAGCACGCCGGCAAGCGCGGTACCGAGGGCCCGCTGGTGCCGCTCTCTCCAGTGGAGGAGCGCCAGGTGGCCGAGATTTTGCCCCAGCTGGAAGGTGTGCTCGCCTACGAGTCCGAGGCGCTTGCCCCCTTTGCCCCGCGCTACCTTGAGTTCGCCTTCAACGAGCTCAAGGTCGAGTATGCCGGTTGGCCGCTTGGCGGGCGCATCGACCGCGTGGACGTGGACGCCGAGAATCGTGCTGTGGTGATCGACTACAAGCATCGCACGGGCGTCGAGGAGTTTAAGCTCGCCGACCCTACGGTGCGCGACGAGGAGTCGGGCGCGGCGCCCATCGACGATCCGCGGTGGCTACCGCCCCATACCCAGACGCTTATCTACGCGCAGGCCATGCGCCGGGCGCTGGATTTGGACACCCGCGCGGCGCTCTATTTTTCGACCAAGGGCGGCAAGCCGGCGTTGCGCGGTGCCGCGAGCGCCGAGCTGCTCGAGGAAGAGCGCGGCGACGGCCGCATCCCGGGCCTTAAGAAGGGCTTTCCGGGCGAGGGCGGCAGCATGGACTTCGACGCCCTGCTCGATCGCGTGGAGGCCGGCATCGCCGAGCGCCTGCGCGAGCTCGAGGCAGGCAACGTTGCCGCCGTCGACCCGACGTCGGCTCAGGCCGCGCATGCGCGCTGCTCGTATAACCACGAAGGAACGTTTGTAAGGAGGGACGTGTAGACCATGGATCTTTCGACTTTGATGCCGCAGCAGCTGCAGATTGTCAAAACGCTCGACCGTCCGCTGTTTGTCTCGGCGGGCGCCGGTTCGGGCAAGACCTTTACCCTTACGCGCCGCATCGTCTACGCGCTCTCTCCCGAATCCGGTCCGTTCGTTGAGCATCTGGACCAGGTGCTCGCCATTACCTTTACCAAAGATGCCGCGGCCGAGATCCGTGACCGCGTGCGCCGTGCGCTTATCGACGAGGGCATGGACGAGGAGGCCCTGACCGTCGACGATGCGTGGATCTCGACCATTCACGGCATGTGCTCGCGTATCCTGCGCGCACACGCGTTGGAGCTGGGCATCGACCCCGAGTTCACGGTGCTCACCGATACCGACGAGCTCATGGACCAGGCTGTTGAGCATGTGCTGGCCCGCGCGACGGCACCCGATGCCGCCCCCGAGCTCGCCGCATCGCTCAAGGCCCTCTATGCCTGGTATCCCATGGCGGGCGAGGGCGGTCCCTTTGGCGCCGGCACTACCATCAAGGGCCTGGTGCGCGAGCTGCTGGAGCTCTCGAGCCAGCTGCCGGGCGGCATGGACGACGTGAGCGTGGCGCCCGGCCAGGCCGACACCTCGGCGCTTGCCGATGCCTATCGCTCAGCACTGGGTGCGAGCAAGGCCGCGACCGAGAAGGCACAGGTGGCGCTCGATGCCATCGATGCATTCGAGGCCAGCGGCAAGACCATGACCGATGCGGCGCGACTCATGATGTCGTGCACCATGCCGCGCGCGAGCAAGGCATTCCCTAAGGAGCAAGTCGAGCTGCTCAAGGCCGAGGCCGCCGATGCATTTATCAATATCGTGCTGGCCTGCGGTGGTCCCGCGCTCGATGCACTGGTGGGCTTGGCCCGCTCTGTAGAGGCTGAGTATCGCGCGCTGAAAGCTGCCCAGTCCGCCCTCGATAATAACGACCTGCTGCGCATGGCCTACGAGGCCCTGCGCGATTACCCGGCCATCCGAGCGGCATACGAGGGCCGCTTTAAGATGGTCATGATTGACGAGTTCCAGGATACCGACCAGATGCAGGTCGATCTAATCCGCTACCTGACGGGTGCGGGGGAGCGCGCGCTGTGTACCGTGGGCGATGCGCAGCAGTCGATCTATCGCTTCCGCGGCGCCGAGGTCGAGGTATTCCGTCGCCAGGAGCGCAAGGTGGGCTCGTCTGCCGCGCCCGAGGCGACTGCCGTGACCGACACCCCCGCCGGCGAGCTCGTCAAGCTCGTGCGCAACTTCCGCAGCCATGACGAGGTACTGCGTTACGTGGCACGCGTCTTCGACGGCGATGACGGCGGCCTGATGCAGGGCTTTTTGGACCTTGAGGCGAGCGACGGCCGCAAGGACACGCTGGTGGCAGATGCCTCGCGTCGCCAGGCCCTCTTTGTTGCCGGCGGCAGTACGCAGGAGCGCACACAGGCCAAGGCCCGTGCGATCGCCGAGCGCTTCCGCGCGCTTGCCGATGCCGGCCAGCCCCAGGGCGGCATGGTGCTGCTGCTGGGCCGCATGACCAACGCGGGCGTCTACGCCCAGGCCTTCCGCGACCAAGGGCTCGACTGCGTCATCGCGGGCGGCTCGGTCTTTGCCCAGGCAGCCGAGGTGCAGACGGTGCGTGCCCTGGTCTGCGCGCTCGCCAATCCGGCCGATACGGCGCAGGGTCTTATGCCGCTGCTGGCCTCGCCGATGTTTGCACTCGGCGCCCAGGAGTTCCTGGCGCTGGCGACCAAACTCGACGATCAGACGGGCGAGACGTCGCGCCGCAACATCGATGCGGGCATCATGAGCGATTCCGATGTGCCGGGTTTGCAAGACTTGCCGCTTGTGACGCGCGCCCGCGAGGTGCTGCGGTATGCGCTTCGTCGCGTGGGCCGCGATTCGTTCGCCGCCATCGCGCGCGACGTGGTCAACGCCTCCGGCTGGTTTGTGCGTCTGGCGCAGCGTGGTCCCGAGGGCAAGGCCATTGCCGCCAACGTGCTCAAGGCGCTCGACGCCGTGGCTGAGGCTGAGGCCGAGTTCGGCAACTCGCCGCGTTCCATCGCGCTGGCCTTCGACCGCTTCTTGGCGGGCAAGGAAGCCCCGGGTGCCCTCAACGAGGAAGGCGACGGCGCGGTGCGCATCATGACGGTGCATGCCTCCAAGGGTCTGGAATATCCGGTCGTGGCGGTCGCCGAGTGCTTTGGCGTGCGTAAGTCCTCGGGTGCGGCACAGATGGGTCGCGTCGAGGGCGGAGCGCAGGTCGTGGCACTGCCGGCACGCTTCGACGGCGTTAAGCTTGCCGACGGTACCTTTGTGAAGGGCGACGACGTCAAAAAGCAGTTTGAGCACGCGTTTAAGGGCAAGGGCACGTCGCTGTGGCTGCCGCCGGAGCTCATGGAGGACGTCTGTGCGACGGGTTCTCCCGCCGAGGCATTTGCTCGCCTGCGCAACGACGACCTGCAGCTTTCGCTCGAGGAGCGGGCTCGTCTGCTCTATGTCGCCATGACGCGTGCGCGCGAGCTGGTGATCTTGGCGATGGATGCCGGCGTGAGCCGTGGCAAGGTGACGGCGCCGACCTTCGATGTCGAGACGGATCTGACCTACGATGTCCTGCGCCGCATTCTGCCGACGGACGCTCTGGACATGCCGCAGCTCGATGCCGACCGCCTGGTGTTCGACAACTCCCAACCGGGCGACTACGAGCTCATTTCGCTTTCGGACTTTACCTTTGGCGAGCAGGCGTTTGAGGCCAACGCTTCGCTGGATGTCGAGGGCAGGCTTGTTCGTGGCGATGCCGATACAGATGCTGCCGACGATTCGGCCAGTACAATCGTCCCCGGTCCTGCCGACCCCAAGCCCGATTCGTTTGAGCTTGTGTATCCCCAGGCAGTGGGCGTGCGCATGGGCATCTGTCCGTTCCCGGCGCGTGACTCGTATAGCTACTCGTCAATCGCCGCGGCGCTCCATGCCGAGACGGAAGACCGTGCCGCCGAGGCTCGTGTTCCCATGGACGAGTCCGGCGATGATGCAGAGTCGGATGGCTCGGAAATAACCGATGCAGACGTGGCTGCTGTCGAGCCTGTCGGCAATCCCATGGCGCTGGGCTCGGCCTTCCACGCCGCCTGCCAGTGGCTCATCGAGATGGGTGCCGATGCGCTGCCTGCTGAGCGTGCCGACGCCCTGGCTCGCCTGTGGTGCCTGACGCCGGAGCAGCGCGAACGCTTCGATGTTGCCCTGGACCGCTGGCTCAAGTCGGCTGTTCGTGCCGACCTGCTCGCGTGGCCGTGCGTTCACGCCGAGGTGCCGTTCTTTTCACTGGGCTGCGAGGACGAGGACATCGCTCGCTACGGTGCCTATGCCGAAGGCGCCATCGACGCTTTGGCGACGAACCCGGCGGATTCGTCACGCGCGCTGGTCATCGACTACAAGACGGGCGGCACACCGGACGAGACGCCGGACCAGCTGCTCGAGAAGCACGCCCTGCAGGCGCGCGTTTACGCCGACGTGTTGCACAAGGCGGGCTTTGAGACGGTGACGGTCAAGTTCGTCCGCGTGGAGCAGCCGGATCCAGCCATCTTCGTCGAACCCGCCGAACCTCAAGTAGTCACCTACAATCTCTAGTCCTCAGATAACTTGCGGTGGAATACGGGCTGTTTTGGCCAAAAAAGCCGCCAAACAGTCCGCATTTCACCGCAACTGCAAGAGGAGCCGTGTTGGTTTGGCTAGGTTCGGGTGCTGTCCGTGCCGTGCGGTAAAATCGTTCAGTCAGAACACGAACCCGCATCGGAGCTCATCATATGGCATTCGTCCATCTGCACAATCACACTGTTTTCTCCATGCTCGACGGCGCAACCCGTATCCAGGATATGGTCAATCGTGCCGTTGAACTTGGCATGCCCGCCGTGGCCATTACCGACCACGGCTACATGTATGGCGTGCCCGACCTGGCGCTGGCCTGCGACGCCGTCAATCACAACACGCCCGAGTACAAAACCTGGAGCCACGACAAGGCCTTCTTGGAAAAGGACCGCCGCGACGAGCTGGTGGAGCCCGATCCTGAGTCAAACCCGCGCGAGCATGCCCAGTATGTGAAGGACATGGCCATGTGGGACGAGAAGGGCAACATCGACGAGCTCAAGCCGCCCCTGGTCATTAAGCCCATCTTTGGCTGCGAGGTTTACTTTACGCCGGACGAGACGCTCGCCCGCGACCACAAGCCCGAGCTCTACCACATGATCCTTCTGGCCAAGGACCAGGAGGGCTACGTCAACCTGATGCAGACGGTTTCCGAGGCCGCCGTGCAGGGCTTTTACTACAAGCCGCGTGTAACGCTCGACAACCTGCGCCGCCATGCCAAGGGCATGATCTGCACCAGCGCCTGCATCGCGGGCATCATTCCTAAATACATCGACCGCGGTGACATGGAGGGCGCCATCAAGTGGGCCGAGACCTTCCGCGACACCTTCGACCCCGGTGACTTTTACATCGAGATCCAGGAACACGGCATTACCACCGATAACGGCCTGACCGACGAGCAGATGGACCGCACGCTCATCGACATCGCCAAACAGGTGGGCGTCAAGGTCATCGCCACCAACGACTTCCACTACCTGCGCCGCGAGGACGCGCCCGTGCAGGACGTCATCATGTGCATTGGCATGAACGCCAAGGTCGACGACCCCAACCGCATGCGCATGACCGGCTCGGAGTTTTATATGAAGACCGAGGAGGAGATGCGGGCGATGTTCCCGTATTGCCCCGAGGCCTGCGACAACACGCTCGAGATCGCCGACAAGTGCTACGTGGAGCTGGACTGGGACTCCATCATCCTGCCGCGCTTCCCGTTGCTCGATCCCGGCGAGACGCACGAGAGCCAGTTCCGCCGCGAGTGCGAGAAGGGCCTGCGCCAGCACTACGGCGACGACTGGGCCACGCGCGAGATCGGCGGCGTCAACATCAAAGAGCGCTTTGAGTACGAATACAAGGTCATCTGCGACAAGGGCTTTGCCGCCTACTTCTTGATCGTTGCCGAGTACGTGCAATGGGCCAAGGACAATGGCATCGGCGTCGGCCCCGGCCGTGGCTCGGCCGCCGGCGCTATCGTCGCCTACGCCATGAACATCACCGCGTTCGACCCGCTCGAGAACGGCCTGATGTTCGAGAGGTTCCTGTCCCCGCAGCGTACCGAGATGCCCGATATCGATATGGACTTCGACGATGAGCGGCGCCTCGAGGTCGTGGAGCACGTTCGCCAGCTCTACGGCCCCGAGAAGGTCACCCACGTCATCACCTACTCGACCATTAAGGCCAAGCAGGCCATCAACGATGCCGCGCGCGTCCTGGACTACCCGGTCTACATGGGCCAGCGCCTGTCCAAGATGGTCTCGAGCGACCCCAAGGTCAAGCTCAAGCAGGTGCTCGAAAAACAACCCGGCAAAGAGGATCTGTTTAACCCCGACTTTGCCGAGGCCTATAAAAAGGACGACGACGCCCGCCGCATCATCGACACGGCGCTCTCGATTGAGGGCCTCACCCGTGGCGAGGGCGTGCACGCGTGCGCTGTTCTGATCTGCCGCGACCCCGTCAACGAGCATGTGCCCACCAAGCTCGACACCAAGGGCGGCGTCGAGATTACCCAGTACGAGGGCCATACCGTTGCCGACATGGGCCTGCTCAAGATGGACTTCCTGGGCCTGCGCACGCTGACGGTTATCTCCAAGGCCAAGGCAAACATCAAAAAGAACTTCGGCATCGACATCAAAGAGGAAGAGATTCCCTTTGACGATCCCGAGATCTTTAAGCTCATGGGCTCCGGCCACACCGCCGGCGTCTTCCAGGTCGAGTCCGCCGGCATGACGGCCACGATCAAGAACATGAAGCCCACCGAGTACAAGCACGTCGTGGCATTGATCGCCCTGTACCGCCCGGGCCCGCTGGGCGCCGGCATGGTTTCGTCCTACATCAACCGTATGAACGGCAAGGAGCCGGCCGTCTCCTACGACGACCGTCTGGACGACATCCTGGGCGAAACCTACGGCACCATGGTCTACCAGGAGCAGGTTATGCTCATCTCCGTCGAGATGTGCGGCTTCTCCAAGGGCGAATCGGACTCGCGTATCCGTAAGCCCGTGGCTAAGAAAAAGATTAAGCTGCTCACGTCGACGGTGCTCCACTGGGAGGATGGCTCGGACGAGACCACTTACGACCACTGGATGAATGGCGCTATCAAGAACAACTACACGCGCGAGGTCGCCCAGAAGATTTGGGACGATGTCCTTGAGTTCGCGTCCTACGCCTTCAATAAGTCGCACTCCGCCGGTTACGCCATCCTGGTTATGCAGACGGCATGGCTCAAGGCGCACTATCCGCATGAGTACATGGCGGCCGTTCTGACGTCCTATACGGGTAAGACCGACAAGATCGTGCACTACGTCTCGGCGTGCCGTCACGACGGCATCCCCGTGCTGTCGCCAGATGTCAACGAGTCCGGTACCGAGTTCACGGCTACCAAGGAAGGCGTGCGCTTTGGTCTGGCCGGTATCCGCGGCGTGGGCACCGGCGTGGCGCAGGCGATTATCGCCGAGCGCGAGGCGGGCGGTCCGTTTAAGACGCTGCACGACTTTGTCGAGCGTGTGGACTCGAGCCAGGCCAACCGTCGCGTGATCGAATCGCTGATCAAGGCAGGCGCCTTCGACTCCACGGGGTATCCACGTCGCCAGATGATGCACTTTGTGGACAAGAACAACCCCGAGAACATCATCGATGCCGCGGTAAAGCGCCAGAAGGACCGCGCGAGCGGCCAGACGTCGTTCTTCGATATGTTTGGCGACGTTGAGGGCTCGGGCTTTGAGGTGAGCGTGCCCGATCCGGATGGCCAGGAATGGGACCGCCACCTTAAGCTGAGTCAGGAGAAGGAGGTTCTGGGCATCTACGTCTCGGACCACCCGCTGCGTCCGTTTGAGTATGCACTAGCCAAGGCGCGCGACTTTTCGTTCTCGCAGATCGACACCGGCTATGAGGTGCAAAACCCCACGGGTGGCACCATCAACCAGGAGATTCCCGAGGGTAAGGCGCTGTGGTGGGCCGGCATGGTCTCGAGCGTGTCCAAGCGCGTGACCAAAAACGGCGACCCCATGGGCATCGTGCAGCTCGAAGACATGGAAGGCGAGGCCACGGTCGTGGTGTTCCCCAAGACCTACAAGGAGGCCGAGGGGTACCTGTACGGCGAGGTCGATCCCGAGACCGGCGCGCAGCTGTCCGACGCGTTTGTGCGCATTAAGGGCAAGCTCGAGCGCTCGGACCGCGGCGACCAGATCATCGCGCAGGAGATTGTGCCGCTGGAGCTTAGCGAGGAGAAAAACAAGCCCAAGGTCTTTGAGGTCATGGTGCCCAACAGCCGCTTTAGCCAGGGCAATATGGCGCGCCTGGCCACGGTGCTCACTACCAACCCGGGCGGCGACCGCGTGGAGATCTTTATTGAGCAGGTGGACGGGCGCGTGCTGCGCGCTGAGGTGCCGGCCAAGGTCAATGCACGCTCGATTCCGCTGCTGGCAGAGGCAAAGGCCATCGTCGGCAACCAAGGCCGCGTGACGGTTATCTAAGCTACCCCGGGTGAGATTGGAGGAAGTGATGGCGCAGGGGACGTTTGTGCAGGCGCTTCGTAAAGAGGCGGCGTTGAGCGGCACCTTTATGAAGGGGCGTTCGCTCATGCTCAACGGCGCCGTGCTGTCGATTGAGGACAGCGGCTCGCGCTTCTCCAAAAACGTGACGGTTGAGGGCTCGGTGCGCGGTTCGCGCGGCGACCTGTACAAGACGCACGTGGCGCTCGACATGGACGAGCACGAGGTGATCGACTACGACTGCGATTGCCCCGCCGCCTATCGTTACCCCGGTATGTGCAAGCACGCTATTGCCACGGCTCTGGCGTATTTGGATGCCAGCGGCGCCGAGCCCGTCGAAGGTTTGCGCACGCCGGTCCGCACGTTTACGGCGCAGCCGAAACAGCCCGTGCGCACCGCGCTCAAAGCGCCGGCCGTCAATCCCAACTTTCCCTTTCCGGCGCCCGTCCCCACGAGTCCCAGCCTCATGGCGGCGCTCTCCGATCTTTCGGACGCGCGCATGGATGAGCTGGCGAGCATGCGCCGCAAGCTCGCCAGCAGTGTGGATCCCGATGCCCCCAAGGCGGTGTTGGAGCCCTCGTTGGTGCCGTACTACAATCCACTGTTTGCCGACCGCTTTAGCTGGGCGCTCGAGTTTCGCATTCGCTGCGGTTCGGTGTCCTACGTGGTTAAGGATATCGACGGCATGGCCGATGCCTATGTGCGTGGTGGTACGTTCTCCTATGGCAAGAAGCTTACGTTTGCCCATGTACCCGAGGCTTTCGATGACGTGTCGACAAAGCTGCTCGACTTTGTCGCAATGACGGTCGCCTACCTGAGCGACATCACGAGTTCGCGCTCGGCATCGTATGACTTTGCTCGCAGCGGCTTTGTTGCCGAGCGTCAGTTGCCGGTATCCGAGTATTCCATCGTGTCCGTGCTGGACCTGCTGCGCGGCAGGACCATGTCCTTTGAGCCTGCTTGGTCGCGGGGGACGACGACGCATCGCTCCTACGAGGTGGCGGTCGAGCCGTCGCCGCAGGGGGAGGGCGAAGTCCCGGCTAAGCGCCCGCCGCTCCTTGCCGCCAAGATTGCACCGGCGGCGGGAGGCAGCTACGACTTGCGCCTGCCGGCCGATACGTACTGCTTTGTCGCAGGTGACGCAGCCTATCTGGTCGATACGCGCCGCGCGCGCCGTACCGACGCGGCGTTTGCCCAACATGCGGCGCCGTTCCTATCGCACTTGTTGCCCTGCCGCACGCCGGTCCATATCGCTGCCGACCAGGTGGGTGAGTTCTGCCGCATGGCGCTGCCCATCTTGCGCGACTACACCGACCTGACCGCTCCCGCCGTACTTGACGCCGTGGCGCCAGAGCCGAGTTTTGCCATGGCGATTGGCGTCGACGATGGTCTTGTGACCTGCAAGATTACGGTGGCCTACGGCGATTGGTCGGCAGATCTCTTTGGTCTTGGTGCTCCGGGCAGTCCTTTCGAAGAGCAACGCCCCGGCGTTCCGCCGCGCGACGAGATAGCAGAGTTTTGCGTTATGGATACGGCGGCCCTGTATTTCGACTTTTACGAGGGCGGCCTGGCGTTTGAGGAACGCGATGACGAGAGCCTGTTCCACTTGCTGACCGAGGGCCTGTCTGCCCTGTCCGAGCTGGGCGAGGTCATGCTCAGTGACCGCCTACGCCAGATCTCGGTCCGCCCTGCGCCCAAGCTTTCGGTGCGCGCGACCGTCAAGAGCAGCCTGCTCGATGTCGAACTGGGCGCGAGCGGTCTTTCGGCGGCAGATCTTGCCATCTACCTCGACTCCTACAAGCGTCACCAGACGTTTGCGCGTCTCACGTCGGGCGACATCGTACGCCTGGACGAGGGTGCCCGCGCCGCGTTTGGTCTTGCCGAGGACCTGGGGGTCGATGCTGTCGACCTGCTCGACGGCGTGTCGCTTCCCGCGTCGAGTACCCTGTTTGTCGACAGCATGCTTGCGCGCACGCCCGCGCTCGAAGCCGATCGCGACGCTGCGTTCCGTCGCACCGTCGAGCGCTTGGATACGCTCGGCAAGATGGACTTTACGGTGCCGGTCTCGCTCAAGGCCACACTGCGCGGCTATCAGGTCGACGGCTACCAGTGGCTCGGCTCGCTTGAGCATCTGGGCCTCGGCGGTATCTTGGCCGACGATATGGGCTTGGGCAAAACACTGCAGATGATCGCGCATATCCTGGCGCGCGTGGAGGCGGGGGATGCCAAGCCCACGCTCGTGGTGTGCCCTGCGTCGCTCGTGTATAACTGGACCGCCGAGCTGGAGCGCTTTGCGCCTTCGCTCGACGTGTGCACTATCGTGGGCGCCAAGGCGCAGCGCCGCGTGCAGATAGCCGGCGCTGACGAGCATAACGTGGTTGTAACGTCGTATGACCTCATGCGGCGCGATATCGACGAGTATGCCGAGCAGGACTTTGCCCGCGTGGTGCTCGACGAGGCCCAGTACATTAAAAACCCGCTCACGCAGGTGGCGCACGCCGCCAAGCGTCTGCCTGCCGGCGTGCGCTTTGCCCTGACGGGCACGCCCATCGAAAACCGCTTGTCCGAGCTCTGGAGCATCTTCGACTTTTTGATGCCGGGCCTGCTTGGCTCGCGCGAGTCGTTTGCCAAGCGCTTCGAAAGCCCGGTCGAGCACGCCGAGGGTGACAGCGCCGCTCGCTTGCAAGCGCTCGTGTCGCCGTTTGTGCTGCGCCGCGTTAAGGAAGACGTGGTGGCCGACCTGCCCGAGAAGATCGAAGACACCGTCATGGCACAGCTCACCGGCGAGCAGCGCAAGCTCTACCTGGCCAACCAAGACCGTATCGCCCAGCAGGTGCAGCATCGCGAGGCATCCGAGTTTAAGAAAGACAAGCTCAAGGTGCTCGCCGAGCTCACCAAGCTGCGCCAGATCTGCTGCGACCCGCATCTACACTACGAGGACTACAAGGCAGGGAGCGCCAAGCTCGACGCTTGCATGGAGCTCGTGCACGGTGCGCTCGACGGCGGGCACCACATTCTGCTGTTCAGCCAGTTCACGGGCATGCTCGATATCATTGGCAAGCGCCTGGCCAAGGAGGACATCGGCTTTCTTAAGCTCACGGGCGCTTCGTCCAAGGAGAGCCGCGCCAAGATGGTCGCGCAGTTCCAGGCGGGCGAGGTGCCGGTGTTTCTGATCTCGCTCAAGGCGGGCGGCGTGGGCCTCAACCTGACGGCGGCCGACGTGGTCATCCACTACGACCCGTGGTGGAACGTGGCCGCGCAGGACCAGGCGACCGACCGCGCGCACCGTATTGGCCAGCAACATACCGTGACCGTGTACAAGCTCATCGCCAAGGACACGATCGAGGAGCGCATCATGCAGATGCAGGAGTCCAAGCGCGACCTGGTCAACAGCGTGCTCGGCGGCGACGGCATCTCCTCGGCGCTGTTTGCCCGCGAGGATGTTCTGGCGCTGCTCGGCGGCGACGGGCGTTAACCCGCTCGGGTGGGGCCGCCGGGGCGGATAGTACGCGCCGCCCCACCGTTCCCGCCCGTTATGTGTTCATTTGCCATGCCGTGGATGGTTCGCCTGCCTTTGGGCATAAGAACCATCGAGAACATCGGCACATCAGCAAAGGAGAACATCATGGCGAAATTCTTTAAGGACTCCGACGGCAAGCTCATTGCCGCCCTTGGCGACGGCGTTGCGACCCCTGCCGGCTGCACGGAGCTGACGGCAAACACCGAGGATGCGGCGCACGAGAAGCACGTGCCTGTTGTCGAGATCGAGCGCGACGGCCACGTTATTCGTGCGCGCGTGGGCTCGACGGAGCACCCCATGCTGCCCGAGCACTACATCGAGTGGATCGCGCTTGAGGCCGAGGGCCGCCTGGAGATCCATTACCTTGAGCCCGGCATGAAGCCCACGACGTTTTTCGCTGGCGGTTCCAAGGCCGGTACCGTCTATGCCTACTGCAACCTGCATGGGCTGTGGTCCGCGACGTTCTAGGAGCACGCCCCCGCTCGGGGTATCATAGCTAGCATATGCACATGCGAGCGCCGGCTGCATTATGCGGCCGGCGCTTTTACTACGACAACGACGATTTACGACGGAAAGGGCTGGGCCATGAAGCTCGCACTTGCACAGATCGATATGCGCCTGGGTGATATTGAGGGCATCTGCGGCCGCATCGAGGACCAGGCTCGCCTGGCTCATGAGCGCGGCGCGCGCATGCTGTGCGTTTCGGCTCCACTCTTTATGGGCGCCATGCCCGGTGGCCTGGTGGGCGCTGCCGATTTTGAGCACGATATGCTGACGGGTCTGACGGGCGTTGCCGAGCGCATCCAAGAGCTCGACATGATCTGCATCGTGCCCGCTGCGGTTTCGTTTGAGGGCCAGCCCTTGCTCGACTACATGATGCTCAAGGACGGTCATGTGGTGCCGGCGCGTTCGAGCATTGCCCTGCAGCGTGGCGAGAACAACGACACACGTTGGGCGCCGCCGGTGTTCGACGTGGACGGCGTGCGCATCGCCGTGATTTTTGACTTGGACCGCGAACTCGAGATGCTGCCGACCGGTGTTGACCTCATTGCGTATTTCCAATTCAACGCGTTTGACATGACCGACCGCGAGACTGCCGCCATTGCTGCCGTTCGCAGCGGCGCCTACCGCAAGATCGCGTCCAAGCGCAGCGTATGGTTTGCCTGCATGGCGCCGATCGGTGCCTATGACGAGTCGGTGTATACCGGCGGTTCGTTTGTGCTCGACGACTGCGGTCGCGTGGTGGCCCAGGCGCCGTGTTTTGAGGAGAGCCTGCTGGTTCAGGAGATTCAGCGCGGGGTGATGCTCGATGCCCTGGAGGACCATGAGCTGCCCCAGTTTCGCTCCGAGGAGTGGCTGTGGCAGGCGCTGGTGCTTGCCGTGCGCGACAATGCCCGCGCCCGCGGTGCGTCGCGTGCCGTGGTGGCGCTCGAGGGCGATTTGCCGTCGTCCCTGTTGGCGGCACTTGCCGTCGATGCCTTGGGTCCGCGTAATGTGATTGGCCTGGTGCTGGGGCGCAATCGCATCTTTACGCCGGCGCAGGAGGAGGCCGAGGCCGCCCGTTGTTCCGTTGTTCGCTCAATCGCCGAGCGCTTGCACATTCGCACTGTCGAGCGCGATGCGCCGGATGCGGCGCGCGTGCTCGATCGCGACGTGTCGGCGGGCGATGCCGAACGCCTGCGTTCGCGTGCGCTGGGCCTGATGCTCGAGGATACGGCGCTCGAGCTGGGCGCTATGGCGCTGAGCCCGCTTTCCAAGACCGAGTACGCGCTGGCGGCGCCCGCGCTTTGCGGTGGCTACCAGGGCGATTATGCGCCCTTTGGCGATGTGTATCTGTCGACGCTCGAGTTTGTGGCGCGCGTGCGCAACCGCGCCTCGGCCGTGGTGCCCCAAGAGCTCGTGACGCTCAACGCGGTAGAGGATTGCATGGATCGCGTGCTGGCGCAGGCGCTCTCGACGCTCGCCGGTCCGGTTGACATGCTCGATCGTGCGGCACAGCTGCTTGGCGGGCTTGAGCCGGGCGAGGTCGATGGTGCGCTTGAGTCGCACGTAGACCGCAATCGACCTTTCGACGACATCCCGATGGCCGCCGCCAAGCCCGAGGTCTGCTCGCTGCTGCTGATGCTCGTGCGCCAGGGCGAGGCCGCCCGCCGCATGTTGCCGATGGCGCCGATCGTCTCGGCCCGTTCGTTTGCCGAGCGTGCCTGGCCGTATATGCTCGCGTGGTCCGACCTGGGGCTTAACGGCAAGGAGCGTATGACGGTCGATTCGCTGGCGCGCGCCGAGGTGCGCCGTTTTGCTGACGAGGATACGAGCGAGCGCGTGCGAAACGAGATGATGGGCGTGCTGGGCGAGCTACTGGGTATTTCGCCCGAGCAAATGGAGGAGCTGCGCTCTGAGGACGGTCAGCGTCGTTTACACGAGGGAATGAAAAAGTTCGAGGGCGAGGTTCAGGACGCCATCGATAAGATGATGGGCGGCCAGGGTGGCCCGCAGGGTGGGCCCCAGGGTGGCCCGATGCCGCATCCGCCGGTTGATCCCCGACAATTTCCGTTCTTCTCTCAGAACTAGGTCGCTGCGCGCCCGCCAGAGCGGCAATCTGCCTTTCAATCGTCGGACATGACCGCCAGGTCAATGCCCTCCTCTTTCAAGGCACCTTGCTCGCTCTGGCGGGCGCTCGCTTGCGTATACTCAACCTACAATTCGATTTCGGCTGACTTATAGGGCTAGCGTTGTGTTATTCTAGAACAGACGTTCGTAAATAGTGCGCGGGGCCTTGCCTTGTGCTGTGCTTGTGACGAGGGGAGGTTGGCTTGGTTATCTTGGGCATTGACCCTGGTTTGGCCCATACGGGCTGGGGGATTATCGAGGAGCGGCGTGGCGAGGTTCGCTGCCGTGCCTACGGTTGTATCGAGACCAGCGCGGGCAGCCCGCTCGCTGTGCGCCTGTCGCATATCGCCCACGACCTCAAGGGCGTCGTCGAACGCTACCGTCCCGATACCGCGGCTATCGAGAGCATTTACTTTGGCGCTAACGTCCGCTCGGCCATCCCCACGGCGCATGCCCGCGGTGCCGCGCTCGTGGCGCTTTCGGAGTGCGCGCTCGAGATTGGCGAATACACGCCCATGCAGATTAAGCAGGCCGTGGTGGGCACGGGTGCCGCAGACAAGCGGCAGGTTGCCTACATGGTGCGCACGCTCACTCAGCTTGATCACGACCCACACCCAGACCATGCCGCCGATGCCCTGGCTTGCGCCATCTGTCACGTTAACCTTAGCCGTACCCGGGCGCTTACCGGCGGCGAGTTCTATCAACAGAGAGGAACCGGATACTGATGATCTCCCAGCTCCATGGAACGCTTGTCGAGGCCACGATGAGCTCGGCCGTCGTCGATGTATCGGGCGTGGGCTTTGAGCTCGGTATTTCGGGCAGCACTGCCGCCACGCTGCCTACGCCCGGCGGCGAGGTTCGCCTCTATACCCGTATGCAGGTGCGCGAGGACGCCATGACGCTCTTTGGCTTTGCCTCCAAGGACGAGCGCACGATGTTCGATCGGCTCGTTTCCGTCTCGGGCGTCGGTCCGCGTCTGGCACTTGCCGTGCTTTCCACCTATACCGTGGGACAGCTGTATTCCCTGGTGATGGCCGAGGACGACAAGGGCATGGCCAAGGTGCCCGGCGTGGGCAAAAAGACCGCCCAGCGCCTCATTCTGGAGCTCAAGAGTACCTTTGCCAAGGACAAGGGCTTTGTTCCGGTCGACGTAATCCCCGGTCAGGTTGCGATGCCGGTCCCCGCCGCCACTCCCTCGGCGATCGATGATGCCCGCGCGGCGCTCCTTTCCATGGGCTTTAGCCCGCAGGAGACCGAGGTTGCCCTGAGCGGGTATGATGGGCAGGATATGCGTGTCGAGGACCTGCTCGGCGCGGCGCTTAAGCGACTCGGAATGGATGCGTGATGTGGGAAGCCGATGACTCTCAGGACCTGTGGGCGACGCCCGGCAACTCGCCGGCGGCATCCATGGCGCACGGTGAGCGCATGGTGGGCTCGGAACTGACACCCGAAGACCTCGATGTCGACCGTACCCTGCGTCCCCAGCGCCTAGACGACTACTGCGGTCAGGAGCATATCAAACAGAGCCTGCGCGTGCTGATCGAGGCGGCGCAGAGCCGTGGCGAGACGCTCGATCACGTGATCTTCTCGGGTCCTCCGGGCCTGGGCAAGACCACGCTGGCTACCGTTATCGCCAACGAGCTGGGCGCTCAGATCAAGACGACGAGTGGTCCGGCTATCGCGCGTACCGGTGACTTGGCAGCCATCCTGACTAACCTGCAGCCGGGTGACGTGCTGTTTATCGACGAGATCCACCGTCTTAACCGTTCGGTCGAGGAAGTCCTGTATCCCGCTATGGAGGACTTTGCGCTCGACATCGTGATCGGTAAAGGCCCGGCCGCTCGCTCGATTCGCCTAGATATTCCCAAGTTTACGCTGGTGGCGGCAACGACCCGTTCGGGTATGCTGACCGGCCCGTTGCGCGACCGCTTTGGCATTTCGTATCGCCTGGACTACTACACGGTCGAGGAGCTTGCTCAGATCGTGACGCGCTCGGCGACCATCTTGGGCGTGACGATAGACCATCCGAGCGCGCTCGAGATCGGCTCGCGCTCGCGTGGCACGCCGCGCTTGGCCAACCGTCTGCTCAAGCGTGTGCGCGACTATGCGCAGGTGCGCGGCAACGGTCCTATTGAGCTTGATATTTGCCGTCAGGCGCTCGAGTTTTTCGAGATTGATGAGCTTGGTCTGGACTGGATGGATATTCGCATCTTGGAGACGCTTGCCAAGACGTTCTCCGGCCGTGCCGTGGGTCTGACGACCCTTGCCAGCGCGGTGGGCGAGGACCCGGGTACGCTCGAGGATGTTTATGAGCCCTATCTGCTGCAGTGCGGCTTGATGATTCGCACGCCCCAGGGTCGCCAGGCAACGCTTCGCACCTTTGAGCACTTGGGCATCGAGCCAGCCGTTTAGAGGCGGGTTTGTTTTGGCTGGTCTGTAGGCTATCGCTGAGCATTGGATAAGGCTCTGTTAGACCAGGATTGACATGCCGACCTGCCGGCTAACTCGCCGTCTCCCCGTCGGGCGCCGGCGTCTT
>NZ_JBCOTQ010000027.1:0-28092 GCF_040920445.1 Collinsella aerofaciens | reverse complement strand
GTCTGTCCCCAATGTCCCCAATTACTTGGAGAGCTTGTCGACGACGCGTTCGATCTCGGCGAGCTTGGCGGCTTTGAGGTCTTCGTCGCCCGATTCGATTGCCGAAGTCACGCAGCCCTCGATATGCGCCTTGAGCACGTCGGCGTTGATGCGCGCAATGAGCGCCTGTGTGGCCATGAGCTGCGTGGAAATATCGACGCAATAGCGGTCCTCATCGACCATCCGCAAGATGCCGTCGATCTGGCCGCGTGCCGTCTTGAGCATGCGGGTCACCGATTTATGGTCTGCCATCATGGCGGGTCCTCGTTTCTGGTCGATCTTCCGGATGCCCCCGTCAGTTGCGGTGAAATACGGACTGTTTAAAGGCCTAGGGCGGCTCAACAGTCCGTATTTCACCGCAACTTCTGAGGATTCAGTAGGCGGCGTCTGCTACGCGGCGGTCACGGATAGGGCGTGGAACTTCTCGCCGGCGTCCTCGACGGCGGCAGCGAGCTGCTCAGCGGTCACGGTGTCGGCGCACTCCACCTGTACGGTCTGAGTCTCGTGATCGGCGTCGGCGTCGGTCACGCCGGCAACGTTGAGCAGTGCCGTCTCGACAGTGGCGTCGCAGTGGCCGCACATAAGGCCGGAAGTCTTGATTGTGTAACGCATGGGTGTACTCCTTATCGATTGAGAATATCTGACAGTTTAGTCGTGAACAGCGTCATCTTAAAGGTGTGCTGAGGTGCCCGAGATTGCCCCGAAAGAGGAGCGAAGCGTACTTGGGTACGCGAGCGACGGTTTGAGGGGCAAGGTCGGGTGCTTCAGCGCGCCGTCTTGGGCTTAAAGGATTTCAGGCGCAGTGCATTGGACACGACGCACACGCTCGACAGGCTCATGGCCGCGGCGCCAAACATCGGCGAGAGCTGCCAACCGGTGAGGGGGAAGAACACGCCCGCCGCCAGCGGAATGCCGATGCCGTTGTAGAACAGCGCCCAGAACAGGTCCTGCTTGATGTTGCGAATTGTGGCGCGCGACAGCTCGATGGCACGGGCGACGTCCATGAGGTCGCTGCGCATGAGAACCACATCTGCCCCTTCTTTGGCGATGTCGGCGCCGGTACCGATGGCAAGGCCCACGTCGGCGCGCGCCAGGGCGGGGGAGTCGTTGATGCCGTCGCCCACCATGGCGACCTTGCTGCCCGCATCCTGCAGCTCGCGCACGTGGCGTTCCTTGTCGGCGGGGAGGACGTCGGCGATGACCTGCTCGCTGCTCAGTCCCACGCGGCGGGCGATCGCTTCGGCTGTCACGCGGTTGTCGCCGGTGAGCATGCGCACGTCGACGCCAAGCGAGCGCAGTGCGGCGATGGCCCCGGCGCTCGTCTCCTTGACCTCGTCCGCCACGGCGATGGTGCCGACAAGCTCGCCGTTCTTGGCAAAGAACAGTGGCGTCTTGCCCTCGGCCGCGAACTGTTCGGCAAGGCCGGCGGGAACCTTCACGCCCAGCTCGTCCATCAGACGCACGTTGCCGGCTGCAATGGCGTTTTGCCCCTCGTGCGCCGTAACGCCACGACCGGGCACGGCAGTAAAGTCTTCGACCATGCGCGCGACGATCCCGCGTGTCTCGCACTCGGCCATAATCGCCTCGGCCAGCGGGTGCTCGCTCGAGCGCTCCAGCGCGGCGGCCAGCTTGAGCAGCGCTTTTTCGCTCATGGCGGGCGAGCCGTCGGCGCGCGTGGCTACTACGATATCGGTCACAGCAGGCTTGCCGCGGGTGACCGTGCCCGTCTTATCGAGCACCACGGTACCTACGCTGCGCAGGTTCTCCAGCGCCTCGGCGCTCTTGAACAGAATGCCCATCTCGGCGCCCTTGCCGGTGCCGACCATAATGGCGACGGGCGTGGCCAGACCCAGCGCGCACGGGCAGCTGATCACCAGCACGGCCACGGCGGAGGTGAGCGCCTCGTTTATGCTGCCGGTCAGTGCCATCCACGCCGCAAAGGTCACGGCCGAGATCACGAACACCACGGGCACGAACACGCCGGCGACTTTGTCGGCCATGCGGGCGATAGGCGCCTTGGTGGCGTTGGCGTCCTCGACGAGCTGGATAATCTTGGCGAGCGACGTGTCGGCACCCACACGCGTGGCGCGGAAGGTAAACGAGCCCGTGCGGTTGACCGTGGCCGCATTGACAGTGTCGCCGGCGGTCTTCTCCACGGGAATGGATTCGCCGGTGAGCGCGCTTTCGTCCACGGCCGAGCTGCCCTCGAGCACCACGCCGTCAACGGGGATGGACTCGCCGGGGCGCACACGCAGCACCTGGCCGGGCAGAATGGCATCGACGTCGACGGTGGCCTCGCTGCCGTCCTCTGCCACGACGGTCGCGGTCTTGGGTGCCAAGTCGATGAGCGCCTCGATAGCGCCGCCGGTCTTGGACTTGCTGCGCGTCTCGAGGTATTTGCCCACGGTGACGAGCGACAGGATGGTGCCAGCGCTCTCAAAATACAGGTTGTCCATGCTCGTCATCATGGCCTCGTGCACCTGACCTGCGGCTAGCTGGTCGGCCATGATGAACATGGCGTAGAGCGACCAGGCGATGGAGGCGGTGGCGCCCACGGCAATAAGGGCGTCCATGGTGGGCGCGCCGTGCGCGAGCGATTTAATCCCGTTGATAAAGTACGCGTCGTTGACGTAGACGATGGGGATGAGCAGGACGAGCTCGGTGAGCGCGAGTGTCATGCTGTGGGTATGGTCGGTGAAAATACCGGGCAGCGGCCAGCCGAGCATGTGCCCCATGCCTATGTAGAACAGTGGGATGAGGAATACGATCGAGATGATGAGGCGGGTGCGCATGGCGGAGGCGGCGGCCTCCAGCTTTTTGGTGGGCGACTCCATATGGGCGGCGCCGGACCTGGCTTGCGTACTGCCGTTTTGGGAGGCGTCGATGCCCGTGCTGACGGGCGAGGCCGAGTAGCCCGCGCGGTCGACAGCGGTGCAGATGTCGTCGGGGGAGACCTGCGCAGGGTCGTAGTCCACCAGCATAGAGCCGGCGAGTAGATTGACCGCGACACTTTGGACGCCGTCGAGTTTGCTGACGGCACGGTCCACGTGCGCTTGGCACGCGGCGCACGTCATGCCGCCCACGTCAAACTTATCTTGAGCCATGGCTTCTCCTTTCTGTGGTTCGGTGTTGGAATTGTTAACCTGCTGATACTATACACCCATACCCCCTGGGGGTGTACAGTACAGAAAGAAATGTATGACATTTCGTTACAGATGAGGATAGTTGGTTGGCCGATGGACCGTCCCAACCAATCATCTCAATCTGTAACGTCTGGACCGGTTTTTGAACCATAGCTGTTACAGATTTAGACAAACATTTCAGCCGAAAACTAACGTCTCGATCTGTAACAACTAGACCCCGTTTTACCGAGTATTTGTTACAGATCAAGACAAACAGTTGGCAGGAAACTCAATGTCTCGTTCTGTAACATCTAGCAGCAAATATGACCTCTAACTGTTACAGATCGAGACAATTGCCGGGGAGGGGTCCCGTCACGGCAAGACGCCCGCTCTCTAGATACAGAATCCGGGGATCACACAGGTTCGTTTGTTTGGCTTGTCCGCAGGCGTTGCGTACGTAAAGGCGTCGCCGTCGTGGCCCACGCGATTCAAATAGAGTGTGCCTCCACTCTCCGATGAGTCGGGGCTCACCGTGCGCTCCCACCAGCAGGTGTCCTTGCCCTTCCACTGACGGACCATCGTCTCGTTCGTGGAATACGGGCTCACCTTGAGCTCGCGGAAGAGTTGGTACTCCTTGCCCTCGCTGTTGTAGATGTCTGCCAGGTAGTGATAGTCCTCGGCAAACGAATCGGGCGGTTGCGTACCGCACAGCTCGACCATGGCGGGCAGCCAAAGGGTTGCGGGCAACTCGCTCAGACACGATGCACTGTTGGCGGCGCCCACATTGTTCGAGACCTTCTTGACCCCTTTAATGAGCGCGCGCAACTCGTTGGGTAGCAGCTTAAGGCCGTCGCCGTTGAGCCATTCCCGCAGCTCGCAATCTGCCCAGCCGGCGCTCGGCGGTTCAGCTGCAGCGTTGCGCTCGGCAATACCCGCGTCGAACATAAACGTCAGCCCGGCCTTGCCCGTACCGTCTAGAAGCTCGTCGTGGCGGATACCCACAAGCTGCGCGCCAACCTGCAGCCCGTTGGTGAGCGTGACACGTTTGGTACACGGATAGGGGATATGCCCATCGGCATCGAGCAGGTGATAGCGCTTGGCAATCTCGCGTGCCTCGCTACGGGTCTCGGCGGCCTTAATCTTGAGCGAAATCTCCTGCAGCTGATCCCAGGTGTAGTCGTCAAGCGAACCGCGGATGCCATCCAGGTAGTCGGGGATGCCAAAGCCATGGGTCGCCGCCCCAATGACGCTGAGCCCCGCAACGGCTGCAACGACGCCACCGATAATAAACCGGCGGCGGGTCATGGCATCGTGCCGGGCCTGTTCCAGGATCTCTCGCGCGCGCTCGCCGGCGACGTCGACCTTAAGGTGCGTACCGGAGTCGATGTCGATTGCGGCGTCACTGCCCGCGCCCTCGCGGCCCTCGGATTCGGCATCGGTGAGGTATGCCGAGAGCACCTCGAGCATCTGCTGCTCGGTGGGACGATCGCACTGCTCGACTGAGAGACCCTTCATGATGATTTGGACGAGCGCTTCATCGCCCTCGCAGCGCGGCTCGAGCGGTGCCGGCTTGGTCTTGGTCTTTACGAGATAGAACGAGCCGGTTGCAGCGGCGTCCGTCGACTCAAAGTCAAACGGTTTGCGACCGCTGTAGAGCTGGTACAGAATGCTCGAAAGCGCATAGACGTCGATTGCCGGCGAACGGCGAAGGGCCGCGATGCCTTCGATATCCTGCGTGAGCATCTCGGGCGCGGCGTATGCGGGCGTGGCAAAACGCCAGATGTCGGCGCGCCGGGTGATCGTGTCGTCGCCGAGAGCCATGGTCGCGGAGCCCATGTCGATGAGGCAGGGGTCAAAGGAGCAATCGGCAATCTGCTGCTCGAGCGTTCGGCTGGTGGTGCGGAACATGATATTGGCAGGCGACAGGTCGCGATGGATGACCGGATTCACGAGGCCTTGGGTCATCAAGAGCGCACGAAGCACGGCGTTTCCGACGGCGGCGACCATCTGGGTGGTCAGCCCGCCCGAGGCGTCGTGCGGAAGCAGGGGCAGCGCCTGCTTGAGCGAGGTGCCCTCGACCCACTCCATGAGGATGAGCGGGTCATCCTCACACGAGCCGTAGCCATAGACGCGCGGAAATCCGCGCAGGTGCGAGACGGTACACAGATGACGGTACTCCTCGAACAGCGCAGCGGTGTTGGCCAGGTGCGCGGCCGATTGCTCGGCGGAGCGGTCGGGGGCTTGGCCGGAAAGGATAGCGTTGTCCTTGAGTAGCTTGACGGCAAAGACCTCGCCGCTCGTGTTGGTCGCGCGCAGCACGTGCCCGATGTTGCCGTTGTTGCGGTGGGCCGTCTGGAGAATAAGCGTCATAAACCGACGTTTGGCGTCGTCCTCGGCGCTGGGGTCGACCGCCACGGCGGTATCGAACGTATCGAGACGGATGAGTTTGTCGCCATAGGCGCTATCGGTAGTATCCATGGCGTTCCTTTGTCTGGCATGGGTTGCCGCACGTATACGTGAGCAGTGCGGATATCGGTAAAGTACCATGATAGCCGCACTGCCCACGTATACCGCTGAGCATTGTCGTTTACGACGCAGAAGGTAGAAGACGAAAGACGGACGGCGACCGTCTTTCGATCGCCGTCCGCGCTAGTCCACAATGACAAGGAATGTCGTGTAGAGACCCAGATGGAGCCTGTCGCTGTTTTCGATTTCCACTGGGGGATAGATCTTGCCGGGCTCGCGTTGGTCGCGCGGCGGCTCAATCACAATATCGCCGTTGCCTGCACCCGATTCGAGTACCGTGCCGTTGGTCGATCCAAGGCCCTGGGCGTACCAGTGCTCACCCTCAAGCCAAATGCGAAGATGCTCGCGCGATGCGTCGGCGCCCACATCGGTGATGCTGGGCGAGGTTTTGGGCAAAGAACCAATCACGGTGCCGCGCGGATCGCGTGTGAGGGGATGGATTTGCATGTCGGCGCAGTTGTCGGCATGGGTTCTGAGCAGACCGAGGTTGGGGGCGACGGTGCGCGGCTGCTCCAGACTGCTCATAAAGCCACGTCCGACGGTAGTTTCGGTGGTGCCAAAGTGCCCGCCCGTCTTGCTGTCGCAAAAGCGCTCGACGGTGGCCACGCCCTGAACGGGGTCGGCGAGCGCCCCCGTTGCCACAAAGAGCATAAGGTAAAGCGTGCTTTTCTCGCGCACGGCATTGCCGTCAAAGTTGTCGATACGATTGAGGGCATTTGCATATAGGCGGCTGTCCAGTTTGTAGCTGGCGAGAGCCGACATCATTTCGTTGGCGGCCGGACCGCGATAGTGCTCGGCGATTGCCCGATAGGCGGACTCGCCGCCGCCGAGCTTGCTGCAGATTGCCGAGGAAAGGTTGAGCGTGGTGACGGCAAAGTCGCTGTAGATGGAGGGCGCGCACTGGTCAGGCTTGCGATGGACGATGTAACGGGTGAGATACGAGCGGTTGGAAGAGCATTTCTCGAGCAGGGTACTGCCGAGATAAGAGTTTCCATTGATGAGCATTCGGGCGATCTCGAGATGTTTAAGACCGCCGAACGAGCGAATATCGTTATAGAGGACCGAGCAAGGCGTCTCTGCTGCCACGGATACCTCCTTTGATTGCTTCCTAGCCAATATGGCGATAGGAATTAATGGCCCCCGGTGGGCGACGTATTAAATGGCTGCGCAATATATAGCGTAACCAAAGCAACATTATAGGCCACATGTTCGAAATTGCAGGAAGCCTGAGAGATTTGGTTTGGACTGGACGGAAGTCCCCCTCTGTCTTGTTCTGTAACATTTGGACCCGGTTTTGCCCTGCATCTGTTACAGATTGAGACAATCAGCCGGGCCCACCTCGTCCGCCTCGTCATCTGTGGTTTACGTGGGGGCATACGGAGTGCGGGTATACTAACCGGCGGCGAATCTGCTCCATCGCTTAGAGCTGCTGCGTCTGGACGGCGCGTGATAGGGCTGCCAAAGCGATCGCCAGCGTGCTGAGCAACGTCCTCTCTGTGCGCACCCGTTTTTGTATGTATTAGCGCACTACCAAGCACGCCCGCGCGGCCGCATGCCGTGCCCATAGCGCGTGCAGATAAGGAACAACAACATATGCGTAATTCTGTATCTGACGTCACGGACGCCGAGATTCTGGACGAGACCCGCGAGGCCATGACCCAGGCTGCCTTCGATGCCGCCGATGAGGCCAATGCTGCCCAGGCCGTCGAGTCCGCTACCGAGAGCCTGCCCGCCTTTGACGAGCTGGGGCTTTCCGACGAGATGCTTCGTGCTATCGAGAACCTGGGCTACACGGCGCCGACGCCCGTGCAGGCCGGCTCCATCCCCGTGGTGCTCGAGGGCCGCGACCTGCTTGCCGCCGCTCAGACCGGCACCGGCAAGACGGCCGCCTTTTTGCTGCCGACCATGAACAATCTGGAGCACATCGCTCCTCCCAAACCCGTGCGCGAGCGCGGCGGCCGCAACCGTCGTCGCGGTGCTAAAAAGCCCGAGGGCAACGGTCGCGGCCCCGTGATGCTCGTCATCACCCCCACGCGCGAGCTTGCCCAGCAGATTGATGAGGTCGCAAGCAAAATCGCCGACGTCACCGGCCATGTTGCCGTGACCGTCGTGGGCGGTGTGAGCTACAAGCCGCAGACCGCGGCACTCAAGTACGGCTGCGATATCCTGGTCGCCACGCCGGGCCGTCTGGTCGACCTGATCGAGCAGGGTGCCTGCCACCTGGATGAGGTTAAGGTCCTGGTGCTCGACGAGGCCGATCGCATGCTCGACATGGGCTTTTTGCCCGCCGTCCGCCGCATTGTGCGCGAGACGCCGGCCGAGCGTCAGACACTGCTGTTCTCGGCGACCCTCGACGAGGAGGCCGTGGGTGAGATCACCGACCTGGTGAGCGACCCGGCCCGCGTGGAGATCGCGCCCGCCACGTCGACCGCCGACACCGTCGACCAGTTTGTGTTCCCGGTGTCCATCGAGGCCAAGAACAACCTGCTGCCCGAGTTCCTCAAAAAGGAGGGCCCGGAGCGCACCATCGTCTTTATGCGTACCAAGCACCGTGCCGACAGCTGCTGCCGTCGTCTAGAGCGCAAGGGCATCAAGGCCGCCGCGATTCACGGCAACCGCAGCCAGGCCCAGCGCGAGCGCGCGCTTTCTGCCTTCCGCGACGGCACCGTCGACGTGCTGGTGGCAACCGATGTTCTCGCCCGCGGCATCGACATCAGCGACGTGCGCTACGTCGTGAACTTTGACGTGCCGGCCGAGCCGACCGACTACATCCACCGCATTGGCCGCACGGGCCGCGCCGGCGAGCTGGGCTGGGCCATCACGTTTGTGACCGAGCAGGACGTGGACGAGTTCTACGAGATCGAGAAGCTCATGGACAAGACCGCCGACATCTACGAGGCCGGCGACCTGCATGTGGGGCCCAATCCGCCCGCGATTGACCCCGAGCGCGACCCTGCGGCCTTTAAGGTGAAGAAGAAGACCAAGCGCGGCAAGTCCAAGAGCAAGAAGAAGCTTGAGCAGGCACGTCGCGACGGCAAACGCAACGGCGACGATTACGGCGATGTGGCTGGTCGCTCCAACCGCGGTCGCGACGAGCGCCGTGGCGATGGCGAGCGTCCGAGCCGTCCCAAGCGCGGCGGTAAGACCCGCGTGCGCGAGGGCGTTCAGGCTCGCGTGGACGAGGCCGTGGAGAGCGTGGCCCGCGAGGTTGCTGCTGAGGAGCGCGGCGGTGCTGGTGTCGTTGAGCAGGCCCCGCGCGGCAACCGTGCCGAGCGCCGTGCCAAGCAGTTCCAGGGCGAGGCGCATCGCCGTCGTCGTGAGGACGAGGACCGTGGCGGCCGTCGTCGTGTTGAGCGCGAGGACGAGGGCCGCGGTTCGCGCGGCGGCAAGCGCGGTTCGGGTGACCGTCGTCGCTCCGGTCGTAATGACGAGCGCGGTGGCCGTGATGAGCGCCGTGGCGGCGAGGGCCGTGGTGAGCGTGGTGCCCGCGGCGGTGAGTCCCGTGGCGGCAAGCGCTTTGAAGAGCGCGGTAGCCGCGGCGGCGAGCGTCGCGAGGGTGCTCGCGGCAATGGCGGCCGCGGCGGCGCTGGTCGTTCTAACGAGTCGCGCGATCGTCGTGACCCGCGTGCCAGCCGCGATCGTCGCGATGACTGGCGCAACTACGACGATACCCGCGAGGAGCGTCGTGGTGGCTATCGTGGTGGTCGTGGCGGCAACCAGACCGGCTCCCGTGGCGGCCGTGCCGGCGGTCGCGATAACCGTGGCAGCTATGGCAACAGCCGTGGCGGCAAGCGCGGCGGCAGCTCCCGTCGCCCCGGTGACGGCGGCGGCAAGCGCAAGTAACATACGCATCGCCCGCTAGAGCGAGGTGAACCAAGGGCCCCGAGCAACTACGTTCGGGGCCCTTTTTGTTTGCCGTATCCGATCGCTAGTTCAAATGTGATTTCCTCGGGAATGCATCTAGAGGATGCCGTGGGCCTGTTTCCTGCCATGCGGCAATGGGTCCCATGGGGTGCTCCGTGCATTTTTTGGAGTATTCAGCAGTTCGAGCTGTCTGCATATGATTCGACGTCGCCAACGGTGGCCTTCGGATATCCCTGGCGAGCGTTCTGAGTCAGATTTCACCGTTTTCCGGAGCAGGGGCGCGTTATTCTCGCCATGTCGGGACTTAAAATGATACGGCGCCCTACAGTTTTGCCCACCCGCGGCGGTGCTGGCGCGGTCACGTTGCAGAATACTCCGTTTTTTGCACGGGCCAGGATGGGGTACCTCGGGAAAACACGGCGGTATCCCGTAAATATATACAATCTGTACCGTAATTTATACAAAACGAAGAGGCAGACAGCGTAGGGTGGGTGCATTGGGGTGCTTGGCGCATCAAAACGGGCTCCCCACGTGCCGTATACTCTGGCTGGATGTGAAAGCGGCTTGACGCGTTGCCAGGCGTAGGGGGAGGGTGTCTAGATGAACGTATTCGAAATTGTGTTTAGTCCGACGGGCGGAACGCGGAAGGTGTCTGGCCTTGTGGCCGGGGCACTGGGCAAGAATACCGTTACCGTCGATTTGACCGATAGCGGGCTAGATTTCAGCGCTGTCTCGATGACTAAGGACGACGTGGCCGTAATCTCTGTGCCGGCGTATGCCGGTAGAATCCCGGCTGTGGTGGCTGACCGGTTGGGCATGGTGCGAGGCAACGGGGCTCGGGCAGTTTTGGTTTGTGTATACGGAAACCGCGCGTTTGAGGACACGCTCGTAGAGCTGGAGGACGTTGCGAAGCATGCGGGATTCCGGGTGATCACGGCAGTTGCGGCCATTGCAGAACATTCCATTGCGCGACAGTTTGCTGCCGGTCGTCCGGATGTGCAGGATGCGGCGCAGCTCGCAGAGTTTGCGCAGCAAATTCAGCAAAAGCTGTTGGCTGAGGATGCGTCCGAGCCCTCTATCCCCGGCAATCGTCCTTATAAACAAGCTGGAGGTCACCGCATGGCACCCGAGGCAACAGAGGATTGCGTCTCCTGCGGTGCATGCGCCGCGGCGTGCCCCGTTTGTGCTATCGACAAGGGTGACCCCAAACGAGCAGCTGGCGAGGCGTGCATCTCCTGCATGCGCTGCATTGCCGTATGTCCGCGAGGTGCTCGCAAGCTTGATCCCAACAAACTATCCGCTGTTTCCCAGATGCTGAGCAAGGTTCGCGTCGTGCGGAAGGAATGCGAGCTCTTCATCTAGCGCATACGAAATTGGTGCAATGGGACCAGGTTAATCTGCACCAACCTGGTGCAAACAAACCTGTCCCCAATGCACCAGAGTGAGGAGTGTCCCCGAGTGCCGGCAGAAAAGGAACGTCCCTAAGTGCCGCTTAAATACCGTTTATCGGAGAAAAAATACCGTTCGCCGGTCATAATGATTGTTCCGGCTTTGGGCTTGTCTACAATAACCGCCGTAAAAGAAATGCGGAAGGTTACCGAGTCCCCTCGGACGTGGGCCTAACCAAAGTCTTTGAACGGGTGTGTCTCAATGGGCGCATTCGATTGATTTTGGTTGGGCTATATTTATGAAGGGACATGCCATCATGGGTTTCTTTTCACGCCTTATGGGTGGCTCGGATAAGCAGGCGACTGCGACTTCCGAGTTCGAAATCCTCGCTCCCGTTTCCGGCGAGCTTGTTAATCTAGAAAATACCAATGACCCCGCTTTTAGCAGCCGTGCAGTGGGCGATGGCGTTGCCGTGGTTCCCCAAGAGGGAACGGTGTGCGCTCCTGTTTCTGGCACCGTCGCGGCGCTGTTTCCGACTGAGCACGCGCTGGGCATCATGTCCGACGACAGCTCTGCTCAGGTGATGCTGCATATCGGAATCGACACTGTTAAACTTGAGGGCAAGGGCTTCCATGCGCTTGTTGCCCAGGGTGACCATGTCGACGCGGGCCAGCCCCTCGTCGAGGTCGATTTCGACGTGGTTCGCGCTGCCGGCTTTGATCCCACGGTCTTCGTTATCGTGTGCGAGCGTTCGGAGAACTCGACTCTTCGTGAGCATGCTTCCGGCCCTGTTGCTGTTAAAGAGCCTGTCGTCTGGCTTTCCGAGTAAATTCTTGTGGTGGGTACCGTGGTTATCAAGCGAGTTTTTAACAACAACGTCGCAATGGTCACTTCGGACGATGGCTCCGAGCTCATCGTCATCGGTCGAGGCCTCTGCTTTGGTCGCCATGCCGGCGATGCCATCGATGAGACGTCGGTCGAAAAGACCTACGCGTTGCAGGAGGGAACTTCTCAGGATTCGCGTACGATTGACCGCTTGGCACATCTTTTGGAGTCCATCCCCACCGTCAACCTCGTGATTTCCGAGGACATCGTTCAGATGCTCCGTCGAGAGCTCAATGTTGATATCAACGACAAGATTCTCATTGCTCTCGCAGACCATATCAGCCTTGCTTTGGAGCGCGAGCGCAAGGGCGTCTCCTGTGAGAATCCGTTGCTGCTCGAGATCCAGCAGTTCTATCGCAAGGAGTATGCACTTGCGGGCCGTGCGCTGCAGATTATCAAGGAGTATATGGGCATCCAGATGAGCGAAGAAGAGCAGGGTTTCATTACGCTGCATATCGTCAACGCCACCATGCCGCAACGCTCCGATCGTCTGATCGTTTCGGTCCAGCTTGTTCGCGACGTGCTCGCGATTGTTTCCGAGCGCTATGCTACGACCCTCGACGACACCTCGTTGCCTTACGAACGCTTCGTTCGTCACCTGCAGTTTTTCGCGCAGCGAGCGCTCGATCCTACGGCCGGGCAAATCAGCGGAGACGCACTGTTCCGAATCGATGAAACGGCGTATCCGTGCGCATTCTCGTGCGCGGATGCCATAGCCGCCCACTTGTCGTCTACCTATAACGTTGTCGTTACCGATGCCGAGAAGAGCTATCTCGCATATCACATTGTTAACCTGCTTGGAGAACCTGGTCTCTAGGCATAACGTGCCCACACATCGATTGATATAAGGCAAGGCTCACGGTCTTGTCCAGGGCACATCTGTCTTAATTTGCGGAAAAGGAAAGGGAGTACCGCTATGACCGCAAAAAAGAAGTTCAATTTCAAAGCGCCGTTGGAGGTGTTCGCGAAGTCGATCGTCCAGCCGATGATGTATCTCTCGGTTGCCGGCATCCTGCTCATCGTGGGCATCATTCTGACCAACAAGACCATCTGCGCTTTGGTCCCCGTACTGGGCTCCGGTCCGTTCCAGCTTGTGGGCGCCGTTGTCTATCAGTCGCTGATGTTTATCATCAACAACCTTTCGATTCTGTTCTGCGTTGGCATCGCCGGCGCCATGGCAAAAAAGAACAAGGGCCATGCTTCGCTGATCGCCCTGATGTCGTTCTTCCTGTTCCTGCAGGCTAACAACATCGTGCTCAACGCCACCGGCTCTCTTGCCGATGCGAGTGGCATGCTCGGTCTTACCGGAACCGGTCAGGCCACCGTTATGGGCATTCAGGTGCTCGATACCGGCGTGTTTGGCGGCATCATCCTTGGTTGCATCACCGGTGCCGTGTTCAACAAGTACTCGAACAAGCAGTTCCCCATTGCCCTTTCGATGTTCTCGGGCGTTCGCTTCCCGTTCCTGATCATGATCATCATTTCCTGGATCATGGGCGCAGGCTTCTGCATCGTTTGGCCTCCTGTCCAGGGCGCCATTTCCTCCGTCGCCGGCATTATTAAGGAATCCGGCAACATCGGCCTCTTCATCTATGGCATGCTCAACAAGCTGCTCGTTCCCACCGGTCTGCACCACCTCATCTACACCCCGTTCCAGTTCTCCGATGTGGGCGGCACCCTTACGCTGGGTGATCAGGTTATCGCCGGCGCCTATCCCATCCGTGTTGCCGAGATGGCAATGACGGGTCAGCCCTTCTTCGATAGCACCTACTTCAACAGCTATACCTTCAACAACCTGTGGCCCTACATCGGCATCGGTCTCGCCTTTATCGTCACCGCTTACAAGGGGAACAAGGACAAGACCAAGGCTGTCATTATCCCGCTGATCATCACCGCTGTGCTCTCCTGCGTGACCGAGCCCATGGACTTCCTCTTTGTCTTTGCCGCTCCCGTGCTCTTTGTCGTTCACTCGGTTCTTTCCGGCATCTTCCTGGTCCTGCTCAAGGTCCTCTCCGTGCCCGCTTCGACTGCAGGCGGCATCATCAACATCGTGGTTTCCAACCTGGTCCTCGGTGTCGATAAGACCAACTGGCCGGTTATGTTGGTGCTCGGAGTCGTCAACGCCGCGCTGTACTTCTTCCTCTTCACCTTCCTCATCAAGAAGCTCAACCTCCACACGCCTGGTCGCGAGGAGGAGTCCGAGCTTGCTGAGTCCGTTGCCGAGGGCGAGGCCGCCGCGTCTGTCGCGGTGAAGCAGGGTGCTGTTGCCGCGGCTCCCGCAGAGGGCGTCGATGCGGGCATTGCCGACCTGGTCGCAGGTCTTGGCGGCAAGGACAACATCGAGGAGCTCGAGAACTGCTTTACGCGTCTCCGCGTGAACGTTAAGAACCCGGACCTCATCGATGAGAACCTCATCAACCACGTGCCCAACAGCGGCATCAACCGCAACGGCAATAATATCCAGATCATCTTTGGCATGAAGGTCGCCGAGATGCGCGACAAGGTCGAAAACGCAATTGAGAAGGAGCAGTAAACAATGATCATTACTCTGTGTGGTGGCGGATCCACCTTTACCCCCGGCATCGTCAAGTCCATCGCCCTGCGCAAGGACGAGCTCGACGTTGACGAGATTCGTCTGTACGACATCAACGAGGAGCGCCAGCGCAAGATCGGCGTGCTCGTGGACTGGATTTTGCACGAGGACCTCGGCCTGGACATCAAGCTCACGGTGACCACCGACAAAAAGACGGCTTTTACCGACGCCAGCTTCGTGTTTGCCCAGATGCGCGTGGGCGGCTACGCCATGCGCGAGCAGGACGAGAAGATTCCGCTGCGTCACGGCTGCGTGGGTCAGGAGACCTGCGGTTGCGGCGGCCTTGCCTATGGCATACGCACTATCTTCCCCATGGTCGAGCTGATCGATGACGTTGAGAAGTACGCCAAGAAGGACTACTGGATTCTCAACTACTCCAACCCTGCCGCCATCGTTTCCGAGGGCTGCCGCGTGCTGCGTCCCAACGCTCGCATCATCAACATCTGCGACATGCCGATCGCAATCATCGACGTGGTTTGCGCCGCGCTCGATATCGACAAGAAGGATGTCGAGTACGATTACTTTGGCCTCAACCACTTTGGTTGGTTCACTTCGATTCGCCACAAGGGCGAGGAGGTGCTCCCGCAGCTGCGCGAGTATATCAAGGAGCATGAGATCCTGCTGCCCGATTCCTACCTCAAGGGCATGGGCTCGCTCATGGCAAAGAAGCCCGAGGAGGCCACCGACGAGCACCCCGAGCAGAACCGCCACACTAAGGGCAGCTGGTACTACGTCTGGAAGGGCGAGTACGAGATCCTGGAGTGCTTCCCGGAGTACCTGCCCAACACGTATCTGAACTACTACCTGCAGCAGAAGGAGTTCGTCGAGCATTCCAACCCCGAGCGCACCCGTGCTAACGAGGTTGAGGAGACGCGCGAGAAGAACCTCTTCGACGGCATCGACCACTACGAGAAGACCGGCGAGATCGACGAGAGCACGTTCTATGCGGGCAGCCACGGCGACTGGATTGCCGACCTGGCTATCGCTCTGAAGAACGATACCAAGCAGCGCTTCCTGGTCATTTGCGAGAACAAGGGCGCTATCCCCAACATGCCCTACGACGCTATGGTCGAGCTGCCTGCCTACATTGGCAAGAACGGCCCCGAGGTCATCAGCCGTGACAACATTCCTCTGTTCCAGCAAGGCCTCATGATGCAGCAGCTGAACTCCGAGAAGCTCGTGGTCGAGGCCACGATCGAGGGTTCGTACGAGAAGGCGCTCAAGGCCTTCACGCTCAACAAGACCGTGCCGTCGATGAAGGTCGCCAAGGAAGTTCTCGACGACATGATCGAGGCCAACAAGGGTTACTGGCCCGAGCTTAAGTAAAAGCAACAGGGTCGCTGGCCGCATACCATGAGCAATGCCCCGTCCACGTGATTGCGTGGGCGGGGCATTGTCATTTGGTAACGCGTTTTACCAAATATGGCATTTATCTGCGGTAATGTTCTATTTCACCGCTGAGGGTGACATTTCATGCCGCCTGCCGAACTGCGTGGAGACCTAACAACTTTTTAGGTCAGTGTTGTGCGTGTAGCAATTTCGCCCGGCCTCGCCTCCGGGCTGCCATGTGAGAGGGGATCTTATGGCTCGACTGCATGTAATGGAACGCAGCCACGCTCAGGCCGTCATGGACGACCTGCACGATGCGCTCGGACGTCGTCTGGCGGTGAGCTCGCTCGCCCCGTGTCCCGTCGAGTTTACGGCGGCGCTCGTCAACCTGTGCTCGACACAGAGCTGCGGCAAGTGTACGCCCTGCCGCGTGGGCCTGAGCGCGCTGAGTGATCTGCTCGCCGATGTGCTCGAGGGCCGCGCTGATGAATCCACGCTCAACCTGATCGAGCGCACCGCCCGTACCATCTATCTTTCGAGCGACTGCGCCATCGGCTACGAGGCCGGCGCCATGGCGCTTACTGCTATCCGCGGTTTTCGCGACGATTTTGAGCACCACATTCGTGAGCACTCCTGCGGCTTTGACCGTGAGGCTCGCGTCCCGTGTGTCTCGGGCTGCCCGGCGCACGTCGACATTCCTGGTTACATCTCGCTCGTCGAGGCAGGCCGTTATGCCGACGCCGTCAAGGTCATCCGCAAGAACAACCCGCTACCGCTCGTCTGCGGTCTGGTGTGCGAGCATCCCTGCGAGATGCACTGTCGCCGTGGCATGGTCGATGACCCCATGAACATCCTCGCCCTCAAGCGTTTTGCCGTTGAGCACAGTGACCTCAACGACCACAAGCCGCATGTAGCGGACAACACCGGTAAGCGCGTCGCCGTGATCGGCGGCGGCCCGGCCGGCCTTTCCTGCGCCTACTACCTGGCCGTGATGGGCCACAAGGTGACCATCTTTGAGCAGCGCCACCACCTGGGCGGCATGCTGCGCTATGGCATTCCCAGCTACCGCCTGCCGCGCGAGCGTCTTCAGGCCGAGATCGACTGGATCTTGAGCGCCGGTATCGACGTTGAGCTCGACCATTCCGTCAACGGCGAGGAGCTTGCCCGCCTGCGCGACGAGTTCGATGCCGTCTACCTGGCCATCGGTGCCCATAGCGACAAGAAGCTCGGCCTTCCGGGCGAAGAGGCGCCCGGCGTGGAGTCGGCCGTCAAGATGCTGCGCGCCATCGGAGACGACGAGCTGCCCGACCTGAGCGGCCAGCGCGTGTGCGTCATCGGCGGCGGCAACGTGGCCATGGACGTGGCGCGCTCTGCCGTGCGCTGCGGTGCCGAAAAGGTAAGCATCGTCTACCGCCGTCGCATCTGCGATATGACGGCTCAGGACGCCGAGATCGCCGGCGCCCAGGCCGAGGGTTGCGAGGTTCTGGAGCTCACGGCGCCGCTCGGTATAGAGACGGGCGAGGACGGTCGCGTGAGCGGCCTGCGCGTGCAACCGCAGATTATCGGCGAGCCCCGCCGCGGTCGTCCGGCTCCGCGTGCCGCCGCTACGCCCGAGCGCGTCATCCCCTGCGAGCGCGTGTTTGTCGCCATTGGTCAGGACATCGATTCCAAGCCGTTTGAGGAGATGGGCATTGCCTGCAAGTGGGGCTGCGTGGTCACCGATTCGGATGGCGCCGTGCCTAACTTCGATGGCCTCTTTAGCGGCGGCGACTGCCAGACCGGCCCCGCCACCGTCATTCGCGCTATCAATGCCGGTCGCGTGGCTTCGGCAAACATCGACCACTACCTGGGCTTCGATCACAAGATTAAGCTCGACGTCGAGCTGCCGACCGTTCAGTTTAAGGGCAAGCATGAGTGTGGCCGCTGCGAACTGGGCGAGCGCGAGGCCGGCGAGCGTATCCACGATTGGAATCTGGTCGAGCAGGGTCTCACCGAGCAGGAGGCGCGCCAGGAGGCGAGCCGCTGCCTGCGTTGCGATCACTTTGGTTTTGGCGCGTTCCGCGGAGGGAGGAACCTGGAATGGTAGAGCTCAACAAAACCACTGCCGGCGACTACAGCGAAAACGGAGCGCACAACATGGTCAGGCTCATTATCGATAACTGCGAAGTCGTGGTGCCCGAGCACACCACGATCCTGGATGCGGCCAAGTCCGTCGGCATTCAGATTCCCACCCTGTGCTACCTGCGCGATCTAAACGAGATCGGCGGCTGCCGCGTGTGCGTGGTCGAGGTCGAGGGCTGCGATCAGCTGGTTGCCGCCTGCAACAACTACGTGCTCGACGGCATGGTGGTCCACACCAACAGCCCCAAGGCCCGCGAGGCCCGTCGCACCAACGTGCAGCTGCTGCTGTCCCAGCACGATTCGCAGTGCACGAGCTGCGTGCGCAGCGGCAACTGCAATCTGCAGACCATTGCCAACGACCTGGGTATTTTCTATCTGCCGTATCAAAGGCATTTGGCGGGCGAGGGCTGGGATTTCGATTTCCCCATCATCCGCGAAAACGACAAGTGCATTAAATGCATGCGCTGCATCAAGGTGTGCGAGAGCGTACAGGGCCTAGGGATTTGGGACCTGACCAACCGCGCCACGCATACCGCCGTGGGCACCCGCGGGCGCGTGCCGATCGGCAAGACCGATTGCGTCGCGTGCGGCCAGTGCATCACGCATTGCCCGACGGGCGCGCTGCGCGAGCGCGACGACACCGAGACCGTGTTTGACGCGCTCGCTAATCCCGACAAGATCGTGCTGGTACAGATCGCGCCGGCCGTGCGTAGCGCCTGGGGCGAGGAGCTCGGCATATCTCGCGAGGAGGCCACTGTTGAGCGCTTAGCTTGTGCGCTGCGCCGCGTTGGCTTTGAGTACGTGTTCGACACCGATTTCTCGGCCGACCTCACCATTATGGAGGAGGGTTCCGAGCTGCTCGAGCGCCTAGGCGCCGCCGCTAAGGGCGAAGGCGACAGCCGCGGCTGGCCCATGTTTACGAGCTGCTGCCCGGGTTGGGTGCGCTTTGTGAAGGCGCGCTATCCGGAGTTTGTCGACAGTCTGTCCACGTCCAAGTCGCCGCAGCAGATGTTCGGCGCCATCGCCAAGACATACTACGCCAAGGTGCTGGGCGTGGAGCCCGAGCGCCTGTTTGTGGTGTCCGTGATGCCGTGTACGGCCAAGAAGGCCGAGTGTGCGCTGCCGAGCATGATGGGCGAGGGCGGCGCGCCCGACGTGGACGTTGCGCTGACGGTGCGCGAGATGGTGCGTATGATCCGCGCGAGCCACGTGAGCGTTGACACGCTGGTCGAGGAGCCGCTCGATACGCCGTTGGGCTTTGGCACGGGCGCGGGTGTGATCTTTGGCGCCACGGGCGGCGTGATGGAGGCCGCCGTGCGCTCGGCATATTACCTGGTGACGGGCAAGAACCCGGATGCCGACTTCTTCACTGACGTGCGCGGACTCGAGGGCTGGAAGGAGGCCGTGGCCGATATCGACGGTACCAAGGTGCGCGTCGCCGTGGCGCACGGGCTGGGCAACGCCGCCCGTCTGCTCGACGCGATTCGCGACGGCCGTGTGAGCTATGACTTCGTCGAGGTCATGGCGTGCCCGGGCGGCTGCGTCGGTGGCGGCGGTCAGCCCATCCATGACGGCTGCGAGCTGGCGGCCGAGCGTGGTCAGGTACTCTGGGGCCTGGATGCGAACGCCGAGATTCGCTTCTCGCACGAGAATCCCGATGTCCAGGCTTGCTATCGCGAGTTCTTGGGCGCGCCGCTCTCGCCGCTGGCCGAGGAGCTACTGCATACCGACCATCATGCCTGGTCGATGCCCCACGAGGGGGCGTGCTAACGATGCGTGCGTTTGATGCTGAGATGACGCGCCGAGGATTTGCCTCGGCGCTTGCCGCAGGCGCGTTGTCGCTCGCACTGGCTGGCTGTGGCGGCGGAGCTGCGGGGGCGGGGTCCGCCGCGGGCTCGGCTGCCACGGACGGCGCCGGTGCTGTCGCAGAGCCGGTCGAGGTGCACGTCGCCTCGCTCAAGGGGCCGACCTCGATTGGCCTGGTGCAGTTTATGGACCAGGCTGCCGATGGCGAGACGGACAATGAGTTCGACTTTGCGATCAACACTGCCGCCGACGAGATTGTGCCCAAGGTCATTCAGGGCGATATCGATATCGCCCTGGTGCCCGCCAACGTGGCGAGCGTGCTCTACAACAAGACCGAGGGTGCGGTGCAGGTCATCGATATCAACACGCTGGGCGTGCTGAACGTTGTGACGGGCGACGCGAGTGTGGCCTCGTTTGGCGATCTGGCGGGCCATACTGTCTATATGACGGGCAAGGGCACCACGCCGGAGTACGTCATGAACTACTTGCTGGAGCGCGCGGGCCTGACCGGCCAGGTGACGCTTGAGTTTAAGAGCGAGCCCACCGAGGTGCTGTCGGCGTTGCTTGTCGACCCGTCCGCCGTGGGCGTGCTGCCGGAGCCGTTCAAGACCGCTGCCATCGCCAAGAGCGAAGGCAAGCTGTCGGCGCCGGTGAGCCTGACCGATGTGTGGGATGAGCTAGCGGGTGACACGGGTTCGCGCCTGCTGACGGGCGTGACCGTGGTGCGCCGTGCCTTTGCCGAGGAGCATCCCGAGGCCGTGGCGGAATTCTTGCGCTGCCATGAGGCGAGCGTGAAGGCTGTCAATGCGGCGCCGGCAGATTGGGCACAGGCCGTGGTCGATGCGGGTATCGTCGATAACGCCGCGATTGCTGAAAAGGCGATTCCCGGGTGCATGCTCGTGTGCCAGACGGGGAAGGATATGAAGGCGGCGCTCGGTGGGTACCTGCAGGTGCTGGCCGATGCGGACGCGAGCGCCGTGGGCGGCAAGCTCCCGGCTGATGATTTCTATTACATGGAGTAGCCCGTGCGTGCGTTTGCTCGACAAATGACAGAGCGTATGAAGGCGGTGACGGCAGCAGGTGCCGTTGCCGCCTTTTGGCTTGCCGTGTGGGTCTTTGCAGCAGCACTGGTGGCGCAGCCGTTGATTTTGCCGGGGCCAGGCACTGTTGCGATGGCGTTGCTGCGGCTAGTATGCGATGCCGGTACGTGGGCGATTCTGGTGGACTCAGGCGCGCGAATCTTGGGTGGGCTGGCGCTTGCCGCGGCGTGCGGCGGCGTGATGGCGGGAGCCTCGGTGCGGTCGCCGACGTTTGCCCGCTTGGTGGCGCCGGCGCTTTCGTTTGTTAAGGCGACGCCGGTTGCCTGCGTGGTGGTCCTGCTGCTCATTTGGTTGGGGTCGGCGCGTGTGAGCGTCGCGGCGGTCTTTTTGATGGCACTGCCGGGCGTGTATTTTTCGCTGGTCGAGGGCTTGGCGCAAGTGGATAAGCCGCTGGAGCAGATGTTTCGTCTGCATGGCGTGCGGGGTTGGCGTCTGTTTTGTGCCCACACCTGGCGCGAAGTCCTGCCGTTTGTGCTTTCGTGCGCCCGCGCTGTGATCGGCATGAGCTGGAAGGCCGGCGTGGCGGCGGAGCTCATCGGCATGGCGACGGGCACCGTGGGCGAACGCATCTATCAGGCGAAGCTTTTGATCGAGACGGCGGACCTGCTGGCGTGGACCGTGCTGGTTGTTATGGCTTCGTGGGCATGCGAGCGCGTGCTGGTGTGGCTGCTGCGGGCTTCGGGGCCCGCAGCATGGCGTGCTGCTGTGCGGGCGCATGGGCGTGCGGGCGGCTCTGCTGGCGGCGGGGCTCCTGCGGAGCTTGCGTTCGCCGTGGGCGATCGCGCTTCCTGGGCGCCGGCGCTCGACGGACTGGTACTTCGCGTGCCCGCCGGTGGGCGTACCTGCGTGATGGGCGCCTCGGGTGCGGGCAAGTCGACGCTCCTTGCCCTTGCGGCGGGGGAGTGCGCGCCGTGCTCCATGGTGTTTCAGGATGTGCGCCTGGTCGAGGACGTTTCTGCCCTGGATAACGTACTGGTGTGTGCCGACGCGCGCGTGGATGCCTCGAGTGCCACAGCCCTGCTGCGCCTGCTGGTGCCGGGGGTCGATGTGCATGCCCGCGTAGCCGAGCTCTCGGGCGGGCAGCGCCGTCGCGTCGAGATCGCCCGAGCCCTGCTGTGTCCGGGCGACGCGGTGATTCTGGACGAGCCCTTTACCGGTCTAGATGCCGCTGCGCGCGATGCGACGGCTGTGGTTGTGCTCGACCTGCTCGACGGTCGTATGCTGCTGCTTGCCACGCACGATGCCGCTGACGCTCAGGCCCTCGATATCTCGGACATCATCACGCTCTAAATACTTACTCAGCAACAAAATGATCCTTTTTTCTCCGTCCCCATGGGGCTGGTGTGGTATTCTATCTACCGGGTAATACTTAGGATTACCAAGTAATACCAACGCCGCAGAAACAAACTCCAGATGCGGGCCAATCGGGTTGCCTTCACAGCCCGTCGCCCAGCCGCGCGGCCCGCATCTATCCGCACTACCGTCGTTTCAAAAAGGAAGCGCCATGGCAGAACATATGACCCCGGTTGTCGCGAAGGTCTTGCCCGAGGAAAAGGCAGCCTTCGCGGCGGCAACCCAGCTCGTGGGCACCACGCCGTCCAACGCCATTCGCATGTTTATCGCCGCGTTCAATCGTTGCGGCACCTTTCCGTTCGACATTTCGCCCAGCGGGGCTTTTGGCATTGCGCCCGATTCTCATCAATAAGTGATCCGTTTTCCTCCGTCCCCATGGGATCAGCCCTCTGCCGAGTTGTGGTAGAACTTGGGAACGGTTTTGAGGAGGTTAGCATGCTCAATGCGATGGCGTGGGCGCTTGCCTGTTTTGGCGTTGTCGCCGCCGATATAGCCCTGAGCGTGGTTTTGTTTTCAGTTCTCGATGCCGTATCGGTGCTGACGGGCTATCCGATCGACAATCTCGATATCCAATGGTTTCAGGCTGCCGCTCAGACGGCGTCGTTTTTTATGGCGCTGCTGTGGTGGCGCTATCTGTGGCCGCGCTCGTTTATGGCGCGCTGGCAGGGCGAGCGCCCGCTTGGCGGGGGAGCAAATGCTGCATGGAAGCGCATCGTATGCGTTGTCGTGATCGGCCTATCCATGCAGGTGGTCATTAGCTACCTATGCGACGGCGTGCTGTCACTGCTGCCCGAGGTTGCGGCAGACTATAGCGAACTTGTCGAGGAAACAGGCATGGGCGACACGAGCTATCTGGCCGTCCTGACCACGGTGCTCGGCGCGCCGTTTTGCGAGGAACTGCTGGTGCGCGGTATCATTTTTGAGTTCTCACTGCGTGCGTTTAATCCACAGTGCCGTCCGCTCTGGAAGCGCCGGCGTCACGTGCGACCGCAAGATGGCGCCATGGTGCCCTGGGCGGCCCCGAGTGCCTGGGGCATCGCCGCGGCAATCGTGCTGCAGGCGGCGGTCTTCGGCTTTATGCATATGAACTGGGTCCAGGGCTGCTACGCCGGCGCCGCCGGCCTCATCTTTGGTTGGGTGCTCGTGACGACCGGAAAGCTCCGCTACACGATCCTGCTGCACTTTGCCTTTAATGCCGGGTCGTATCTCATGACGTTGCTCTGGTTTGTGAACACGCCGTTCGACGTGGCAATTACGGTCGCTATCGCCGGCGTCATCCTCGTTGAGGCAATGCGCTCGCTGCGCCACGCGTGTGGGATGGACGCAGCGAGCGCACCGCTGCCCTAGTTGCGGCGACCGCCTCCGTTGGCACCCTGACGCCCCTGAGCTGCGCGGTTGCGGCCTGCGGTGTTCTGCGCGCGTGACATGCCACCGTGGCCCTTGCTGCCCTTGGGTCCCTTGCCGGCGGCGCCAGCACCACCGTGGGCCTTGCCGCCCTTCTTGCCGGTCCCATGCCCACCGCCAGCGGACGTCTCGCCCGGGCGTGGCGGCACGGGACGAATCAGACAATGCTTGGTGTAGCCAATCAGATCGCGGCGGCCGGCCTTTTCCAGTGCCTCGCGCACAAGCTTGTAGTTCTCGGGCTTGCGATATTGGATGAGCGCACGCTGCATGGCCTTTTCGTGCGGGTCGCGTGCCACGTAGATCGGCTGCATGGTACGTGGGTCCACGCCGGTGTAGTACATGCAGGTCGACATGGTGGACGGGGTGGGGTAGAAGTCTTGCACCTGTTCGGGCATGTAGCCCATGTCGCGCACGGCCTCGGCAAGGTCCACGGCTTCCTTCATGGTCGAACCGGGGTGGCTCGAGATCAGGTACGGCACCACATACTGCTTGAGTCCGTATTCGCGGTTCAAGCGCTCAAATTTGCGACAGAACGCATCGTAGGCGGCGCGGCTCGGCTTGCCCATCACACTCAGCACCGCGTCGCTCACGTGCTCGGGTGCCACGCGCAGCTGGCCCGAGACATGGTGCTCCAGCAGCTCGCGCAAAAACTCGTCCGAGGCATCGGCCATGGTGTAGTCAAAGCGGATGCCGCTGCGGACGAAGACCTTCTTGACGCCCGGCAGCTGGCGCAGGTCGCGCAGCAACTGCGTGTAGCCGCTCTCGTCGACCACCATGTTCTTGCATACGCTCGGCCACAGGCAGCGCTTGTTCTTGCACACGCCGTGCTTGAGCTGTTTGTCGCAGGCAGGGCGGCTAAAGTTTGCCGTCGGTCCGCCCACATCGTTGATATAGCCCTTAAACTCCGGGTCGCGCGTGAGCAGCTCGGCCTCGCGCATGATTGAATCGTGGCTGCGCATCTGCAGTACGCGGCCCTGGTGGAAGGTGAGCGCGCAAAACGAGCACTCGCCAAAGCACCCGCGGTTGGAGCTAATGGAAAACTTGATCTCGGCAAAGGCCGGCACGCCACCCGCCGCGTCGTAGTCGGGATGCCAGTCGCGTGCGTAGGGGAGCTCGGCCACCTCGTCCATCTCATCGGTGGTGAGCGTCGCTGACGGCGGGTTCTGCACCACATAGACGCTGTTGGGGTAGGGCTCTACCAGGCGATGCCCGGTGATGGGGTCCATGTTTTGCTGCTGCACGTTAAAGCTGCGCGCGTAGTTGAGCTTGTCGGCGGCAAGGTCGTCCCAGCTGGGCAGCAGGTCGTAGTCGTAGACCTCGTCGAGCGAGCCTGTGCGGTAAACGGTGCCGTTGATATAGGTGATCTGATCGACGGGCAGTCCCGCGTCGAGCGCGTCGGCGATCTCGACGATCGCGTGCTCGCCCATGCCGTAGATGAGGATGTCGGCGCCCGAGTCGAGCAGTACCGAACGCTTGAGCTTGTCCTGCCAGTAGTCGTAGTGGGCCAGGCGGCGCAGGCTCGCCTCGATGCCGCCGATGATGATGGGAGCGTCCTTGAACGTCTGGCGGATGAGGTTGCCGTAGACCGTGACGGCTCGGTTGGGACGGCGCCCCTCCTCGCCACCGGGGGTATAGGCGTCGGTGTGGCGGCGGTGCTTGGTCACTGAATAGTGGTTGACCATGGAGTCCATGTTGCCGGCGCTAACGAGAAAGCCCAGGCGCGGCTCGCCGAGCACGCTGATGCTGGCGGGGTCGGTCCAGTCGGGCTGGCAGATGATACCCACCTTGTAGCCATGCGCATCGAGCACGCGGCTGATGATGGCCATGCCAAAGCTGGGATGGTCCACGTAGGCGTCGCCGCAGATGTAGACAAAGTCGCACTGGTCCCAGCCGCGCGCATCCATGTCGGCGCGGCTGACGGGGAGGAACTTATCGCGGCCCGGGCGCCAGGGACGGATGGGTGCTGCCGGGGTATGAGCGGCGTGACCGCCCTGGGCTTTGCCGCCACGCTTCTGCTGCTGGCCGCGCTGGGCATGCTTGCCGTGCTGGTTGTGCTGAGCGTCCTGGGGCTTTTTTGCCACGATTCCTCCCGTTGTTAGTATGCTGCACGTAATTGTAACCAGTCTTTTTGGGGCGGGGCTAAAAAGAATGGTGGAGTACACGGTGCGTCGGGTGCCGGCGCCGCGTCCGCCGTTTGTTTCCAGACTGTGTATCTGCGCGTTGGAGAACCCGTCTCGCGCGCACGTCATGTTGTCAATGGGTTACAGTATGAACGGCGGCTATGTTTCCGCCAACGCACGAGAGAGTCGTCAACAAGGAGGATGCACGACGATGCAGCGTGCCAAACAGATATCGGAGTCTATTGAGCTGGGCATTATCTTGGCGCTCGCCGGTGGCTTTATGGATGTGTATTCGTACATTGGGCGCGATCATGTTTTCGCAAACGCTCAGACGGGCAACATCCTGCTCGTGGGTGTAAGCATCTCGGAGGGCAACTGGGCGCTGGCGGGACGCTATTTCTTCCCCGTGGTGTCGTTTGCCGTGGGCATTATGCTTGCCGACCTGGTTCACGAGCGATTTGGCAGCTTGATTCACTGGCGCCAGGTGACGGTGTTTTTTGAAGCCGTTATCTTGCTGGGCGTGAGCTTTATCCCGGGTGGCGATTTCAACCTGCTCGCCAACTGCCTCACCTCGTTTGCCTGCGGCATGCAGGTCGAGAGCTTCCGCAAGATCCACGGTCACGGCATCGCTACGACCATGTGCATCGGCAACTTGCGCAACGCGCTGCAAAACGTGGACGATTACATCATCACCCACAAGCGCGGCTTTTTGGAAAACGGCGTGCTGTACTTTGGCGTGATCTTTACCTTTGTGTTTGGCGCCGTGCTGGGCAACTGGTGCATCGAGCGCATGGGGCTGCACTCCATTGCGGTGGCGAGCGTGCTGCTGTTTATCGCGTTTGCCATCATGTTTATCGACCGCGAGCGCGATTTGCGCTTGCGCTGGAAGGTTGCGGCCGAGGCTTGGAAAGAGGGCTGTCGAAAGTAACCGAATGCGGCAAAGGGGCTGTCCCTTTGCCAGATAGATCGATAATGGGGAGGGGACGGCCATCTCGGCCGCCCCCTTTTTTGAGTCTTAAGCCTAAGGTGCATGTTTGTAATGACAAGATTTGACGTCAGCAAAGCGTGCTGCTTGAGGCTATAGAATAAAAATGTCATCTTTCTAGCTATAATTATTAGTTGAGGGGATGGACATATGCCGGAGCTTTTTATTCAAAATAAGACGACAGTAATCAAGTTGATGGCGCTCTGCATTTTATCTGCCCTGGTGGAGCTGTCTGTTGTTAAAGCTGAATCGTTGATAATAGACTATGGCCTGCTTCGCTCTAATTATCGTAACGTTTTATGCATTGGGTTAGGCCTGCTAGTATTGCTCTCAGTTGAGCTGGTGACAAACCTGTTCAGATCAAAATATGCGGAGCAATTGGCTTCCGATGGCACTAACTGCTTCTATAGATTGCTTGCCCGCCATGCTTTAGAGCGGCCCTTAGTTTTAGCAAAAGACAGTGACTACCTGTTATCGCGCATTGAAGAGGCTGGGAACCTACAGCCGATGATTGGAATATTTACAACTGCGTTTCTTCCGTGCCTAGTGACGGGTTTGGTATCGTTTGTGGCACTTTCTAATATCTCTTTGTTGCTTTTGATTCCTGTTTGTGTTTCGGCATTGTTTATTTCGCTTCTATATCCGTTCGCTCTTAGTAAGCTATCGACTAAGAGCGAAAAGGCATTGGAGGCCCAGGCGAGGGGTTCTGCTTATTTAGCCCAACTAATAAATTGTCGACTTTACATTCGTATTTCTCGTTCAATTAACTTGGAATTACTTCGCTATAAAAAGATGCTTAAAGCCTGCAGGAACTCTCGAGTTGAGGAGAGTGTCTTTGCGAGATTGGCAACTGAAATAGTTGACGCTGGCAACATCATTACTGGCTTGCTTTCAGTTCTGCTGCTTATTTTCCTTGTGTCAAAGCGCGGACTGACGGTCGGGATTGCGGTGCAGAGCTATCAACTTGTACTTCTATGCTATTCTCCTTTTCCTCTTGTTCTGAATTGTTGGGCTCAGCTTCAGCCGTCGTTTAGATCGTTGCACCGTGTCTTGGAATTACGTCGTCTTTTGGAAGCTGAAAAACCTAATTTGATATGTTTCGATCACGCTGATCGAATTAGTTGGAAAGGAATCATTCTCTCGTTTTCGTCGAACGAAACTAATGAGAGGATAACAATTCCAGATTGCACGATACAGGCACCTTGTCTGGTTTTAGTAAGCGGCCCTAATGCATGTGGTAAATCTTCATTTCTGGAAGTATTGAACGGATTATTGTCGCCAGTTGCTGGCAGACTGTGTGTTAATGAGTCTACTGTCATTTTCGATGGTTCGACTTTAATCCAGCTACCCTGCGCAACTATGCCGCAAAGACATTTGATAAGGCTCTGTTAGACCAGGATTGACATACATGTGTCCCCACGGTGCCATATCGTTGACCCCGTAGACCGCGATGATG
>NZ_JBCOTQ010000026.1:26938-28563 GCF_040920445.1 Collinsella aerofaciens | reverse complement strand
GGTCACGGGTGACAAGGGCACCGGGTATGCCGGCACCGATATGCTGCCCCTGGGCCGCTGGGAGGGCGAGAGCTTTTCGACCTACTGTTCGACCTTTACGGGTCTGAGCGTGCACGACGTGTGCATCTATGGCCGCGGCGCCATCGACGGTCAGACCGATTTTGCCGAGGATAACTGGTGGAACAAGGACTTTAAGAATATCTTCCGCCCCGAGGAGGGCCGCGAGGTCGCCCGCCCGCGCATGATCTTCCTGTCCGAGTGCGAAAACGTGAGCCTTGCCGGCTTTACCGTCCGCAACAGCCCGGCGTGGAATATCCATCCCATTCTGTGCGAACACGTCGATGCCCTGTGCCTGTCCATCGAGGGTCCCAAGAACTCCCACAACACCGACGGTTTCGATCCCGAGAGCTGCGGCTTTGTTCGCATCCTGGGTTGCCAGTTCTCGGTGGGCGATGACTGTATCGCCATCAAGAGCGGCAAACTGGGCATTGAGTCCGAGCTTCGTCCCGCCACGCACGACGTGTTGATCTCGCACTGCTACATGCACGACGGCCATGGCGCCGTGGTGCTGGGATCCGAGGCAGCCGGCGGCATCAAGGACCTTACCGTGAGCAAGTGCCTCTTTGAACGCACCGACCGCGGCCTGCGCGTCAAGACCCGCCGCGGGCGCGGCAAGGACGCCGTCAACGAGGGCATTACCTTTGAGCACATTCGCATGGACGAGGTGCTCACGCCCTTCGTGGTCAACTCGTTCTACTTCTGCGACAAGGACGGCAAGACCGATTACGTGCAGTCTCGCGAGGCGCTGCCCGTCGACGACCGCACACCCGGCTTTGGTGCCACGACGTTTTGTGATATCGAGGCTACTAACTGCCACGCGGCTGCTGCTTACATCACGGGCCTGCCCGAGAGCAAAGTGACGCGCCTGACGTTCCAGGATGTCCACGTGACCTTCGCGCCGGATGCCGAGCCCTTTGTCCCGGCCATGGCCTGCGGCGTTGAGCCCATGGTGCGCCAGGGCATCATTGCGCAAAACGTCAAGGTGCTCGACCTGCAAAATGTGGTGATCGAGGGCCAGGACGGCGAGGAGCTGCAGCTCCAGAACGTCGACAAGGTTGTCCGTTCCTAACTCGGGTTGATGACCAGGGCTGCATTGTCGGATAAATCGGCAATGCAGCCCTTGTGCGATACGGCCGTGTGCGCTGCGCTACGCATCATGGTGAAAGGGAATACATGCTCAATAAAACGATTCCTGTCGGGGTCGATGGCTCGTCTGCCACGATTACGTCTTATGTTTTTGCCCCGACCGAAGATGCTTATGCTTTAAAACCGCTGCCTGCAGTTGTGGTCGTGCCAGGAGGCGGCTACGATCACGTTTCGCCGCGCGAAGGCGAGCCGGTAGCGCTCCGTTTGTTGGCGATGGGCTACCAAGCGTTTGTACTGAACTATTCGGTTGCTCCGGCTGTCTATCCGCTGGCATTGCAAGAACTCGCGCGAGCGGTCGATACCGTTCGAAGCCATGCGACGGAGTTTTGCGTCGATCCCAATCGAATTACGGTCATGGGTTTTTCGGCGGGTGGACACCTGGTTGGCTTGCTCGGGGCGCTTTGGGACCAACCCTGGCT
>NZ_JBCOTQ010000026.1:26380-26786 GCF_040920445.1 Collinsella aerofaciens | reverse complement strand
AGAATATGGTGGGCGAGGGCTTCCCCCGTACGTTCTTGTGGCATACCGCCGAGGATGCATCGGTACCAGTTCAAAATAGCCTCCTTCTTGCGCAGGCTCTTGCCGACCACGGGATTGGCTTTAGCCTACATGTCTTTCCGCATGGAAAGCATGGGGCATCGCTCGCCACGGCCCTAACGGCATTTAAGGGCTGCGCCGAGCATATTCAGCCACAAGTTCAGGGCTGGCCTGAGCAGTTCGCTTCCTGGGAGCGTGATGGACGATGAGCGAAAGTATCTATACGCTGCGCGTTTCGAGGGCTGCGGCAGGAGCGTATCCAACGATTTCCGATGCCTTGGCGGCAGCCGATCAGCTCTATCCGGATGCCGAGCAACCGGTGATGATTCGCGTCGATCCGGGCGAGTAT